>NZ_AP014821.1:3450108-3800144 GCF_001548115.1 Geminocystis sp. NIES-3709 | reverse complement strand
TGGGAAAACATCAACAATTTTTAGCAGAATTAATTACAGAATTTGAGAATATCGGTTATCACATCGCTAAACCCGTTAAAATCCTTGATGCTAGTCTTTTTGGTGCTCCTCAAAAACGAAAACGCTTAATTCTCATGGGTAGTCGTCATGATGTGAAACCCGTTAGTTATCCCCTTGAAACTCAAGAGTTTAATAATGTAGAAAGTGCCATCAAGGATTTAGTTTTTTTTCCAGCGTTTATCGGGGAAAATAAAGGTATAGACTCAAAAAAACTGGATTATTCAGGATTTAGACGTAATTTTGCCTTAAATTCTCAAGGAATCTATCAATTATGTCATCATCGACAACGAGATAATTTTATCTATAATCATGTAGGTTCAAATCATACAGAAAAATCCATAGAGCGTTTTCAGTTAACCCCCCAAGGAAATGTAGAGAAAACCAGTCGCTTTTTGAAACTTTCTCCTACAGGATTATGTAATACGTTAAGAGCAGGAACTGCCAGAGACAAAGGGGCATATACTGCCGCCCGTCCAATTCACTACAGTCAACCCAGATGTATTACAGTAAGGGAGGCAGCTCGATTGCATACATTTCCTGATTGGTTTTTATTTCATGAGACAATTTGGCATGGTTTCCGAGAAATTGGTAATGCAGTTATTCCTATGTTAGCTAAAGCCATTGGAGACGAAATAATTAAGATTTTAGAAGTAGATATTAACCAATTAGAAATAAGAAAATTAGAAAAAATTGAATTAAAATTTATGGAATATAACATGGATAAAGCATCAAGCTATTGGAATATTCTTAATGTTATAATTCCTAAAAAAAGAAAGATTAGTATTGTTAAATAATTAATATAAAAATGAACTATAAAGAGTTGTTAATATCAACTTATAGAGGAATTAGAAAATGAGTTATAAATTTATTGATTTATTTGCAGGAATTGGAGGATTCAGATTAGGTTTTGAAAAAGTCGGTTTTCAATGTGTATTTAGTTCAAAAATTGATTCCCATGCTAGAGAAATATATTTTAATAACTTTGAAGAAATACCTGCTGGAGATATAAGAGAAATAGATATAAAAACTATTCCTAATTTTGACATTTTATTAGCTGGTTTTCTTTGTCAATTATTCAATATTGATTATACTTTAAAATATCCATTAAAAGCAAAACAAATGTCTTTATTAGATTTAGGTTTATTATGTACTTAATAAATATCTGACGTTACTGAATCAAGATATGAAAACTATATTTATCTTACTTTTTTAGTTGCTCAAATTCTTTATTTTTTGAGTAATTTAAAATTAGTAAAAAGTTACAAAATTAAGATTCATAGCTCAAATCAGTAGCACCTCCCTTCTAATTAATTAAAAGGTGAAAGTAGTGCGTAATGCACCAATAACTAAAGGATCATTACGGGTGTCATTAGAAGGATTTGTAACAACGACTACCCCCGGAGTAATTTTAATATTGTCAGTCACTGCATACTCATAAAATGCCTCAATGTGAAAAGAAGTATCCTCATTATCCAATCTGACATCATTATTTCTGATAGTGGAATTAGTTTGCCAAGGTTGCATCCCAATAATAATTCCCCCTAAATTACCTTCTTTGAATAAGTCGGGAAAGCCTAAGGTTGCCGCCCAATACCACATATCCGAACTGCCACGGGATATATTCACATCTCCATCAGAAAAAGAGTTAAGAGTTCTTACGTTAGAATATCCTCCCCATGCACCTAATACAAATTTTTCTGCTAATTGCCATGACATGGTTAAAGTATAAATATTATGAGAAGTGTTAATGGGACTATCGGCAATCACTTCAGCAAAACTACGGGTATTTTCACCAATGCCAAAAGTATTGTAACCTTGACCATAAGCAAAAGCTACCCCAAATTTATCGTTAGGATAATAACCTACTTGCCCTAAGATACCGTAAGCTCCATTAAATAAACCGTTACCTTTTTCTGGACTGTTAGCATCCGTGGCTAAATAGCCTAAACTCCAACCAAATTGACCAAATTTACCTTCTAAGGCTAAACCAGCTCCTTCTCCTTGATAATAAGCTAAGTTACGAGTACCAAAACTAGATAATGCACCACTACCACCATCACCGTCTAAAATACTGAGAGTGTTAGTAAAATCATCAAATGCTCCTCCAGCCCCTTCTAACCAGAGAGTAATATTATCATTGAGAGGGAAATTATAGTTTAATACTTCTACTGCTACGTCATTATCATCTGGTTGAGCAAATGCTAAACTAGCTTGTTGAGTGTTAGCTGGTACACTAAAATCTGGAAAATTACCTGTAGCTAAACGAGTGTAAAGTAAGTCTTTACCAGTGAAACTGGTACTTAATTCTATTCTTGTACGATTTCCTAATACGGGTACTTGTTCTATATTTTCTGTACCGCCGTTTTTTTGTCCGTTGAAGATACTTGCTAATCCAAAAATAACTTCTCCACTTAACTTGGTGGTAGTGGAAAATTGATGATCTTCCAAAAATGCCACTCTACCTTCTAGGTTATCAACTCTTGCGCCTAAAGTGGCTAATTCTGTTTCAAATTCTGCCATTAATCGTTTTAGTTTTTCGATGTCTTCTTTCATTACCGATTCACTGGCGGCAATTAAACGCTCCATTTGTTGCATACAAGCATTTAACCCTGCCGCAAATTCATAACGACTCAAAGCACGATTTCCTCTGAAAGTTTGATCGGGATACCCTACAATACAACCATACCTTTCCACTAAACTTCTTAAGGCTTCAAAAGCCCAATCTGTTGGAGATACATCCCTTAACTGAGAAACAGAGGTTACTTGAGATTTTTGGGTGTTTAATTGATATTCGTCTATTTGTTCTAAAATATCGATTGGGGTAGAAGCAAATACTCTTTTATTTGGTATGATTTCTCCCAAACAAGATATAAAAAAACTACTAATTAAAGTAGATGTTGTTAATAATTTACTATTCACTATAGTTTGACTCCTCACAAGGTTAAGTTATGAGAGTATATTATATTTGATAATGATTATCTTTTTCAATACTCCGAGGGAGGATAACCAAAAGAATAGTTAGGTGTTATATTCTTTACTTTTGTTATATCTTAATTACTAATCCCATGAATATAAAATTCAAAATAAGTCTAAATGTTTGCTTTAAAATCAATACCTTCCCCAATTTTGCTGAAGAAGGTACTATAATTCTATGGAAAAACTCATTAATTGAATTATGAGTAAGGGTATCGATTCTTTGTTTTATCCCCTTATTTTGATGGAGTTAATTTCTATTCGGCGGTAGCTAATTCACCACTATTAGTAGAGTCATTACTGCCACGACGACGACGAGATGTTAAGCTATTAAATAACATTTTACCGATCGCCATAACCAAATTACCTTCTAATTCTTGGAACATTTTCATGTTCATACCAAAAGCCTCGTTAGCTTCTTGTACAATACGATCGGCAGTTTCTTGATCTACGGGTAAATCATTTAAGGCTTGACGATACATATTTTTGAAGGCTTTTTCATCAGTGATGGTTTCAAATTCATAAAAAGCAGTACCTTCTCCATCCAAATTCATGGCTTTTTCTGCAATATTTTTTAAGATTTGTCCGCCAGAAAGATCTCCTAAATAACGTGTATAGGAATGAGCGGCAAATAATTCAGGTGCAGTATTAGCAATTTCATGGATTCGATCGACGTAGGCTTGTCCATTAGGAGTAATAGAAATTTCATTTTTCCAGTTACTGCCATAATAGAATTGAAGGTCTTTTGCTAAACTGGACTCACGATTTAACTCCGGAAAATAGATTTTGCTAACAAGAGGATGATCTTTTAAACGCTCCATTTCTTCCTCCATGGCACCATAGACAAAATAAAGATTTGCCGCTAACTTACGATAAGAATTTTTCTCAACAACTCCTTTAAGGAAGCACTTAATAAATCCCATATTTTCAGCCATAGAATGGGATTTTTTTGTACCTTCTTTTAACATGGTGGCTAAATTAACACTCATTTTCTTTTATCCTTATTTATTTTCTGAGACTCTAGTTATAAAAATTTACAAAAACATTTTTCTTGTTAATTTTTCACCTTAAACTGAATTAAGCCCACTTTACATTAAGATTTTTTACATTTTTATCTTCGACGAATAACGCACATTAAGTTTTTTTTGTCAATAACTTTCTATTTAGGCAAAGGAATACTTCCCAAAATACCTTCTAATTGACTGTAAATTTCCATCAGACGATCGCCATTAATATGAAGTTCTGTGGTAGGATAGTTTTGTGCTACTTCCATAATGCTAATATTATTATCTTTTAAGGCAGATGTAATCACTGCACCTCTTAAGGATTCACGACTAGCTTTTTCACTGGGAGTTGTAACAACTTCGGAAAAAACATCTAAAACCACTCCTCCGAAGGGATTATTCAATATTTTTGATAGCATTACGCCATTAACAGGAATTTGACGACAAAGGGTATTTTTTACCTTCTCAGATGGTTGATTTGCTAATCGAAGAAAATGACTTAAATCCGAAGAAGTTTCTCCTGTTTCACAAAAAATAGTTAAATCTTCTACAGGAATAGACTGCCGTAACAAGCTATATTTCAAGATAATTGTGTCAGAGGCGATCGCACCTTTAAGGGGATTAAAGACAAAAGCGATTAAAATAGAGAGTGTTAAAGAATAACGAGTTAAAGAAAACATTTATTATAGTTAATCAGATAATTTTAAATCTACTTGACTAGACGTAAATTTTCAAAAAAAGTTCTAGGATAATTGATAGTTGATCATAAAAATTATAATTCCTAATTATTTAAGTATGAATAGTCCAAATTCTGCTATTATGCAGTCGATCGAAGAATTAAACTATCGAGTTACGATCGGAGATGTTGCCACTAAATCAGGATTAGATGTTAAAGTTGTGCAACAAGAATTATTAAATCTAGCATCAGATACCAACGGTAATTTACAAGTTGCAGAAACAGGAGATATCGCTTATTTATTTCCCTCTAATTTTCGTAGTATTTTAAGAAATAAATATTGGCAATTACGTTGGCAGAAATGGTTAGAAAAAGCATGGAAAATTATCTTTTATTTAATTAGAATATCCTTCGGAATTTTATTAGTTTCTTCTATTTTATTAATGCTTATTGCTATTGTGGTGATAGTAATAGCTGTTAATAGCAAAAATGATGATGATAATAACTCAAGTTCCAGAAATGGAGGAGGATTTTTGTTTTTTCCACGGTTTTGGTTTTCTCCTGATATTTTCTGGATATTTACCCCTAATTACCAACAAAGACGTTATCAAAGACAATTGAGTAATTCTAAAGAAAATGAGCTTAATTTTTTAGAATCAATTTATTCTTTTCTATTTGGTGACGGTAATCCTAATCCTAATTTAGAAGAAAAACGTTGGCGAGAAATAGCCACAGTAATCCAAAATAATAATGGTGCAATCATAGCAGAACAATTAGCACCTTATTTAGATAATATTAATATTTATAATGAAAGAGATGAAGGTTATATTTTACCAGCTTTAATTCGTTTTAATGGTTATCCAGAAGTGTCAGAAAAGGGTGAAATCATTTATTATTTTCCTGAGTTGCAAGTTAAGGCAGAAGTAAGAGGAAAAGTATCCGTTTCTCCTTATCTAAAAGAAAATCTTTGGCAATTTAGTCAAGCCAATAGTAGTCAAAAAATATTAGCGATCGGTTTAGGTATAATTAATATAGTATTAGCTCTAGTATTAGGCTCATTATTAACTCCAGAAGTAGCCCAAGAAATAGGAGGTTTAATTTTATTTGTTGACTTTCTTTATCCTCTATTATTAACTTACGGTATTAGTTATTTAACTATTCCCTTAATACGTTATTTTTGGCTAAAAAATCGTAATAATAAAGTTAATCAGAGAAACTATCAACGGGAAGAAAAAGCGAATTTACTTAAATCTAGCAAAGAATTAGAGTTAAAAATTAATTATGCACAACAATTTGCTAATCAGACAATTATTAGTGAAGAAAATCTCGCTTATTCTACAGAAAAAGATTTATTAGATCAACAACTAGAACAAAGAAATAAAATAGATGAAGAATGGCGTAAAAGATTAGGTAATAATTAAATTGATAAAAATACTATATTACTGAATTAAAATATGATTTGATTTATACATAAAGTGATTATTCAGCAACAACCTTATTTTAAGTTCTAATTGGTGACATCTCCTAACTTCCCACAAACTTAAAAAAACTTAACCTTATATTAACTTTCTGACAAAAAAAACAGTTCGATCGAGAAATCTTCCTATAATGTGTAGATAAACGAGTAAAAAGAAATAAAGAGCTAGACTTAAAATTTTCTTTATATTTCAGCAGTAACACCAAATTTTAGGAAGCAATCATGACTTATAGTTTAATACCAGAAAAACAGGGATTATATGATCCACAAAATGAACACGATGCCTGTGGTGTGGGTTTCGTGGTGCATAAATACGGGAAGAAATCCCATGATACAGTACAACAAGCCTTAACTATTTTAATCAATTTAGATCATCGGGGGGGCTGTGGTGCAGAGCCTAACACGGGCGATGGTGCGGGGATTTTAATGCAGTTACCCCATGAATTTATGAGCAAAGAAGCCGAGAAATTAGGTTTTGCTTTGCCTGAAGTGGGTAACTATGCAGTGGGTATGATTTTTACTTCCCCTAAAGAAGAGGTGAGATTAAAAGCGAGAGCGTTATTTGAGCAAGTTGTCGCTGAAGAAGGGCAAAAAGTCTTAGGTTGGCGTGATGTGCCTACAGATAACTCAGATTTAGGCAAAAGTGCGTTAATTTGTGAGCCTTATGTACAACAGGTTTTCATCGCTAAAAATCCTAATCTTAATGATAGTCTAGCTTTTGAACGCAAATTGTTTGTCATCAGAAAACGATCGCACGCAGTCATAAAAGCAAGTAATATTGATCTTTATTGGTATCCAGCCACCATTTCTAGCCGTACTATTGTTTATAAAGGAATGTTGCGCCCTGAGCAAGTAGGCAAATATTACCTCGATTTGAATAACCCTGAGTTGCAAACCGCTTTAGCTTTAGTCCACTCTCGTTTTAGTACAAACACATTTCCAAGTTGGGAAAGAGCGCACCCTTACCGCTACATCACCCATAACGGCGAAATTAATACTCTAAGGGGTAATACTAATTGGATGCACGCTCGTCAAGCCTTATTTGAATCGGAGTTATTTGGGGAAGATATGGCAAAAATCCAACCCATTATCAACATGGAAGGTAGTGATTCTCTTATCTTTGATAATGCCTTAGAAATGTTGGTATTAAGTGGGCGCTCGTTACCCCATGCGGTAATGATGATGATTCCTGAGCCTTGGAGTGGGCATGAGTCTATGAGTGCGCAGAAAAAAGCATTCTATCAATATCACTCTTGTTTAATTGAGCCTTGGGATGGCCCTGCTTCGATCGCATTTACCGATGGTAAGCAAATTGGCGCTATACTCGATCGTAACGGTTTACGTCCATCACGCTACATCGTCACCAAAGATGGATTAGTCATCATGGCATCAGAAGCCGGAGTATTGCCCATTGAGCCAGAAAGAGTAGAATCGAAAGGAAGGCTACAACCCGGACAAATGTTTTTAGTGGATATGGAGGCAGGGCGCATCGTTGCCGATGAGGAAGTGAAACAACCTATCATCACCCAAAAGCCTTACCAAAAATGGCTAGATGAACATTTATACACCTTAGATAAATTGCCCTCACCCTCAACCCCTACCCCTCTCCCACTAGGCGAGGGCGGTAATGATGATTTAATTCCCTTACAACAAGCCTTCGGTTATACCTTTGAAGACTTGCGGATGTTACTTGTACCTATGGCGCAAACTGGTGTGGAGTCAGTAGGTGCAATGGGTGTTGATACGCCTTTAGCTGTGTTAAGCGATAAGCCCAAACTTCTATACGACTATTTTAAACAACTTTTCGCCCAAGTAACCAATCCGCCGATCGACTCTATTAGAGAAGCAATCATTACCTCCGCCGAAACTACCATCGGTAGAGAAGGAAATTTACTGAATCCTCAGCCCGAAAGTTGCCATCTTATCGCCCTCAAAACTCCTGTCATCACTAATGAAGAATTGGTGAAACTGAAAAATTTAAACAGTGATGGTTTTAAAGCTCATACCGTTTCAATTCTATTTAACCCCAAAGATGGAGTAAAAGGCTTAGAAGATGCCTTAGAAGCGATTTTCAATCAAGTAGATAAAGCAATTAAAGAGGGATGCACCCACTTGATTTTAAGCGATCGAGGGGTGGACTTTAACAACGCACCCATACCAGCATTATTAGCAGTAGCAGGATTACATCATCATCTCATCCGTAACGGCACACGAACCCTTGTAGGCTTAATTTTAGAATCAGCAGAGCCAAAAGAAGTACATCATTTTGCCTTGTTGTTAGGCTATGGTTGCGGTGCAATCAATCCCTACCTCGCCTATGAAACCCTTAACCACATGATTGAAGATAAATCATTGACAGGGGTTGATTATGATACGGCTGTTTATAACTACATCAAATCCGTTACCAAAGGGGTGATCAAAATTGCCGCCAAGATTGGTATTTCCACCATCCAAAGTTATCGAGGCGCACAAATTTTCGAGGCTGTCGGCTTAAATCAGAGTATCATTGACAAATACTTTACTCGTACCGCTTCTCGTTTACAAGGTGTTGATTTAAAAGTCATCGCCCAGGAAACAATTATGCGTCATAGCCACGCTTTCCCTGAAAGACAAGTTAACGGGCATACCTTAGACGTTGGTGGTGAGTATCAATGGCGCAAAGATGGTGAATCTCACCTTTTCAATCCCCAAACTATCCACACCTTACAACAAGCAGTGCAACTGGGAGATTATCAACTCTTTAAGAAGTATTCTCAAATGATAAATGATCATGGTAAGCACTATTTCCGTCTTCGTGACTTATTGGAGTTTAAACAACGGGAGTCTATTCCTCTTGAAGAAGTTGAGCCGATCGAAAACATCATGAAGCGCTTTAAAACGGGGGCGATGAGTTACGGTTCGATTTCCAAAGAAGCTCACGAATCTTTAGCTATTGCCATGAATCGTATCGGCGGTAAATCCAACACAGGGGAAGGAGGAGAAGACCCAGAGCGCTATACTTGGACTAATGAAGAAGGAGACTCGAAAAATAGTGCCATCAAACAGGTAGCTAGTGGACGTTTTGGTGTTAATAGCTTATACCTCTCCCAAGCCAAAGAGATACAGATAAAAATGGCACAGGGTGCGAAACCGGGTGAAGGTGGACAATTACCTGGCAAAAAAGTTTATCCTTGGATTGCCAAAGTGCGTTATTCTACCCCCGGTGTCGGTTTAATTTCTCCTCCTCCTCACCATGACATTTACTCCATTGAGGATTTAGCGGAGTTAATCCATGACTTGAAAAACGCTAACCGTGACGCAAGAATTAATGTCAAATTAGTGTCTGAAGTGGGAGTAGGTACGATCGCATCTGGAGTTGCTAAGGCAAAAGCCGATGTAGTCTTAATCTCTGGATATGACGGAGGCACGGGGGCTTCTCCTCGCACATCTATTAAACACGCAGGACTACCGTGGGAATTAGGATTAGCAGAAACTCACCAAACCCTTTTATTAAATAACCTTCGCAGTCGCATCGTGGTAGAAACCGATGGACAAATGAAAACAGGGCGAGATGTGGTAGTAGCCGCCTTACTTGGTGCTGAAGAATTTGGTTTTGCCACTGCACCCCTCGTCACGTTAGGCTGTATCATGATGCGTGTGTGTCATCTCAATACCTGCCCTGTGGGTGTGGCTACCCAAAATCCTGATCTTCGTGCTAAATTTACAGGTGATCCTGCTTATACCGTCAATTTCATGAAGTTTATCGCTGAAGAAATGCGGGAAATTATGGCAGAATTAGGCTTCCGCACAGTGGATGAGATGATAGGGCGTACTGATGTATTAGAACCTAAAGGTGCGATCGATCATTGGAAAGCTAAAGGTATTGATATATCTCCGATCCTTTATCAGCCTGAAGTTGATCCTAGTGTTGGGCGTTATTGTACCATTAAACAAGATCATGGTTTAGATCAATCCCTCGATATAACCACTTTACTGGATTTATGTAAAGGTGCGATCGAAAATGGAGACAAAGTTAAAGCGACTTTACCCATTAAAAACATTAACCGTGTGGTTGGTACAATTTTAGGTAACGAGATTACTAAAAAACATTGGGAAGGCTTACCCGAAGATACCGTGCATTTGCATTTTATCGGTAGTGCAGGGCAAAGTTTAGGGGCATTTGTTCCCAAAGGAGTCACCCTCGAATTAGAAGGAGATGCTAACGACTATATCGGTAAAGGCTTAAGCGGTGGTAAAATCATCGTCTATCCTGACAAAAAATCTACCTTCCCTGCCGAAGATAATATCATCGTGGGTAACGTAGCCCTTTACGGTGCAACCAGTGGCGAAGCCTATATTTCAGGTATTGCAGGTGAGCGTTTCTGTGTCCGTAACTCTGGTGTAACGGCGATCGTTGAGGGAGTAGGCGATCATGGTTGCGAATATATGACAGGAGGACGAGTTGTAATTCTTGGCTCAACAGGGCGTAACTTTGCCGCTGGTATGAGTGGAGGAGTTGCCTATATCCTCGATGAAAAGGGCGATTTTGCTTCCCATTGCAATACGGAAATGGTAGGTTTAGAAACCCTTGACGATGCCTCAGAAATTGCCGAATTGAAACAATTAATAACTAAACATTCCGAATTTACTAATAGTAAAAAAGCCCAAAAAATTCTTACTAATTGGGAAGAAAATATTGGTAAATTTGTTAAGGTAATGCCAAGAGATTATAAACGAGTTTTACAGGCGCTAAAAAGTGCGATCGACTCTGGTTTAACAGGGGATGAAGCCTTAAACGCAGCCTTTGAAGCCAACGCCCAAGATGTTGCCAGAGTCGGAGGAAGTTAAGGTTTTTCTCACGCAAAGACGCAAAGTCGCAAAGAGTTAAACAAAGTAGGGTGGGCAATGCCCACCTTTTTGATATGATTTTAATTAATATTATATGAACATAAATGAAATTAAATACAGAGATCAAGTAATTCGTACTTACATAAAAAATCGTAATTGGGATAAAAATGATGAATTTTTATTAAAACAAAAATTATTACTAAATAGTGACCAATTACTGCCTAAATATCCTTTTGTCGTTGAAGATGAATGGGAAGTAGAATCTGGAAGATCAGATTCTGGTTTAGGAGATTTAATTTTTACCGATGGCAATGGCAATTTCGCTGTTGTTGAAATTAAATATAGCAATTCTTATATTTATGAGGTACTCCAGAGCAGAGTCAAACCCATTGCTATTAAGAAATAGGTGTACCTTACTATTTAGATAAACGCTATAGATAACTTAAACAAAGGTGAATCCATCAAAGACCCATCTCACTTATAACGTTTAACTAAAAGCGTTTCAAATTTAGACATATTGTCTATTGAAACAACTCATCAAAAACACTCAAAATCTGCAATTTTGTCAAAATTGAGATAATTGAGATAACAGTATAATTCATCTTTGAAAGATCGATTTTCTCGGAGACAATTATTAGTCATGCAAAGTTTCTAATTCATCGGAAATTAAATCTTGAAAATTTTTATTACAATGACTATCTAAATAAATAGAAGATACTAATAATTCTGATAAAATTTTACCGTTTTGTCGATCGCTCAATTCTGAAATTTCTAGTTGATTAATTAAAGAAATGACTGTTTGACATTCTTCCTTTAACTCAATAATTAAATGGTTTAAGGTTGAGCTTTTGATATGTTTTTTTTTTCAGTTAGTTGCATTATTTTTTCCCCAATCTTTTTAATGCTTGTTCAATTCCCTTCTCAAAGGCTTTGACTTCCTTTTGCTAATGTTTCATTAATCCTTGATCTGGATAATCTTTCTTTAATTCTAATCTAATTTTTTCTTGATGTTCGTTAATTCGAGTTTGTAAAGATAAAATTGCTTTTTTAAAGTGACTTTTTCCCATAACTAAAAATAATGGTGGGCATTGCCCACCCTACAATTATACTGGTATTCCTAAAATGTCTTCGATTTTCGGCATATCTTCTAAAGCAATTACTCGCCCTTCATCTTCAAAATTATCAATTTCATTGAAGTTTAAGTAACGGTATAATTCGCCCTTAAAAGGATCGATTTTTTCAGATACGATCGACATATACTCCTCTACAGTGGGAATTTTGCCCAATAAAGCACAAACGGCGGCTAACTCAGCACTACCGAGATACACTCTTGCACCTTTACCCATACGGTTATTAAAATTACGGGTAGAAGTAGAAAATACAGTTGCATTATCTTCCACACGCGCTTGATTCCCCATACACAGAGAACACCCCGGCATTTCAGTTCTTGCACCCGAAGCGACAAAAACATCGTAAACCCCTTCATTGCGTAACTGTGATTCATCCATGCGAGTCGGAGGACATACCCATAAACGCCCTTTAACAGTACCTGCACCCTCAAGGATTTTCGCCGCCGCACGATAATGTCCGATATTTGTCATACAAGAACCGATAAACACTTCGTCAACTTTATCACCTGCACACTCGCTCATAAGTTTAACATTATCAGGATCATTGGGAGCCGCGACGATCGGCTCTTTAATTTCACTCAAGTTGACGGTGATAATATCTGCATATTCGGCATTTTCATCCGCAGACATGAGAGAAGGATTCGCTAACCATTCTTCCATCTTGGCAATACGGCGTAATAAAGTACGAGCATCTTGATAACCCCGTGCAATCATATTCTTCATTAAGCTAACATTCGATCGCAAATATTCCGCTACCGTTTCCTCACTGAGTTTAATTGTACTACCAGAACAAGAACGCTCTGCCGTAGCGTCGGTTAACTCGAAAGCCTGTTCAACTTTTAAGTCGGGTAAGCCTTCCATTTCCATGATACGCCCATTAAAGACGTTAATTTTATCCCCCTTACCATAGGTTAATTTGCCTTCCTGCATTGCTACCCAAGGGATAGCGTTAACGATGTCTCGTAAAGTCACACCTGGTTGCAATTCTCCCGTGAATTTGACTAACACCGACTCAGGCATATCTAAAGGCATAGCTCCTAAAGCTGCCGCAAATGCCACTAAACCTGAACCTGCGGGGAAAGAAATACCAAGGGGAAAACGGGTATGGGAATCGCCCCCAGTGCCGACAGTATCAGGCAATAACATACGGTTTAACCACGAGTGAATGATACCATCCCCCGGACGTAAAGCAACTCCTCCTCTGTTTGAGAAGAAATCTGGTAATTCTTTGTGGGTTTTGATGTCAACGGGTTTGGGATAGGCGGCGGTATGACAGAAGGTTTGTAAGGTTAAGTCAGCATTGAAACCTAAACAAGCCAATTCTTTTAATTCATCACGAGTCATTGGTCCTGTGGTATCCTGAGAGCCAACAGTAGTCATAATCGGTTCGCAGGAAGTGCTGGGGCTGATTCCTTCTACACCACAGGCTTTACCCACCATTTTTTGAGCCAAAGTAAACCCTTTACCAGTATCAGCAGGAGCAATAGGTCTTACAAATAAGTTACTAGATTCTAATCCTAATGCTTGACGGGTTTTATCGGTTAAAGCCCTGCCAATTAATAAGGGAATACGTCCTCCTGCTCTCACTTCGTCTAAAATGGTTTCAGGCTTGAGGGTAAAGGTGGTAATGGTTTCGCCCTTTTCGTTGGTGATTTTGCCCTCATAGGGGTAAATGGTGATGACATCCCCAGTGTTGAGCTTGTTGACATCGCACTCGATGGGTAACGCCCCAGAATCTTCAGCAGTGTTGAAGAAGATAGGTGCAATCTTGCCTCCTAATACATAACCGCCCCCCTTCTTATTGGGTACAAAAGGAATTTCATTACCAATGTGCCATAATACGGAATTGATTGCAGACTTACGAGAAGAACCTGTTCCCACTACGTCACCGACATAAGCCACAGGGTGTCCTTTTTCTTTTAATTTGGCGATCGTTTCTAACCCGTCTGGCATTCTCGACTCTAACATTGCGAGGGCGTGTAGGGGAATATCCGGGCGAGTGGTGGCATGGGGGGCAGGAGATAAGTCATCGGTGTTGGTTTCTCCCGACACTTTAAACACCGTCACGGTAATGGATTCAGGTACTTTGGGCTTACTGATAAACCATGCACCATTTGCCCATGCGTCAATTACTTGTTTAGCGTAGGGGTTAATATCCGATAATTCTAATACATCGTTAAAGGCATCAAAAACTAAAAGGGTTTTGCTTAATGCGTTAGCGGCTTCGAGGGCAACATTGCTATCTTTGGATTTTAATAAGCTGATGAGAGATTGTACGTTGTAACCACCCATCATTGTACCTAAAAGGCTGACAGCACCTTGAGGGGAGATTATAGGAGAGGTTAATTCACCTTTTGCCACTGCTGTTAAAAATCCTGCTTTAACGTAGGATGCTTCATCGACTCCGGGGGGGATTCTGTCACGGAGTAACATCATTAATTCTTCTTTTAATCCCTCAGAGGGATTCTGCAACATTTCGCACAGATGGGATGTTTGTTCGGCGTTAAGGGGTAAGGGGGGAATGCCCAATTTGGCTCTTTCTTCTGCGTGTTGATGATATGTTTCTAACCAAGTCATAGTATTTATGCTTATATTTGTTACAATAATTTACTATTTTAAGCATATCAAGGTCATGAATTGGGGTTTTGTATCAACTCTATCAGGAAGATTAAAGTTTTTGAGAGAAATTAGGCGTTGCTGAATTAAGGTATGATTTTAAGATAAAGCGAGCAAATTTATTAGAAATCAAAAAATGATCAAATGCCCCGAGTGCAGTTCTATGCACATTAACAAAAATGGAATGAAAAGAGGAAAGCAAAATCATCTTTGTGTTGATTGTGGTAGACAGTTTATTAATCCACAACCATGGAATTGTTATTTTTATGTAACTGATGGTTGGAAGGTATATCCTAATTTTATCCCAGAGGGGGACCAAATCATCAGTAAAACTTATATGACAAGGGTTGAAGGAGAAAATACGAGATTGAGGCACTATCTAGCCAGATTACAGGGAAAAACCCTTTGCTATTCCAAGTCTGTCGAAATGCTGAAATATTCAATCTCACTTTTTGATTCATTATTTTAAATTCCAAGATATTCCCATACCTTATCGAGGTGAGGTGCGATCGTGCAGTGCCGCCAAAGGCGATCGCTTTATCTAACAATCATACCTTAATTCAGCAATGCCCTTTTTTTATTTCTATCGGTTCAGAATTTTCATTAGTATAAATAAAAGACTTAATAGATTTAACAAAATTATTTTCACTATAAATATCAGCATACTTTATTGACTGTTCACGCACCTTTGATCTTTTTTTTGTTCTTCTATTACTTGCTGTATCTCCACTATTTAATTTATCAATATATAGCATTTTTTTAAATTATGAGGTACATTTTTTCTATTGCCTCTTGCCTTTCAACGACAATTTTGTACCTCACCAAAATGAGAATTGCTATAAACAATCAGATTTACTTTTAGTATTTATTGAACTTAAAGGTAATGATGTAGCAAAAGCAATTACGCAACTAATTGATAGTATAAATTATATTAAACAGCAATGTTCTTCTATAACCTCTTACCAAATAAATTGTATTATTTGTTGTACTAGGTGTCCTTTAAACTCTACACAAGTTCAAAATGAACAAAAAAAATTCAAGACAAAATACAAAGCTAATTTGAAAATTCGTTCTGGTGAAATGGAATATTCAATTTAGAGAATATCGCTTTTTGTGGGGAGTTAGGAGTGCGATCAAACTTTAGGTGGAGTTAGGTGTGCGATCGCTTTTTAGATATAGTTTCATGAGATACGATCGAACAGCACCACTTCGTGACCGAGATTTACAAGAGTTAATTTCCGATTAATTAGAATAAATAAATTACTAGAATATGCTATTTTATTAAGACAAAATGTATTGTAAGTGACTTTTTTTTGATTAATATGGTTAATAAACAAAATTTTACTGAACTTAAAACTAAATATAATATTTCCCAAGAAAACAATAATACCTATTTATATTTCATTTTAAATAAAGCTGAAATAGATATAAATTTATTAAACAATACTGATTGGAACTACTTGAAAGAAAATGATCCTAAAATCTATGAATTACTAAAGGAAAAAAAAGATACTAAAGACAAAAATATAGAAAATTTAGCAAAGGAATTATTTACTCCTGTTTATAATAAGTTTAGTTTTTTATTCAGTATAACTCCTAGTGAGATTTTAGAATATAAACATAAATTCAGTATAGAATATGCGATAAAAACATTTAAAAATATTCTATCCTCTATTTTACTAAAACTTGACTCAGGAAGTGAATTGAAACAAACAGAAATCGATTATCTAAAATCAAATAGATTAGATGAAAGTAAGTTTATTAAAGTATTAGATTTTCTCAAACTTAAAAAACAATATAAGGTGCTCGAATATTTTAATATTTCACCTAATGATCCTTTATATAGTATTTTGAAAAAATTAGAGAGTGATATACAATTAACGGATAAGAATCTTAAATTTCTAAAACAAAATAATCTTATTTATGTGTTAAAAACTTATGAGTTACAACTGAAAAAACGAGAGGAAAAATTTATTAAACTTAAGGAAAAATATCAGGCTATTTCTTCTTCAGAAAATTCTCTCAATAGTATTTTATACCAAATGTTAAATAATCTTGAAAGTGGTCAATTATTAAAAACTCATGAACTTAATTGGTTAACATCAAATAATCTTAATGATACAATAATTATTGCTGATTTTGTAGCCTTGAAATTTAAGTATAAAGCCACAGAAATTGAAGATTTATCCCCATCAAGTAATTTATATAAAGTTCTCAAAAAAATTCATTTAAATATTCCTTTACCTGAGAATGATCTTAATTTTTTGAAAAAGAGAAAATTAACAGAAACTATTAATATTGCAATGGAAAATTACACTAATTTTCTGATTAATAAAATAGGAATAGGAGAAGAATTAAATCAAAGTGAATTGAAGTGGATTGAAAAAAATCAGAGAAATGATGTGATAAAATTAGGCAAAACTAAATACTTTACCAAGTTAAAAACTCAATATGAAATTCAAAGTTTCACTGACAATTCTCCAGAAAGTCAATTATATTTTATTCTCCAAAAACTGGCTCAAAATCAACGTTTAGATGCTGTAGATATAGCTTATTTACAAGATAAAAATTTATTTTATTCTGATAGTAAAATTTATATTTGTTTTAATACGATTGAAGCTGAATTTTATGAAGCAGATTATCAAAAAACTGGTAATAAATGGAATCTTCCTAATATTAGTAGTCATTGGCGTAAAGCTGATGAGCCTAAAAAGGCTTTAAATGCTACTGAAAATATTAACTTTGATAAAATAAAAGAAAATAAATTAAAATCAGCTATTCTTACTACTAGAGGCGGTGCATTTCGGGATCTTAATCAATTAGATGATGCAGAAAAATGTGCGAGAAAAGCGATCGAATATCAACCTAATAGTCATCATCCTTATACTTTAATGGGAGCTATTTGTTTTGATCGTTATGATCGTTATGAAGGAGAAAGATGGTTTAGAGAAGCTGAAAAACGGGGAGCTTCTCATGAGTCTATTAATGCTGAAATTAAGAAATCTTTAGAAAGAATGAAAAACAAAGAAAAGAGGATACAAATAGCTAAAGATTTACTTAAAAAAGATGCTAAACTTTATGGTTGGGCTAATAAGTATTTAACTAAAAATAGTCAGAATAAAAAGTAGTTAAACGTTAAAATTGATTGTACGATCGCTTTTTAAATATCATCTTCAGTGAATCCCGTATTTTTAAGAATATCTTTTAAAATACCAAAGCACAGGAAACATCATTTTTTTGCCAAACAATAACTTTGATATTCATTGTCTTTTTTCCTTACAGATTTATTTTTAGGATACCAGAAACTTAGTTTTCTTACGAAATGCGATCGAACCTTAAATCAACACCCTTAAATCACTAAAAGCTGGTTTTCATCTTATCTATATTTTGATACTTACAAGTTTCACTTAGTGCTAATATTTTATCATTTTTTTAGGTACATCGAAATCTACCCCACAAAGTCGATCGAACTCTCCCTACAAAAATGCGATCGTAACTAATAAACCTCATCATGAGTCCCAATATCAATTAAATTAATTTCTTCTTCTAAGGTTTCTTGATTATGCTCAAAACAAAATACAATACGACAATCATATTCAACGTTACAAGCCTAAGCCCCTGATAATCTTCCTTTCAATTTGTGAGTGCGTAATATAGGATTATAAGGATTATCCGCTAGTAATTTTAATTTCAATTCTATTTTAGGCTTTAACTCTGGTTTTCTTTTAATAACAGTTTTAAAAGCTCGTTTAAAAGATGGGGTGAGGATTAATTTAGTCATTATTCAATTCAGCAATAATATCATCAACATCTCCTCGAAATACGTCTCCTTGTTGATAATCTTGACGGGCTTGAGTAATATTTCGAGCAATTTCTTCTCGTCTTTTCTCAATTTGTCTATGTCGAATAATATTGATTAAGTCATCTTGTTCATCCAGAGAAAGATAATCAATCATCTCTAAAATTTGACCAAACTGGATGGTTTGTGACATTGTAGTTTTTCCTCTTGACCATTAAAAACTAAGTTTATTATATATAAAATCAAAGCTCGATCGAACTCTACCCCAAAAACTCGATCCAACATCCTCCCATAAAAGTCGATTACCTCCAAAATACTATTCTTCAGGGATTTCTATTGTGGTATTTTCATGGATAACAATAATCCCCTCCAAATTAGCATCGGTTAACATACGAATCAGAAATAACTACAGACAATCTTTCTTTATAAATACAGAGAAAGTTCTCGGCATGAGTAGCCCCTAATTCTTGAATCTCTGGTGGAAAATCATTTAAAGAGACTGTCTCGCCTTTAATACCCAATTTCTTTGCACCTTTCATCGATCCAGCGTGTAGATAAACTATTTCAGGTTGCTTACCCAACCATGCTCCTAATCTTCGGGCAATGTCATAGGTTGTAAGAGAGCCAATACCGTCAGTATTTTTGCAAATGGACTCGATCCAACAATAAATATCGTGAAAGTCATTGAAACTGTCACATTTTCTGTTATGTCTCAAACAAACTTGAAGACCTTTGTCGAGTTTCTTTTCGCCAACCCGATACTGATGAGGGTGCATTTTCCCGTTGGCAAAACGAGACTTCCAAGCCGTTTCTATTGCTTTTTCCCAACTTAAAGTTTTGTCTCCCCACCATTGATCTTCCTGTTTGTAACAATCTCTATATTCATCCATATATTTATCGACTAAAAATTTTAGACTACTTTTATCCAGAGAACCTGTTTTGCTTTTACAGTTGTTGGGTGATTTCTTTGCAGTACAAATATAATCTTGCTTATTTACTCTATTCATTTTGATAATTTATGCACTATGTCGTTAATATTTATTCAAGGTGTTAAGCTACTAGCTGTAATTGTGACTGAATATGACTTTGAAATGCTGATATACCTCCTCTATGATTCCACGCCTCTTTAAAAGTAGGTAACTCTTCTAATTTCATTGTATTGCCACCCATAAACTTAAGAACTTCTGGAAAATCAAAAACTTTATCCGCTTTATAATTTTCCGAGGGAGATTCAATACTATCGATTTTCCAAACAATTTCCACAATACGATAGATGATAGGATTGCCTTTAAAATCTTCATATTCAGGTTGACGATTTAACACTTTCACTAAGTGGCTTACATAACCATGTTGTCTCAGTAAAATTAAATCATTTCTTACGGGTCGATCGGCATTAAAATAATCGGCGTTGTCTTGTTTGTCTTTCCATCCTAATTTGAATAGTTGTCCGACTCCATACTCCATATAAGCCCATGTAACATTACTAGGCCTAACATTTTTTGTCCATAAAAGACGTTCCAAATTAATCATGATATTAACATCTCCATTTTAGTTCTACTTACTTATACTATTCATTTTGAAGATTTATGCAGTTTGCCCTTAATATTTTTATTGATGAAGCCCCGAAGGGCTTAGTACGATGCCAAAGGCACGCTGTGCGATCGAACTTTATGGACGGCTACGGCGTTGGTTATAATTTTGATATTGGGCTTTTTTCCTCATGGATTTACTTTCACCCCTTTCTAAATCCACCAATAAATCATCCATTTCCGCCATTTGAGGTGCTATGAAATCAAACGCTACCCCAGAAGCCATCATTTCTTCTTTTGCCTCCTGTAAACGCTCTCTTGTACCCCGTATATCACCTCTATCAAGACTTCTTACCGCTTCTTCTTTTGCCCGTGAAGCCATTAACTGAGCAACTTTTGCCTTTACCTCCTCATTAAAAGGATAATTATTCAACTGAGCAGAGTTAACTACAGGCAACTGTAACTGATGATTAGATACTTTTCTTGACTGGGTTTCACTGTCATCATAGGCTAATCGGAATTTGATAAGAGGTGCTGATTCTGACATGGGAGGCACTTTTAACCGCAATACCACATCAACTTGATTTCCTGCCATGAGATTCGGTAATTTATAACGCCCATATTCGGTTTTTTCCAAATCATTAAACACATCCACCAATTCCACAGGAGAAAAAGATTTAATGCCTAAACTGACTTTTTGCCCAATGGTTGCCATAATCCCCTGTAACTCAGTATTGAAGATACTTGGTAACTGATCTGGATTTTGGATAAAGTAATAATTACCATCCCCAGATAAAGCCATTCCTTGCATCAAATCCTCATTAAAATCATCGCCAATGCCCATTGTCGTAGTGCTAACACCCCGTTTACTCAACCCATTAACGTCATTTCCAATCACATCAGGATTCGTTTCTCCCACATTTGCCAAGCCATCGGATAAGAGAATCACACGGTTTAAATGTTCGGGTTGCAGATATTTACTCACCTGAGTCGCCCCTTCTAACCAACCATCATACAACGCCGTCATATTGCGAGGAGTGATACTATTAATTCGATTAATGATATTCTGTTTGTCAGTGGCTTTTTGAGAGGGAATAATAACTTCTACTTGATCATCATAGATGGTAACACTGATTCTGTCCGACTCCGATAATTGTTGCACTGCATAGATAGCCGCTTGACGGGCATACTTAATTTTATCACCACCCATTGAGCCCGATCGATCGATTACCAACCCTAAATTAAGAGTCGGGCGTTGTCGATTAGTCGGGATTTCAGGCACAGTGATTCTCACAATCACATCGAGATTCGTTACGCTATCCGATGAAATAGCATCCCTTAAACAGATAAATTGCACTTGAGGCTTAACATTGCTCATAATTGTCTCATGAATGAAAAATTTACTTAGGTTTTGCTGTCGGGAGTCAAAAGGCGTCTAAAATCAAGAGATGAGACATAATACATTAACAAAAAAATCCGCAGTTTTAGCAATTTTAAGTAAAAAACTGGAGACGTCTCATCCGTTTATAAACTCAAATCTTAACGATGAAAATTATTAAAACTCTTGCTTATTGCCTACCCTCACGAAAAGACTTTTTCAGCACCGCTTACTGAAAATATTGCCGAAAAGTTGTATTAAAGACTCTCGCTCCTTGATACTATTGGGATAAATAAAATCATCACGAATATGTAATTCCAAGCCATCTAAAACCCTTAAACGAGTCCAATTTTCTTCCTTATCACCCATAGATGAAACCTGTGAACTGCGAGAGACATTACTATCCTGATCAAATCCCTCATTCAACGCAGACATACCCTCATTATCGTCATCACTTGATGCAGACATAGTATTCTTGTTCGGATTAGATGAGTTAAATTTATTTCGTTTTGTTTCTCCTGTCAGAGTTGAGGGTGATTGACTTCTTTTCCCTTTTAAATCAGCGAGAAAGTCTAAAGCGGAATTACTGCTAGAATCTTGGTTAGTTGGGATGGTTGAATTACTGCTAAACTTTTGACTTGTCTGAGTTAAGGAAGGATGAGCCGTAGTAATATGAATCTGAATACCTCCAATTAATAAACCTTTTAACTCCTCATTAGTTTTTGAAGTTAGTAAATCATTAATCGCCGTTGTACCGATACCATCACTTAATAAACGTTTGACCAATAATAACTGTAAAAGATGACGATAGGTATAAAAAGCATAACGATTTTGACGAATAGGCTCATCCATCAATTTTTGACTGGTGTAACTTCGTACTAAACGAATGTTAATTTCTTCTGTAACTTTGGTATTCCCTCTAATATCAGGAAGATAAAGGGGCAATAACCGATTTGCTACCTCCACAAATTCATCAATTGACCATTTTTTATTCTTGTTTTTTATTGTTTCTAAGTCCATAGCTTTACTATAACACTTACTTTTTAAAACGTCAATATCATTTTAATATGCAAAAAATGCCTTCCATCATCTTTCTAAGTAGAGTCTGCGGAATAACTCGAAAATCTTTCAAAATAAATTGATGAAACTCTTATTTGTTGGCTTTTTGCCTCTTGCTTATCATCAACACTAAATTTAGATGCCTCTGAGCTTATTTACTGAAATGTATGAGTTATTACTCTAAAGTTTTGATTAATTCGATAATCTACTACTGATCGATCGATTAAGATCGGGCTTTGTATAACAGCTAGAAAGGATTAAAGTGAGTATGTACAATTTTCATCAACAATCAAATGAGCCTCATGTGGTAATAGTTGGAGGAGGTTTTGCCGGTTTATATGCGGCTAAAGAGTTAGGAAATGCCCCTGTCAAGGTAACTCTCATAGATAAGCGCAATTTTCATCTTTTTCAACCTCTTTTGTATCAGGTGGCAACGGGTAGTTTATCTCCTGCGGAAATTTGTTCTCCTTTGCGATTAATTGTCGGTAGAAATAAGAACACTCATGTTATTTTAGATGAAGTTATCGATATTGAACCTGAGCTAAAACAGGTTATTATGCGTGAGGGTATCCTTGACTATGATTATCTTATTATTGGTACAGGAGTTAGTCATCACTATTTTGGTAATGATCATTGGGAAAATGATGCACCCGGATTAAAAAGTATCGAAAATGCCCTTGATATTCGTCGTAAAATCTTCCTTGCGTTTGAGGAAGCGGAAAAAGTGTCATCTCCCCAAGAAAAAGAGGAATGGTTAACTTTTGTGATTGTCGGTGGTGGCGCTACAGGCGTTGAATTAGCTGGTGCGATCGCCGAAATTGCCCATAGGATCATTAAAGACGATTTTAGGGAAATAGACACCACCAAGGCTAAAATTCTGCTGATTGAGGGAATGAATAGGATACTACCCCCTTATCCTGAAGATTTATCTCAAAAAGCTCAAGAATCTTTAGAAAAATTAGGGGTAACAGTTTTAACTAATCGCATGGTGACAAACATTGAGAAAAGTAGGGTAAATATTCGTCACGGTGAAAAAGAGGATGTGATTAAAGCAAGGACAATTTTATGGGCGGCGGGGGTAAAAGCCTCTAGTTTAGCAAATGCGATCGCCAAAAGAACTAATGCTCAAACCGATCGAGCTGGTAGAATTATAGTTGAGTCAGATTTAAGTATCAAAAATCATCCTGATATTTTCGTAGTTGGTGACTTAGCCAATTTCTCCCATCAAGATAATAAACCTCTCCCCGGTATTGCCCCCGTTGCGATGGCACAGGGTTTATATATGGCTAGATATGTCAAAGGAAAAATTAAAGGTGAAGTCATCCCACCTTTTGAATACAAAGACAAAGGCAGTTTAGCGGTAATTGGAGACAATCATGCCGTAGTAGATCTGGGATTTCTGAAATTATCAGGGTTTATAGCATGGATAGTTTGGGTATTTGCTCATATTTACTACTTAATTGAATTTGACAGTAAATTAGTTGTCATGGTTCAATGGGGTTGGAATTATCTTACTCGTGGTAGGGGTGCGAGATTAATTACAGGAGAAATCAGTGAGACAAGCCTAATGAATAAATCCTTTAATAATAAATATTATCCTTCATCCTCCCCAGAAACAGAAAAAGAAGCAGTCAAAGTTTAACAGAGAATGAGGAATTAGGTTTTCGGTGTTAATTGATCACCCCTTGTGCAACTTGATTACACAGCTAATAGCAAAAGTCGGCTAAAGCAACGATAAATAAAACCTACAACAGAAATCAATGAGAGTTTAAAATTCTCAATTTTCTGATGTTGCACGATCGAACAACTAGAATAAAATAGTAGGATATTATATCTTCTATGTTTGATGTATTTTCTTACTTTTCTAAAGACAAAACTAGATAAATTTTCACTTAATCTTACTCTCAAAGAAAAATTAGGATTCTCTTTTGGGGTGACGATTTTTTTTCTGTCTATTTTATTTAGTTTTATTGTTTCTGAATCTGTGAGAAATAAAGTAGAAGAAGATCAAGGCTTATTATTACAACAAATCAGCAGTGAATTAGTTAATACCTTCGATCGACTAATGCACCGTCGTTTTACTGATATTCGCAATATGTCTATATTATCAGAATTTCGTGAAGAAGGGCAATATAAAAATAATCGTCGTTTTTTGTTAGAAACATTACAGAAAAGTTATGAAGGTTATGCTTGGATAGGCTTTGCTGATACTGAGGGAAAAATAGAAGTTAGTACCCAAAGTATTTTACAAGGAGAAAATGTCAGTCAGCGTCCTTGGTTTACTGGTGGTTTAAAAGAAAGTTTTATCGGAGATGTGCATCTAGCTAAATTACTCGCCAACAAATTACCACCTCTTCCCAATGGTGAACCTTTAAGGTTTTTAGATATAGCACATCCAGTATATAACACCAAAGATGAATTAATCGGGGTTTTAGGAGCTCATCTTAGTTGGCAATGGATAGAAGATACCAGCAATACCCTAATGATAAATATTCCTAAAGATAAACGCATCGCAATTTTAATCCTTGATAAAAAAGGCAAAATTATCTTTGATTCGGAAGAAAAACTAGAAGGAGAAAATATTGATAATATTATTCCTGATATAAAATTAAATAAACCTATATCTTTATTTCAAAGAAAAAATTTTGAAGGAATAGAGTATTTAATCAGTCATCATCGAGATAAAGGTTATTTAACTTATACCGGATTGGGATGGCATATTCTTGTAAAACAACCCACTGCTATTGCTTTTAAACCTGCTGATGATTTGCAAAGAAAAATTTTAATTTGGGGATTAATATTGGCTACAATTTTTTCATGGATAGGATGGAAAATTGCACAACAAATGACTAAACCTTTACTGAATATTGCTTATGAAGCTGATCAAATTCGCAAAGGAAATCTCTCCGTATCTTTAGCAAATAATCTGACTAATAATTCTTTTTATCAAGGAAGAAATGAAATTCTTTTATTATCTTCTAGTTTATCAGATTTAGTTCATACTTTAATTAGTCAAGAAAATAAGCTAAAAAAAATTAATCAAGAATTAGAAGAAAAAATATTATCTCGAACAAAAGAATTAAATTTAGCCAAAGAATCTGCTGAAAAAGCTAATCAAGCTAAGAGTATTTTTTTATCAAATATGAGTCATGAATTACGGACTCCCTTAAATGCAATTTTAGGTTTTTCTCAACTTATGAAAGATGATAATAATTTAAGTTTAGAGAATAGAGATAATCTTAACATTATTATTCATAGTGGAGAACATTTATTATCCTTAATTAATGAAGTATTAGAATTATCAAAAATTGAAGCAGGACAAATTAATTTTAATCAAAGTGCATTTAATCTTCATGAATTACTATACTCTTTAAAATCTATGTTGCAAATAAAAGCGACAGAAAAAAAGATAGATTTGATTTTTAATATAGAAGATAATGTACCTTCATTTATTATTAGTGATGAGAGTAAACTTAGACAAATTTTATTGAACTTAATTAGTAATTCTCTTAAATTTACAAAAAGAGGAAGTATAACTCTTATGGCAAAGTTAGTTAAAGAAAATCAACTTTATTTTGCTGTAAAAGATACAGGTGTGGGAATGAAAACAGAAGAGTTAGCAAAACTTTTTACTCCTTTTTTTCAAACAGAATCTGGTATTAAATCAAAACAAGGTACAGGTTTAGGCTTATTAATTTCTCGTCAATTTGCCCAATTAATGGGAGGAGAAATGCAAGTAGAAAGTGAATTGAATCAAGGTACAATATTTCACTTTACTATTAATTTTATTCCTGTTTGTTCTTTGCACGATCGAAAAATTTTAGCTAGTCAAAAAATAGTTAGTTTAGCACCTAATACTCCTATTTATCGTATTTTAATAGTGGATGATCATGAGCCAAATCGTTTACTATTACGCAAATTATTAAAACCTTTAAATTTTGATATTAAAGAAGCCGTTAATGGTAGAGAAGCTGTCGAAGTGACAAACATTTGGCAACCTCATCTAATTTGGATGGATATAGGTATGCCGGAAATGGATGGTTATGAGGCGACAAAACTGATTCGTGAAACTTATCGCAACTCCCCTTATTGTCCTGTAATCATAGCATTAACTGCTCATGCTTTTATAGAACAAAAAGACGATATTTTATATTCTGGATGTGATGATATTGTGAGTAAACCCTTTGTGACGGCAATTATATTTGAGAAATTGCAAGAGTTTTTGTCTTTGGAATATATTTATGAATCAACCTCAGAAAATCCTGTTACCCTTTTAAATAAAACAGTTGAAAAGTTAACGGAAACAAAAAAAATGTCATCTCAAGAAATAAAAATTTTAGTGGCAGAAGATAACAGAGTCAACCAAAAATTAATTTTAAATTTCCTGAAAAAGTTAGGTTATTCAGCAGATATTGCTAACAATGGGAAAGAAGTTTTAAACTCGATCGAGATGAAACCCTATGATATTATTTTTATGGATGTAGAAATGCCCGAAATGGATGGTATCACTGCTACAAAAAAAGTTCATGAAATTCTACCATCAGAACACTTACCGATAATTATAGCCATGACTGCCCATGATGACGATGAGAATAAAAAAATTTGCCAAGATGTGGGCATGAAAGACTATTTACCCAAACCAATTAAGTTAGCAAAATTAGAGTCTATTTTGAACAACTTCTTAGATATTAGGAATAAAAATTAATCAACAAAAAAACAACGAGTCTTGATTCTAAAATACAGTAATAGTAATAGTAATAGAAATCAAATAAATTTGGAAATAGTTTAAGTTAATCTCTCCTACTATCTCCTATTAACTTAAATATTCTCTCTTTTACCACTAAATTTAGATACCTCTTAGGTTATTTTGCTTTTTCAGGATATAGACTAAAAATTCCTTCGGCACAAGGTTGACAAATTCCTCTTTCTGTGATTAATCCCGTAATCAATCTGGCAGGAGTCACATCAAAACCGTAGTTAGCGGCAGGGCTATTTTCCGGAGTCACCAATACCTCTTTAATTTCTCCATCATGCAATCCCTTAATATATTTAACCTCTCTTGCGTCTCGTTGTTCAATAGGTATTTGTTTTACTCCGTCACTTATTTCCCAATCAAAAGCTGAATAAGTTAATGCAACGTAAAAAGGGATATTATTATCTTTTGCCGCCACCGCTTTTAAATATGTACCTATTTTATTTGCTACATCTCCAGTATAAGTAGTTCGATCGCTACCTGTGATTACAAGATCGACTAAGCCATTCTGCATAAGATGTCCTCCTGCGTTATCAGGGATAATCGTATAGTTAACTCCTTGCTCTCCTAACTCCCAAGCCGTCAGAGTCGAACCTTGATTGCGAGGACGAGTTTCATCTACCCACACATGAACTTTAATACCTTTTCTATGGGCTTCATAAATAGGAGAAGTAGCGGTACCATTATCCACACAACCTAACCAACCAGCGTTACAGTGAGTGAGGATGTTAACGGTTTCTCCTTGCTTCTGTTGGCTTATCTGTTCAATTAGTGTAACCCCATGTTTTCCAATATTTTGACAAAAATTAACATCTTCTTCTGCAACTATATGAGCAATTTTTGCACTATTCTCCACTATGAGATTTATATTATCATTTAAAGTAACAATTTTTTCGAGTTGACGATTAACCGCCCATGCTAAATTTACAGCAGTAGGACGAGTGGCTTTTAATTTGTCTCCTGCCCACTGCATATACTCTTGAATATTGGTGATTTGATTTCTTTTCGCCTCTAAACTTGCAATGTACATTCCGTAAGCCGCCGATGCACCAATTACACCAGCACCACGAACGTGCATTTGCTCGATCGCAGTACAAACTTGCTCTAAAGTTGCTAAATCTTCAATAACGAATTGATGAGGTAAATAACGTTGATCAATGACTTGAACAATACTGCTATCATCGGGATGTAGCCAAATTGTGCGATAGGGTTTCCCATTAACTTTCATAGAAAATTACTAGACAAAAAAAACAGCATTTTCTAGTTTAATCAATTATTAATTATGTCGCCAAGAAGTTAAGATTTTAATAGCAGTTTTACACAAATAAGTTATATCTGAATATTTTAAATTTGGTAATTTAGGAAAAATTTATGTTGGATATTTATTTGTCAGATAATGGATTTAAAAGTGTTTTGCATTCTCCCCAAATATTTTATTCTCATATAACTAAATTAGCACAGACGATCGACTGTTTAGAAGGACTTTATTTACATGAATATCCCAATATTAAAAGATTAAAAGGAAGAAAACCCACAGTTTGGCGTTATCGTATTGGTGATTATCGCATTATTTTTACCGTTGGCTCCACAGAAAATCCTTATTTAATTATTCATCGTATCGCTTCAAGAGAAACTGTTTATCAAAATTTACCTAAATATTTTTCTCCCGAATTAAACACTCATTTAGAAGAATTAATTATTGACGATCAAAATCACGAAAATATTGAGGAAGATACTCAATTTCAAGACTTTGATCGATATTATAAACTATCTCCTTCTTTAATAGATAATCAAATTAAGTCTGAAACTATTATTGATTTTATTATAGAGGGAAAATATCGTTTTAACCCTTGCCTAAATTCTGAACAAAAACAGCTAATTAAAAATCTTAAAACTAAGGAATCTTTAGTATATCAAATTCAAGGTACTGCAGGAACAGGTAAAACTACTCTTGCTTTTTTTTTAGCAGATAAACTTATCACTGAAAATATTTTCCCCATAATTATTACTCCTAATAAATCATTAAAAAAATTTGGTTATCATTGTCTTAAATCTTTAAATCCAGATGCAATTATTTTAGATGACGAATTTCAAGAAAATTTAGAAAATCAAAATTATGATATAGCCTTATTCAGTCGTGATGAATTAATACAAAAACTTGCTGGAGAAAATTATCCTGCATTAACGGCTAGTCAGGGTTGTAAAATAATGCGAGAGTATTTGCAAAAACGACATCACGGTATTAATAACTATCATCATATTAATATCTATGGTATTTTACAATCATTTATTATTGGAGAAAGTCTTAGTTATCCTTTAACAGATAAAGATGCTTTAACTACTAATTATAAAAATATAATTGATTTTTTAAGAAAAATATGGAGACCAGAAAATGCTACTATTTTTGGTAGTAGAGATGCTTTTAGTTATAGTAATAAAGCGTTTAAAAATTTATTATCTAATATTCAATGGTTTCAATCATTAACTCAAAATAAACCTATTTTGTTAATCATTGATGAGGTACAAGATTTTTACTGGTTTCAACTCAAAATATTTCTTGATTTAGCTAATAATTATAATTTATCAGTCACTGTTATTATTTTAGGAGACGAAAATCAACGGGTTATTATTTCAGGATTTTCTTGGGCAAATTTTAGAACTATTTTTGCTCAAAATTTTCATCATCGTACATTACTTGAAGAAATTAAATTAAGCCAAAATTTTCGTAATACAAAACAAATTGCTTCTGTGGCAAAATATTTTTTAGAAGAAGCTTTTATTAAACAAATTCAACTTAATAATAGAAAACTACCTCCCATCGGGGATCCTTATAAATGTTATGATGAAGGTCTAAAACCAAAATTAATAAAAGTAAATATCTCTTGGTTGAAAAATTTGTTAAATTGTTTAGAACATCAAGACAACTCACAAGAAAAAATAGAAACATTTAATGAAATTGTCTTCTTAAAAAGAGACTTATTAACTTTTTCTGATCATGATTTAACTGAAAAAATTGTTGAATTAGAAAAAGCTGAAAAAATAATTATTTACTCAATTTCAGAAGCAAAAGGACAAGAATTTGAGGCTATAGTAATCTTATTTCCTTTTGAAATAAATAAAAATCAGTTAGGTTTTGATGACTTATTCCAATGGTACACAGCTATAACTCGTGCGCGTTATTATGAATCTATTTTAGTTACAGAAGAAGAATGGACTTGGTTACAAAATACGGCTGAAAATTCCTATAAGTTATCGATTTTATTCGATATTCAAGAAAATATAACTCCCGAAAGTTTTGCACAAGAATTAAAGGTTAATGGACAAAGTTTAATTACTCTCCAACAACGGCGACAAAAGTTTATTAGAAATCTTGTTAATAATGATATATATAAATGGTTAGAAACGGGATTTTTTCCTGATAATTTAAGACAAAAATGGCAACAATTTAAGTTAACTTGGTGGCAAGTGATTGAGGAAATTGTTTACACAATAGATGAGTTAACAGAAAGTCAAGATTTATTTTTAGATGCCATCAATTTTGATCATGTTATTCTATCTTTTAATAAAAGTAATTTTTTAGAAATAATTGTTTTATATTATGGTGCAAAATATATTTATTTTAAAACTGGTTTAGAAATGAAGCCTATTTTTAAAATACAAAGAGAAATAATCAAATTTTTACAACAAAGTCAAAATCAATCTTTAATTCAAATATTATTATCTTCTTTAGATGCAATTAAATTTACTGACTTAAAAGCTCTAATTTTAACCGCAAATAATTTATCATGGTCAGCAGTATTATTATTTTATCACGATCGAGCTTATAATCGGGGTTACGATCGAGATATAGAAATAGAAGAAATCGCCTTACAATTAGAAAAAAAAGGGTTAAACTATGAAGCAATGAGAATTAGAGTACAATTTTTGAAACAATCACCCTCACGAAAAATTCCTTTTGCAGACATTTTAACTGAAGAAGGAGAATTAGTAAAACTTTTATGTAAATCTTTTCTGAATAAATTACCTCAACTATAAGTGATAAAAATTCTATGAATGAGATAAAAGATTCCGATACAATTCAGGATTTAGAAAAACTTAAAACTATTGTCAATGATTTATTGATTAAAGCGGAAGAAAGAGTTAATTTTGCAGAAACAATACAAGAGGAAGCAAAATTGTTAAAAAATGATTTATTTAAACTAGAATCAGTATATAAATCGGTAGAATTACTAGGAGGAGAATCTAGTTTTATTAATTTAGTTAATCGTATTAAATCTGCTGAAGAATTTTTAAATACCAGTGAAAAAAAATATCAAAATTTAGATCAAAATATACAACAAGAGTTAGATTCAATTAAATATTTTTTGAATCAAAAACAGGAAATTATTAACACTATCAATGAACAATCAGAATTTTTGACTATTCAAAGACAAAAACTTGAAAAATATCAACAACAATTAAGACTAGAATATAATAATATCAAAAGCTCGATCGAGCCTATTTTAGAATTTATTAATTCAATTAATTCATCAGAAAATAATGATTTTTTAAAAACATTAATAGAAAAAATTAATAAATATCAAGAAAAAGGAGAAGGAGCAAAAAATAATCAAAATATATTTCAACAAAACTTTAATCTAAGTATTCAAGAAGGTATGAGTATGATCACAAAAAAGCAACAAAGTCTAGTAGATAAACAGACAATACAAGAAAGGAATTTAAAGGATTTAATTATAATAGTAAAAGAGATGCAAATGAAAATAAATAAAACAGAAAATAATATAAAAGCAATTTATGAATATCTTAAATTAAAGCCTTGGGAAAAATAAGAACAAAAATATTATGTCTTAAGCAGTCCTAAATCATTTGTGAACAATCAATTATTAGAAAAATTATCGAAAATACCATTACCATTGCCTATTGCCTTTTTTAAACAGTTTTTATAGAACTGGTTTAGGATTAGTATATGTTATTCTAAAAAGTTAACTAAAATAACATTATCTTTCTCTATGGATATTTTCCGTTATATTATCCCATTTTATCAACCAGATATAGATGAATGGTCATTAGAAGCAAGATTGTTGCGGTGGTTAACTTTTTTATGGTTATTAATCGGTTTAATTGCTTTATTTTCTGCTTCCTATGCCGTTGGCTTAGATGAATCTAACGATGGTTGGTTTTATTTTAAGCGTCAAGCATTTTGGATGATTATTGGTTTAGTTTGTTTCAAAATAGTTATAGAATTGCCCCTAAAAATTATCTTAAAATACTCACCTTGGTTTTATCTTGGTGCTTTAGTTTTAATTATTGGCACAGTGGTCGGTTTAGGAGAAAATATTAATGGTGCAGAAAGATGGATTTCTATTGGCCCAATTCAAATTCAACCCTCAGAATTACTTAAGCCCTTTCTAGTTTTACAAGGTGCGACTATTTTTGCCGGTTGGAAAAAACTACCTTGGCAAATTAAAGGTACATGGCTAGGTATTTTTGCTTTTACTTTAGCCTGTATTTTGAAACAACCCAATCTAAGTACAACTGCTTTATGTGGAATGACATTATGGTTAATGGCTTTAGCTGGTGGTTTACCCTATATACAATTATTAGCAACAGCAATGATGGGTATGGTGACGGCTTCTTTGAGTGTGGCATTAAATCCTTATCAGTTAAAACGAATTGTATCATTTACTGACCCTTGGAAAGATGCAAGAGGTGACGGTTATCAGTTAGTACAAAGTTTACTAGCAATTGGGTCTGGTGGTGAGTTGGGGGTAGGTTTCGGAATGTCTCAACAAAAGTTATTTTATCTACCTTTTCAATATACGGATTTTATTTTTGCAGTATTTGCCGAGGAATTTGGTTTTCTTGGCACTGTTATTTTAATTTTGATGGTGATAACTTATGCTACTGTCGCTTTTTTTGTAACTTTAAAATCTAATCACCCAATTAAACGTTTGATTGCAGTTGGTGTTATGGTAATTTTAGTCGGTCAATCTTTACTCAATATAGGGGTGAATGTTGGTGTTTTACCAACTACTGGTTTACCTTTTCCTTTTTTAAGTTATGGGGGTAGTTCTGTGATGAGTAGTTTAATTTTAGCAGGTTTATTGATCCGAGTTGCGATCGAGACTCAACAGGAAGTTATCAGAATGGAGAATTGAGAATTATCAACTGTCAACTTTTTTAACAGCTAAGGCGATGCCATCAACAATTATACGATGTTCTTGAATTTGGATTCGATCGTGTAAACTATCAGCAGTATCATCAGGGAAAATGGGTACAACAGCTTGAATTAAAATTAGTCCACTATCTACCTCTAAATCAACTAAATGGACTGTACATCCTGTTACTTTTACTTTTGCTTCTAATGATTGCTCAACGGCATTAATACCCTTAAAACTAGGTAAAATACTAGGATGAATATTAATCACTTTTTGGGGATAAGCGTTTAACAATTCCTGAGTAATAATGCGCATCCATCCGGCCATAACAACCCATTGTACTTGATGGGTTTGGAATACTTTGACGATCGCTTTATCAAAGGCTTTTCTGGTTTTGTAATCTTTGTGATTAAGTAAAACTGTAGGTATGTTTAATCGATCGGCTCTTTCTTTTACTTTAGCATTAGGATTATTATAGATTAAGACCTCAATCTTAGCATTTAATCTCCCCTCATTAATGGCTTGGGCGATCGCCTCAAAATTACTACCACTACCCGAAGCCATAACCCCCAATCTTACAGTATTCTCTAATTGTAATTGTTCTTTTGTTAAAGAGGGAGAAATCAAATAGGTGGAGTTTGTCATAGAAAATGATCAATTAATAATTCTTAATTAAATCATATCACCATGAGCAATCTCTAAAAAAACTACAATGCAAATAATTCCATAACTGCTTTTCTTGCCCACTCGTCAGCGTGTAAAATATCATCTAAACTGGGATCAGATTTATTTTGATCTGAAAAACGATCGCAAGCCGACTCAATTAAACGAGGAATGTCGAGAAAACCGATTTTTTCTTGTAAAAATAATGCCACTGCTTGTTCATTGGCGGCATTTAATATCGCTGGTAAACAACCTCCAACCCTCCCTACATCATAGGCTAATTGCATACAAGGATATTTATTATGATCTGGTTCTCGGAAGGTTAAACTGCCAACTTTGACTAAATCAAGGGTTTCCCAATTAGTAGGAATACGATCGGGATAAGATAAAGCATAGAGTAAAGGTAAGCGCATATCTGCCCATCCCAATTGAGCTAAAACGGAAGTATCCTGTAGCTCTATCATAGAATGAATAATACTTTGAGGATGAATAACTATATCAATATCATCATAATCTAAACCGAATAAATAATGAGCTTCAATGACTTCTAAACCCTTATTCATTAAAGTAGCAGAATCGATCGTGATTTTTTGTCCCATAGACCAGTTAGGATGTTTTAAAGCATCTTGTACTGTTACACTAGCTAATTTTTCTACGGGTAAATCTCGAAATGAACCACCAGAAGCGGTTAAAATAATTTTCCGTAAGCCTTTTTCGGGTACACCTTGCAAACATTGAAAAATTGCCGAATGCTCAGAGTCCGCAGGGAATAATTTTACACCATACTCTTTTATTAAAGGTAACACCACAGGGCCACCTGCAATCAAGGTTTCTTTATTAGCTAAAGCGATGTCTTTTCCAGCTTTGATAGCGGCAATAGTCGGTAATAATCCAGCACAACCGACAATCCCTGTAACAACACTTTCTGCATTGCCATAACTAGCAACTTCACAAATAGCGTCTTTTCCTGCTAATAAAATTGGTTGTTGAGGACAATCAGCGATCGCATTTTTTAAGTCTAATAATTTATCCGGATTTTGAATAGCAACTATTTCGGGGTTAAATTCTCTAATTTGTTCAGCTAAAAGAGTGATATTATTTCCGGCGGCTAATCCTACTACTTGAAATCGATCGGGATGATCTCTTACTATATCCAAAGTTTGAGTACCGATCGAACCAGTAGAACCTAGTATAGAAATTAGTTTCATAAATTAATATATAAATTTGATTATGAATATCTTTTGACAACTCCCCTGCCTAAAGGCGAGAGGATTCTTCCTTCACCAAAGGATGCCTTGTAAAAGCGGTGCCTTTACTCGGTCTTACTCTTTCTCCAGAAGCTCTGACGATATGCCCTACCGCATTTTAAATACGCAAACCTTCATCTCTGATATTTTTCGCTGTATTAACATCTCTGTCATGTATTTTCATACATCTAGGACATTGCCACAGCCTCATATCTAAACTTAAACTGTCCACTTGATGTCGGCAGTTACTACAGGTTTGAGACCTAGGGAAAAATCTATCTACTTCAAGGTAAATTTTACTTTCCCATTCTGCTTTATATTTAAGCATAGTGCAGAATTGCCTCCAACCACAATCACTAATAGATTTAGCTAATTTGTGATTTTTAACCATGTTTTTCACTGCTAAATTCTCTACACATATTACTTGGTTTTCGTTAACTATTTTGCGTGATAGTTTGTGCAAAAAATCTTCTCTACATCTAACTATTTTCTCATGGACTTTAGCTACCGCTTTTCTCGCTTTATGGCGGTTTTTAGAGCCTTTTTGTTTCTTCGCTAACTGTTTTTGTCTTTTAGCTAATTTTTTCTCATATTTACGGTAATGTTTAGGGTTTCCATGTTTGCTACCATCGCTAGTAATTGCAAAATGATTTATTCCGACATCAATACCAATCGCTTTACCTTCTGGGTTTTGCTCAGGAGTATCTTGCCCGTCATCATAGAGACAGGAAGCAAAATATTGTCCTGACGGATTTACAGAAATGGTAATCGATTTTAATTCACCGAATGGTAAACGAGAAACTTTACAGTAAACCTTTTTAATTTAACGCACATTTTGGGGAATGGTAACGAATTTAAGAAATATAAAGTTGTCCGAAAAGGACGGGGTTTTAAACCCAAGAATTTTGATAACAATTTCAGTAGATCCAAAAGTTATTGATGAGTTTAGAATATAGGGAGTTTGGGATGAGGAATTTAGAAGGAGAAATTAGCAAATTTTTATTATTAATTGTTAATCCTTCCTAACTGTCAATTATCAATTATCAATTATCAATATGGAAATCTTTGAACACATCAACAATTTTTTAAGTAATATTAATGATTCGATCGCTCAATGGGGAGCTTGGGGGGTTGTAGGATTTATATTTATCTATATCATCGCCACGATCGTATTAATTCCAGGATCTGCGCTAACATTAGGTGCTGGATTAATTTTTGGAGTAGTCAAAGGATCTATCTTAGTATCGATCGGATCCGTTACTGGTGCAACCCTTGCTTTTTTAATCGGACGTTATTTTTTGAGGGGATGGGTAGAAAAACAAATTGAAACTCAACCTAAGTTTAGATCGATCGATGCCGCAGTGGCAAAAGAAGGATGGAAAATAGTTGCTTTAACACGATTATCTCCCCTTTTTCCTTTTGTATTTTTAAATTATGCTTTTAGCCTGACAAAAGTATCCTTAAGAGATTTTTTCTTTGCTTCATGGTTTGGAATGCTACCCGGTACAATCATGTACGTTTATATTGGTTCAATACCCAAAACTGCCCTAGAAGCCACAACGGGGAATACTGATACATTACGTTTGATCCTTAATATGGTCGGCTTTATTGCCACGGTTGCAGTAACCATTTATATTACTAAAATAGCCAAAAAAGTTCTTGATGAAGAACAAAAAGAGATAAGCTCAGAGGCATCTAAGTAGAATATTGAGGATAGGCTCATTGGCAATAAATAAGATTTTCACCAATTTTTACTAAGATTAAACTATGCAAGTTAAATGGGTCTTAGTTTAACGCACAAATTATTCTCTTCAAAAGTATAATTTTTTACTATTAACAAAACTTATTGTTTTTTTTATGGTGAATTTCTATAATTTGATTGAATTTAACAATAAATTTATCGAATTCACATAAGAATAATGAAGAAATATGTAGCTGAGTTAATCGGCACTTTCTGGTTAGTTTTAGGCGGTTGTGGCAGTGCCGTTTTAGCCGCTAATTTTGGCGGCGATGGTAATCCTTTTGGGATTGCTTTTGTCGGGGTTTCCCTTGCTTTTGGCTTAACAGTATTAACTATGGCTTATGCTGTAGGACATATATCAGGTGGTCATTTTAATCCTGCGGTTTCCTTCGGTTTATGGGCTGGAAAAAGATTTCCTAGCTCGGAGTTATTACCCTATATTATTGCTCAAGTAGTAGGAGCAATTTTAGCCGGTTTAATTATTTTAATCATTGCCAGTGGTGCAGATGGTTTTGCTTTAACGGGAAGTAATCCTTTAGCTACCAATGGTTATGGTAGTCATTCTCCCGGTGGTTATTCTTTGTTATCTGCATTAATTACTGAAATAATAATGACTTTTATTTTTCTAATTATTATTTTAGGTTCAACAGATAGAAGAGCGCCTGCTGGTTTTGCACCTATCCCCATTGGTTTAGGGTTAACATTAATTCATTTAATAAGTATTCCTGTTACTAACACTTCAGTTAATCCTGCTAGAAGTACTGGAGTTGCACTATTTTCGGGCAATATCGAAATTATAGGACAATTATGGTTATTTTGGTTCGCCCCCATTTTAGGAGCAGTTTTAGCCGGTTATCTTTACTATAGCTATTTTGCTGAATCTTCTTCTCCTTCTGTGGAAGATATGGAAAATTAGGAAAAAGAGAAGATGGAAAGACTACCAAAAGAGGAGATCAATTAATTGTGCAGTAATCATTTATCTCTAGTTTGGATAATCAGTTATAATGATGCTTTGCTTTTTTTGGGGTCTTTGCGAAAAATTCTACTATAATTATTTAATCGAACCTAATATTAGACAGGATATATAAATCTTTGACTAAATATTTTGTTCTAAAATAAAATCAATTTTAAAGCAGAAGATTGAATCGAATTAGAATCAATTTTTGTTATTAATTCTTCCGAACTATATTTTCCTTCAAATGCTTCTAAAGATGCTTTTCTTATCGCCGTATCAAAGGCATCCGCTATTATTTCTCTTAATTCTTCTTCAGTGGCATAATAACCACCTGATTTACGCCTTTTATTAATTTTTTTTATTTCTTTAGTAGAATTATAAATAGAAAAATCCCAAGAGCGAGTTGTTCTTTTTTCTGCTTGTTGTTTGATTAAATGTAATAATAAAATAACTGCATAACTAAAAATTTTATTTAGTTTATCTTCTTTTGACATTTCCTCTAATTCTGCTATCAATTCGAGGGCTTGATGGTAATTTTTCTCCTCTATATATTGACGCAAAGTTAACAATTCTTCCATTTTATACTCCTTAGTAACCACAACTTTCTGAAAAACTGGATTTGGGCAAGTTGGCGTTAGTGATATTGGATATGAAAAAATAGCCACTTTTCTTATAACTTTTGCATCTTTGCGAGAGATACATTATAGATAAGTAAGCAACCTCTAATTAATATTAAGAATAGTATTTTTAGGAGTTTTGGCTGTTTAAGTTTCACAGATTTAACCCAACCTACAATACATGAATTTTATGATCACTATTCTAACGAAAAGGTGGGCTTTCCCCACCCTACATTTAGATTCTTTGATTAAGTCTTGAAAAACTATTTTTATAGTCATTTCAAATCAATATGAAACAAAATCAAAACCTGTAACTATTGTTTATCAAAGACTTAGGTTTTTAAAAGTGTCTCCAAGTTAATTGAAACAACTATAAGTTTGTGACTTGTTTTTAGGCTACGGTAACAGATTCCAAATTCTGATTACATCATTCCCATGCCAGGCATTCCCATGCCACCCATGCCACCCATTCCGCCCATGCCGCCCATATCAGGGGCTGGAGCTTCTGGTTGTGGTTTTTCTACTACTAAGGCTTCAGTGGTTATTACTAAACCAGCGATCGAGGCTGCATTTTGTAAAGAAATGCGTACAACTTTAGCAGGATCAATAATTCCCGCAGCGATTAAGTCTTGATATTCATTGGTTAAGGCGTTATAGCCGATATTAATGTTAGATTCTCTGACTTTTTCTACCACTACTGAACCTTCAACCCCTGAATTATTGGCAATTTGACGTAAAGGTGATTCGATCGCTTTCATCACGATTTCTGCACCAATTCTTTCTTCTTCAATGGTGAGGGTATCTTTAAAAGTAGCTAATTTAGAACACAAATGGATTAAGGTTGCACCACCACCGGGTACAATTCCTTCATCAACAGCCGCTTTAGTAGCATTTAAAGCATCTTCAATGCGTAATTTACGTTCTTTTAATTCGGTTTCAGTCGCCGCACCCACTTTGATAACAGCGACACCACCAGCTAATTTAGCAATACGTTCTTGTAACTTTTCTGCATCATAATCAGAATCAGTTTCTGCTAATTGTTTGCGAATTTGAGCAACTCTTTTTTGTACATCAGCAGTATTGCCACCATCTGCTACGATCGTAGTGTTATCTTTCTCGATAGTGATTTTACGAGCTTTTCCTAACATATCGAGGCTAACGGTATCAAGGCTTAAACCTATATCTTCAGAGATTACACGTCCTCCTGTTAGAATAGCAATATCTTCTAAAGCGGCTTTTCTGCGATCGCCAAAACTAGGAGCTTTGATAGCGGCTACATTTAAAACACCTCTGGCTTTGTTTACCACTAAAGTCGCTAAGGCTTCACCGTCCACATCTTCAGCGATAATTAATAAAGGACGAGCAGAACGTGCTACATTTTCTAATACAGGAACTAAATCGGCGATCGCACTAATTTTTTTATCAGTAACAAGAATGAAGGGATTTTCAAACTCAACAATTTGCTTTTCTTGATCGGTGATAAAGTAAGGAGATACATAACCTCGATCGATCTGCATACCTTCCACTACTTCTAATTCTGTAGCTAAAGACTTGGATTCTTCTACAGTAATAACACCATCTTTGGTTACTTTATCCATTGCTAGAGCAATCATTTCGCCGATTTCTTCATCATTACCAGCAGAAACTGTCGCAACTTGACTAATAGCCGAACCTTGTACGGGTTGTGCAATGACTCCGATTTCTTTAATTAAAAAGGCTACAGCTTTGTCAATACCACGACGTAAAGCCACAGGATTAGCACCAGCAGTAACATTTTTTAAGCCTTCATGAATCATTGCTTGAGCGATAACCGTAGCAGTAGTAGTACCATCTCCGGCGATGTCTTTAGTTTTGGAAGCAACTTCTCTAACTAATCTAGCCCCTGCATTTTGTAAAGGATTTTCTAATTCAATTTCCTTCGCAACGCTGACTCCGTCTTTTACGATTTCAGGCGCACCAAATTTTTTTTCTAATAATACATTTCTACCTTTAGGGCCTAAAGTTACTTTAACGGCATTAGCTAAAGCATTAACTCCTTGCTCTAAATATCTTCTGGATTCTTCTTTAAATGATACGATCTTAGCCATAAATATTTTAATTTAAGATTTTTGATTCACCATATATAAATTTAGCGCTCTTAGGGTCTGAGTGCTAATACGGTTATCAGCACCTTGATTAGTTTGTGTATTAATATGTTTGATTAAAGTTTCAAGGCAGGTTAGGTTAAAATATTATTCTTTAAGTTTTGATTGAAAGGATTAGTTAAATTGACTTATTCGTCACAGGATTTAGACATCGCAATTATTAGCATTATTGAAACGGCTAATTTTCTTGATAGTCAAGGTTGGACTCCAGCCACTAGCAGTAATTTTTCTCAAAGATTAGATGATAATTACTGTGCTATTACCGTATCAGGTAAACATAAAGGTAGATTAATCCCTGATGATATTATGGTGGTGGATTTAAACGGAAAATCCCAAGACGAGAAAAAACCATCAGCAGAAACTCTTTTACATACAAGTTTGTATGGTTGGAATCCTCATATTGGTGCAGTGTTGCATACTCATTCGCTTAATAGTACTTTGCTTACTCTTTTAACAGAAAATTCCTCATGGAAATTAAAAGGTTATGAGTTATTAAAAGCCTTTACAGGAATTTCTACCCATGAAAGTTCGATCGAAATCCCGATATTTGCTAATACTCAAGACATAGCTAGTTTGGCGGATGAAGTTATCGAATATCTAAACAAAAAAATTCCTTGTTGGGGGTATCTCATTCGAGGTCATGGAGCTTATACTTGGGGTAAGGATATGGCAGAAACCTTAAGACATTTAGAAGCGATCGAATATTTAATACAATGTGAATTAGAAATTATGCGTATTAAAGGTAAATAAATTTATGACGGCTTTAAAAGTATTTAATGAAGATAATCCTAGTACACCTATTTTTGATAGTAATACCTTATCGGAAACAGACAAAATAGATAAAATAACTTACCAATTAAAACAAGTTAACGTAAGATTTGAACAATGGCACACGATCGAAAGTCTAACATCAGGAGCGACTCAAGAGGAAATCTTAAAGGCTTATAAATCAGAAGTTGATCAATTAATCAATGAAGAAGGATATTTAACCGTTGACGTAGTTAGTTTAACGGCGGATAACCCCAATAAAAAGGCATTCCGTGAAAAATTTTTAAATGAGCATACTCACAGTGAAGATGAAGTGCGCTTTTTCGTAGATGGTGAGGGTTTATTTAGCTTACACATCGAAAATCAAGTGTTTGAAGTTTTATGCACTAGAGGAGATTTAATTAGTGTACCAGCTAATACTCGTCATTGGTTCGATATGGGAGAGAATCCCAATTTTATCGCTATTCGTTTTTTTAATAATCCAGAAGGTTGGGTTGCCAATTTTACGGGAAGTGATATTGCTAGTAAATTTTCCAGACTCGAAAACTAAGAGAAATTGTCATAATCAAGTAATTACGATCGATCCCTATATAGTATTTATCTTGATATAGTTCAATATATGGTATTAGACCGAAATTGCGATATAATTATGAGTTAGCTACAAGCGCACGGCTTGACAGATTTGTGTATTCAAAATTATGATTACAAAACGGAAATTGATAGAGGAAATGAAGGAGTTCGCGTCTGAAATAAGTCCGCAACCTTTGTGTAAAGCATTACATTTACCCGAAAGCGAAGCTCGTCCTGTATGCTGTTTTCAAAATGTGTTGGCTAAAGTCGAGAAGGATGGAGGCCGTATTTTATTTGGTTGGACTCTCCACCACCGTGTTAATTTACACCATGGCGATTATTTGATGGCAACACATCACGCAGTTTGGCTTGCTCCTGACAACAAACTTGTGGATGTGACACCTTTCACAGAAAGCCCACAACATCACCCATTTACCATTGGCGGTTTAGTCCTTTTCGTGGTTGATGAATTGGCAGAACCCGTTGATACAGGAACATTGGTAGCACCTTTACCACTCAAATTCTTTCCACTGAGTGATGGGCAAGAACTCAAGGACTATGTGGCTAAAATAACTAAAAAAGAGCTGAAAGCGTGTCAAGATATTTATAGTGGAAAGGTCGATCCTGCTCAAATTGCTGGCGTTTTCCGTAAACCGCACTAACCTAGCATTGAGCGTCGAAGTCCTAACTTGCAAGCCAACAAGTTGTGGCAAGTTAATTTAGTTTATAAAAATAAAAGATGTTCAAGGTAATTATGCTAACTGGATAGAATACTTTTTTTATTATAAAAATCAAGTTGATAAATTTATTTCTGTAGTTACAGACAAAATGCCATTTTTAGATTCTGAACTAGTACGGTTACTCTCTGAACTCAGTGAGTGTGGACATTTTAAAATGGTAGAAGCATCTGTTGCAACAGCATTTAGAAATACAGATTTGTCCGCTTGGGCGAATGGATTTCATGAATACTGTGTCAAATCATATGATCTCGAAACCTATGGTAAAAAATTTCACTCATGACATTGTATTAAGCATTTGCTGTGGGAAGCCTAACACAAATAGAAGGTTACTTCCCAAAAATACCTTGAGGACAAATTAATAAAATTCCGATCATAATAACTGCTACCTCTAATTTGTACTTTGATCTGAAAATAGGAACATACCGCTATTCGTTTCTTCAACAATTCCGAAGGTTGGTTTTCCAATTTCACAAGAAGCGACATTACCAGTAAATTTTCCAGACTCGAAAAAGAAAAGAAATTGTCAGAATCTAGTAATTATGATCGAATCATATCAAAATAAATATTACATCAGGATCGATCGAGAATAGAGATTATCAATAACTTTCACAACATTATATATGCAAATAACTTTGTAACTTATTAGACTTTTCCAGAAATTATGATTTTAACTCAGGAATAATTAAAAATATAGTGTAAATTCATAAATGGTTTGTTATAACTGATTGTATTTTATAATTATTGGAGAGTCTATTCAATATGAGTTTAACAATTTACTTTTTGAGACACGGAGAAACAACTTCTAGTCTCAGTGGTGGTTATTGTGGTATTCTCGATTTAGACTTGACGGCGGAAGGATATTTGATGGCTGAAGATTTTTGTCAAGCCTATAAAAATTTGCCTTGGCAGGGTATTTTTTCGAGTCCTTTATCTCGAACTATTGCCACCGCAACCCCTTTAGCTAAAACCTTGGGTATGGGAATTCAACAACGAGACGGATTACGAGAAATTGCTTATGGTAATTGGGAAGGAAAAACCCCTCAACAAGTTAATCAAGAATATCATGATGAGTATGTACGCTGGTTAGCCGATCCGGGCTGGAATGCCCCCACGGGAGGAGAAAAAGGTATTGATATAGCTAGACGTAGTAGTCAAGTTTTAGAGGAAATTGAACAAAATTATTCTACGGGTAACGTTTTGGTTGTTTCTCATAAGGCTACTATTCGCATTATGCTTTGTAGTTTATTAGGTATTGATATTGGACGTTATCGAGATCGTATTGCTCTGCCCGTTGCTTCGGTGACAGTGGTAGAATTTACGGTAAGAGGGCCTTTACTCAAAATTTTAGCCGATCGATCACACCTTCGAGAAGATTTGAAGAATAGGCAAGGAACATAATTAGGGTTTGCTTAAATGATCAGAAGGCTTAAAAATCAAGGTTAGATGATGCCCCTTGTAATCAACACAGGAATGTTGGTTAATATGGTTCGATCGGGAATAGATATTATCAATATTTTTCTAATTTATGATTTTTGCAATACAATGTAGATAAAAAATAAAAAGAGAAAATAGAATGAAGCGTTTAAAAAGCATAAGAGACTATATTGATATATTACATAATTTAGGTGATGTTTGTTATATTGATCACGAGGTGGATCCATTTTTAGAAATGGCGGCATTTGCTAGACGCGGATATGATCAGGCTGTTCAGGCACCTGCTCCTTTATTTACTAATATAAAAGGCTCTAAACCTGGTATGCGCGCACTGGGGGCTCCTGGTGCACTCAGTTCCATCCCAAATTGTCAGGCAGCCAGAGTTGCACTCTCTGTGGGTCTTCCAATCAATTCGACATGGACAGAAATCGTTAAGTCTTTGGTTGCAAGTCGTACGAAACCAAAAATTAAACCTAAAATCGTTGATACCGCCCCCTTCAAACAGAATATATTTATAGGTGACGATGCTACTCTGGATATTTTTCCCATAGGAACACTTCATGAAGGCGATGGTGGGCCTTACGCAAATACTTGGGGAACAATTGTCGTCCGTTCACCAGATGGTAATTGGACTAGTTGGTCTATAGCTCGGGTGGAAAAACTTGATGGTAAGCGCATGACTGGATTATTCCAAAAACCACAGCATATCAGAATGATTTGGGATATGTGGGTAAAAATAGGCAAACCTATGCCTTTTGCACTTTGCCAAGGTTGCGAGCCAGGGTTGCCTTTTGTATCGGCAATGCCACTGGAAGACTGGATAAGTGAATCAGATTATCTGGGAGCTCATTTCGGTGAGCCTATAGAAGTTGTTCGGTGCGAATCGGTGGACCTTGAAGTTCCAGCAAGCTCTGAAGTGGTGATTGAGGGCTATGTTTCCTTGGTGAAGGATTCCTTAGAAGGTCCATTCGGTGAATATCAAGGTTATTTAGCCACTGAAACACAAATGCAACCCACTTATCATATTCAATCAATTTCTCATAGAGACAATGCTATTTGGCCTTTTGTCGCCGAGGGGAGACCTGTAGATGAATTTCATACCTGCGCAGGACTTGGATTTTCTGTTGAAGGTTTAGGATTGTTACAGGAATCAGGACTGCCTGTCAGTATGGCTTGGACTCCCTTTGAAACAGCTGTAAGTTGGATGATTATTACGGTTTCACCTGACTGGCGTGAAAAACTTCCTGACACCACATCCCTAGAATTTTCCGAAAAAATTGCAGACATCGTTTGGAAGTCTTTGTTTGGGCATTGCATGGAAGTCATTTATGTCCTTGATGATGATATTGATCCAACAAACATAAAAGATGTGTTGTGGGCTATTCCAACCCGCTGTCATCCAGTCAATCGACAAATTGTTAAAGAGGGTTCAATATTGCCTTTACTCACCTGTTATTCACATGCCGAGCGGGAAAACTGTCGTGGTTCAAAAGTTGTTCATGACGGTTTGTTACCAGAACCTGATAAAGGTAGAACTAAGACTTCTAGCTTCGACTTTGCCTATCCAGATGAAGTGCGTCAGAAAGTTATGATTAAATGGAAATGGTGAATGCGATGGGCACGGTTCTTCTATGAAGATAACTTCTGTATTGTATTTGAAATCAGTTTTGATAATTAATTTGAACTGAAATAAAGACTTTTCAAGATTAATAATTGCGAATAATTGCATTTATCTACCAAAAATGATCACAAGATTTGATAATCTTTTTAAAAGAACCACACCCGAATGCGATAATGTGAACTAATTATTTAATAATTGCCCTTATCTGTGGTGATAATTTTTCGTCATCTCCTAACCACCACAAGAGAATATGAGTATCTAATAAAAACTTCATTCATCTTCCCCGTAAAACATAGCGTTAACTTCTGGTGATTCATCATCAAAATCATTCGCAATCCAAATTTGTCCTTTCCAACGGCTTTGTTGCATGAATCAAAAAACGAACAATTTTTCAGAGGAACGATCGCTATGACCCTATCATTATGAGTTGTTAAACTATATAGCTATCTGGTTTGGCAATTTGGATCATTTTATTCAACAACAGACATTTCACAAACAATTCCACAGCCTGATTGTCAAAATCTCTGCTACTTAGTTTTCCTCCAAAGATTGTCTTTAGCCTAAACATTGTAGTTTCACTGATTGAACGTCGATTATAACCACTTTCTTCCTTCCATTCTTTTCTACCTATTTCCTCAATTTTTTCGATATTTCTATTCCTGTCTCCATCTATGTCTGACCACTTTTGAGCATTGTTTTGTGGTAGAATTGTCGCCATTGCCCCTCTCTTGGCGATCGCCCGATAACATTTTCTTTGATCAGAGCGAAGCTCTGGCGCTGCGCGATCATAAGCCCCATCCCCTGAAACTTGCTCAATCTCACCTTCTACCGCTTCTAATAAACTTTCTAGTACATCGCCGTCATGGCAATTATTTGTCGTTACTTCTGCTACTAAAATTTCACCTGTTTTTTCATCTACGGCTAAATGTAATTTACGCCATGTTCTTCTTTTACTTACACCGTGTTGTCTGGTTTTCCATTCACCTTCACCATAAACTTTTACCCCTGTGGAATCTACTACCACATGACGAGGTTCATCCCTTTTGTTCACTGGTAGAACTACATCGAGATTTTTCGCTCTACGAGACACCGTAGTATGGTCTGGCACTGGCAAATCAATCCCCATGAGAACAAATAATGATTCTAAAAAACCTTCCGTTTGTCTCCCCGCTAAACTAAATAAAGACTTCACCATCACAAAAGTTAATATTGCTTGATCTGAGAAATAATTATCAGCTCCTCTAGTTCCTGATTTTTCTGTTAAAATCCAGTTAGATAAGACTTCTTCAGAAAGCCAAAATGTCAGACTTCCTCTTTGTTTTAGTCCTCGATCATATTCTGACCAATTTCTTAGATGGTATTTTTGTTTCATCTTCTGACGGTGGCTATGGAAAAACAATACCTAATTTTATCTCAAAATACTCTCCACAAGCGATTCATGCAACAAAGCCTAAATGATCCCCCAATAAGTTGACATCAAAGGTTTTTTTTAACATGGTTATAATTAAACTGTTGAGATAGCCTTATTATAAGAAAATTTTATTCAGATTACTAAAAACAAAATATTACTTCCCAAAAATACCTTGAGGACGAATTAATAAAATTCCGATCATAATTACTAAAGCTACTCCCAACTTATACTCAGAACCAAAAATCGGCACACTTAATTCTTGTGCAATGCCAATAATTAACCCTCCAGCGATCGCACCATAGGGATTACCAATCCCTCCGAGTATCACCGCCGCAAACATAGGTAAAATCAGAAACCAACCCATATTTGGTCGTACCGTTGTGATCAAACCAAATAACCCCCCACCAAAAGCCGTTAGCATCGCCGTCATAATCCATGTAAATAAAACGACTTGCTCTACATTAATCCCTGAAACTCTAGCTAAATCAATGTTATCTGCTACCGCCCTCATGGCTTTCCCTATTTTAGTATTTTTAAGAATAAGATGTAATGCAACGATCGCAGCAATAGTTAAAGTAACTACAATAATACGATAATAAGCAATTTTTACCCCCCCAATATCGATCGCTTCCACCAAAGGCAAATCATAATTTTGATTACTACCACCCCAAATAAATAAAATACCATTGCGCAAAAACAGCGCCAAACCAATAGAAATAATAATTAAAGTAGTGCTACTAGCCCGTTTATCTCGCATGGGCTTCCATAACAATTGCTCACAGATTAACATTAGAATCACTGTACCTAAAGTACTAACCACGATCGATAACCAAATATTCACCCCGTTACTATTGATCAACCATGTAAGATAAGCCCCCATAGTCAAAAAATCTCCATGAGCAAAATTAGATAACCGTAAAATACCCATCGTTAAGGTTAAACCCACCGCCGCTAAAGCGATAATACTACCTACCGCCACACCATTGAAAAGTGATTGTATTGTGTCCATTGAGATCAAACTTCTTAATTTTTTTTAATATTGTGAGCAAATCATTACTAATCAAAGCATTAACTATATAATCATGGAGAAAAAATAATCCTTTCTTAGCAATCACCAATTATAATATTGACTAGCACTAAAAACTATTAATTACTAAATCAACCTCAAACTTTATTCGATCGTATTGGAGACATTAATCAAAACCTGTGACCTATAGCAACAATAAAAAAACAAATCAAAGAGATTTACCGAAAATTAACAACAATATCCGTTTTCCTAGAGTACGGGTAATTGGTACAGAAGGGGAACAACTAGGTATCCTCGATACCAGAGATGCTAATCGCATGGCAGAAGAACAAGAATTAGACTTAGTTTTAGTCAGTGAAACTTCTGATCCACCCGTGTGTCGTATCATGGACTACGGAAAATTTAAGTTTGAACAAGAGAAAAAAGCTAGGGCAATCCGCAAAAAGCAACATACGGCGGATATAAAAGAGGTGAAAATGCGTTATAAAATTGATGAGCATGATTATCAAGTGCGAGTCAGTCAAGCAAAACGTTTTCTCAATGCTGGGGATAAAGTTAAAGCCACGATTAACTTTAGAGGTAGAGAGGCTCAACACGTTCACTTAGGACAAGAATTATTAGAACGTATGGCTGTGGATTTGGCAGAATTGGCAGAAATTCAACAAAAACCAAAAAAAGAAGGGCGAAATATGATCATGTTTCTCTCACCCAAAAAGTAGGAGGTGAACTAGAAGACAGGTGGACAAGGGGACTCCCAAGACAATTTGTTCATACTAAACTTTTCATCGTTTACTTTTTTCCCATTATTAATTTCTAATTTCTCATTTCTCATTAAATTAATTATCATGTCTGACTGGAAAGTAATTGAAGGGGGTTTAACTGCCCCTAAAGGCTTTAAATCTTCTGGTATTACCGCCGGGTTAAAACCTTCTAAAGCCCCTGATTTGGCTCTTATTTATTCGGAAACCGATGCGATCGCCGCAGGAGTATTTACCACTTCTGAGGTTCGGGCCGCTTGTGTTGACTATTGTCGTCAAAAATTGCAAAAAAAATCTAGTGCCAGAGCTATTATTTGTAATGCAGGTCAAGCCAATGCTGCTACGGGAGAACAAGGTTGGCAAGATGCCATAGATACCGCAGACGCTTTAGCCAAGGAATTAAATATTGATGCTGATTCAATTCTTTTAGCTTCGACAGGGGTTATCGGACAAAGAATTAAAATGGACATATTAAAAGGTGCAATCCCTAAATTAGTCGCTGAATTATCGGAAAATGGTGGGGATGCCACCGCAAAAGCCATTATTACCACTGATTTAGTAACTAAATCCATTGCCCTTGAAACCACGATCGATGGTCGTCCTGTGCGTATTGGCGGTATTTCTAAGGGTTCGGGCATGATTCACCCGAATATGGCTACCATGCTTGGTTTTATTACCTGTGATGCAGCCGTTTCCACCCAACTATGGCAACAGATGTTAAAACGAGCTACGGATAAAAGTTTTAATCAAATTACTGTTGACGGTGATACTAGCACTAATGATAGTTTAATTGCCCTTGCTAATGGTCAATCTCGTACCCCTGCCATTACTAGCCTTGATGAAAATGGGCAAAAATTAGAGGCAATGCTAACAGAAGTATGTCAACATTTGGCAAAAGCGATCGCCAGAGATGGTGAAGGTGCAACCTGTTTGGTAGAAGTAGAAGTTAAAGGAGCTACTGATGAAGCCTCTGCTCGTCAAATCGCTAAAACCATTGTGGGATCATCTTTAGTTAAATCGGCTATCTTCGGACGTGATCCCAATTGGGGACGTATTGCGGCGGCGGCGGGTCGTGCTGGGGTACAATTCAACCAAGATGATTTGATGATTAAACTGGGAGATTTCTTGTTAATGGAAAGAGGACAACCTCAACCCTTCGATCGAGTTGCGGCTAGTAATTATTTGAAACAAGCGGCTGCAGGAGAGTACTTGAAAACTGATACTGTAGCTATTTCTGTCTCTGTGGGTAACGGCTCAGGAGTAGGGAAAGCATGGGGTTGTGATCTCAGTTACGATTATGTGAAGATTAATGCTGAATATACAACTTAACAATATAGAACCAATAAATTGGGACATTTTATAATATTAAGTTCGATTAAATAATTATAGTAGAATCTCTCGCAAAGACTGCAAAGACTGAGACTTTGATTATAACTGATTATCCGAACTTGATATAACCATTGTAGAAAATCCGTGATTGATTGTTATACTTGTATGGTTAAAAATTCTTTTTTTGACTCAAATCAAGGTAAATTATGGATCATCGATCGAGTAACTCTGATTCTTCCATCAGTAAAGTTGTCACCACTATTTGGCATAACGTCCAAACTCAATTCAAAATACCTACTCTTAAGCCCAATGCTAGAGTACCGGGTATTTACGTTAAAAATGGACAAGAAAAACATAGCTCTTTTTATCCTTTACTGGGCGATCGATATATCATAGGAAGAAGCACTAAAAGTTGCGATATAGTTATCCGTAGTGCAATTATTAGTCAAACTCACTGCGTCATCGAAAGAGATACTAACAATCCTCAAAAATTTATTATTCGTGACTTAAACTCTACTAACGGTGTTTACTTTGGCACTCAACGTTATCAATCCCTTACCCTTGAACATAACGATCGTATCACTCTTGGCCCCCCAGAATTAGCAGATGTCATAGAAATACGTTTTGATAAATGTCTGCCAAAATCCTTGATTTTTGCTCGTTATGGTTTAATGACTGGGGGAGTTATTGTCTTCTTGATTATGGCTTGGATAGGCTTTGAATGGACAAAATATGATGTTTATCCTATCCCTGATCATGTAGGTGGTTCAACGGTAGTGTATGGTGATGATGGTAAAACCCTACTTTCTCCTCGTATCGACTCCCCTCACCGAGAATTAGATAGTTTAAAAGAATTTTCTCCTTACTTACCCAAAGCCTTAATGGCTTCAGAAGACACTCGCTATTATTGGCATTTTGGAGTTGATCCTTTAGGCATACTCAGAGCAATATTAATTAATACACGGGGTGATGCTAAGCAGGGTGCAAGTACTATAACTCAACAACTAGCCCGAAGTATTTATCCTGATGTGGGTAGAGAAAATAATTTAGCCCGTAAACTACGAGAAATGATGGTTGCATTGAAATTGGAAGCGGTTTATAGCAAAAATGACATCCTGAAAACCTATCTTAATCGAGTATATTTGGGTGTTAATTTGTATGGTTTTGAAGATGCGGCACAATTTTATTTCGACAAATCAGCTAAGGATTTAGATTTAGTCGAATCTGCTACCCTAGTGGCCATTTTACCTGCCCCCAACGCCTATAACCCTGTACAAGATTATGACACTACTATTGATTTTCGTAACCGAGTCATTGAAAGAATGCTAGATGCAGGGATGATCACAAAAGACGAAGCATCTAAGGCTAGACGATCGAGAATTTATATTAGTCCAAAAGCACAACAAACTTTATCGAATATTTTAGCACCTTATTACTATAGTCACGTTTTTCAAGAAATGAATCGTTTATTAGGAGATAATTTGACACAAGAGGGAGATTTTATTATTGAAACCGCATTAAACCCTAAAATTCAAGCTATAGCAGAGGACAGTCTCAAAAATCATCTAGCTAATAACGGTAAACAAAATAATTTTTCTCAAGGTGCGATCGCCAGTATTCGAGCAAAAAATGGAGAAATAGTTGCTTTAGTGGGTGGAAAAGATTATAAGGAAAGTCAGTTTAACAGGGCTACTCAAGCCAAAAGACAACCGGGGTCAACTTTTAAGGTTTTTGCCTATACAGCTGCCTTAGAGGCAGGAATTTCAGCAAATAAGAGCTATTCTTGCTCCCCTCTCCGTTGGCAAGGTTTTACCTATAGAGGTTGTGAAAGAACAGGAGGAGTTACAAATATGTATCAAGGTTTGGCGTTATCGGAAAATGCGATCGCCCTTAGAGTTGCTCAAGATGTAGGCTTAAATAAAGTAGTTGATATGGCGAAAAAATTAGGTATTAAATCAGAGTTAAATGCTGTTCCGGGATTAATATTAGGACAAAGTGAAGTCAATGTGCTAGAAATAACAGGTGCTTATACCGCTTTTGCCAATCAAGGAATTTGGTCACGCCCTCACGCTATCAAAGTAATTAGAGATGGGAGAGACTGTCAAGACTTTGAAAAACATAATACCTGTCGAGAAATTTATCGATTTAATGAAAATAGTGACGAGCAAAAACAAGTTATTAACCCTAAAATTGCTCAAACTATGAACCAAATGCTACGACAAGTTATTACTTCAGGCACTGGTAGAAGTGCATCCGTGGGTAAAGACGAAGCAGGAAAAACAGGTACAACCAATAAAGGAGTTGATTTGTGGTTTATCGGCTACGTTACTAAAGATAATTTGGTGACGGGAATTTGGTTGGGAAATGATAACAACTCCCCGACTAATAGTAGTAGTGGACAAGCCGCTATATTATGGGGAAATTATATGAAAAAAATTTTATAAATGTTTCTTATTCAAAAGAAAATTTGAGTAAACTTCCTCAATAAATCGATCGAGTATTGCTTAAACTAATAGTTAATTTCTTCTACTATCTCAATACCCCTCCTAGCGGTACTTTGAGAAATTTTTGTGCAAAAATAGCTTAAAATACAGTCAGCATAAGGGATTTAGGTAAACAAGATAAAAATGGCTGAAACTCCTACTATCAAAGGAAAAGTTATTAATCGATGTAAAATCTTTGATTCATAAAGATTTGAGACTCATAGTTTTATATTTTTAGTTTAAGTACCGCTAGTAGTAAACCTGCTCATGGTAATTACGAATTATATATAAACGAACATTGCCCATGAAACAGGATATTATGAGTTGCTATATTTATATTTATAGTATAGATACCCTATAAAATTTATTTTTCATTAGCTATACTTATCAAGCAGGGTTTGTAATCCTCCTTCATAACCACTACCAACGGCATTAATACGCCAATCACCATCTTTGTTATATAATTCAGCCATTATGACGGCAGTTTCTACAGAGAAATCTTCTGTTAAGTCATAACGTAAAATTTCTTCTTTAGTTTGTACATCTACAAGACGGATATAAGCATTGGTTACCTGTCCAAAATTTTGGTGTCTTTTATTGGCATCATAAATAGTTACTGTCACGACAATTTTAGCCACATCAGAGGGTACTTTGCGCAAATCAACGATTAAACCTTCATCATCTCCTTCTCCTTCTCCCGTGCGATTATCTCCTAAAAGTTTGATTGATTGATCAGAATCGGGACTAATTAGGTTATTGTAAAAAATGAAATGTTTATCGGAAACTAATTTTTCGTTAGTACCTAAAAGAAATACAGATACATCTAAATCAAAATCTCCTCCCGTATCTGTTGAATTAGTATCCCAACCTAAACCAATAAATCCGGCTACTAGGGTTGGTGCTACTTTTGCTAATGAAATTCTTTGTCCTTTTTGTAGTGAAATAGTCATAATTTAATTGTATGAAATTTAGTGATCTTATTAGTCAATTATCACCTCAAGCTCATAGTCTCAATACAAATCCGCATCTTAATCCTGAGGTTAATAGTATTATGCCTATTGATCAAGCGGAAGTTAATACACTAAGTTATATTGAAGGTGATAAGTTTGCCAAAATGGTAGCCGTTACAACAGCTTCTGCTCTTATTTTACCACTAGATTTGTCCTTACAAGAGTTGGCTACAAAAAGAGGTATTGCTTGGTTATCTTCTGCTTACCCTCGTCTTACTTTTGCCCAAGCTATTGGTTTATTTTATCAACCTTTTCAACCTGAGTCCAAAATTCACCCCACTGCCGTTATTGGTGAAGATGTTAAATTAGGCAAAAATGTGGCGATCGCTGCTAATGTGGTAATTGAAAAAGGAGTTGTAATTGAGGATCATGTCTGTATCTTTCCTAATGTTGTTATCTATCCTCATGTTACTATTGGCAGTGGAACTTTAATCCATGCTAACGCTACGATCGAAGAAAGAAGTCAAATAGGTTCAAATTGTGTGATCCATAGTGGTGCTGTTATTGGTGGTGAGGGTTTTGGTTTCGTACCGATTCCTGAAGGTTGGTATAAGATGCAACAATCAGGTTATGTGATATTGGAAGATGGGGTGGAAATTGGGTGTAATAGTACTGTCGATCGCCCTGCGGTGGGTATCACTCGCATCGGTAAAAACACAAAATTAGATAACTTAGTCCACATCGGGCATAATGGAGATATTGGCGAAAACTGTGCCTTGGCGGCTCAAGTGGGGTTAGCCGGGGGTGTAAAATTAGGTAATCGGGTTATTCTCGCTGGGCAAGTCGGTGTTGCTAATCAGGTACAAATCGGAGATAATGCGATCGCTTCTGCTCAAACAGGGATACATAATGACGTAAAAACAGGAGAGACAGTATCGGGTTCTCCGGCTGTGGCAAATAAACTATATTTAAAAGTATCGGCTATTTATAAGAAATTGCCTGAAATTTATAAAATTGTCAAAGAATTGCAAAAAAAATCCTTGTAGGCTAAGACGCATAAAATCTCAGTGAGCTGTAAAAAACCTTGAAAAATAAAGGTTTAAGAGTGTTAACTAAACAAATTTTTTCCCTAAAAAATAATTAAATTGAGTAAATAGTTATCGAAAATCAATTTTAACAATGTTTAAGTCAATTCCTATCACTCCTACCCTCATAAAAAGACTTTTTCAGCACACCTTACTTAGTTTAAGTTATTAATCGGTAATCCCCAATATTTAGCTTTTTCCTCTAACCATCCTTCTTGATTCAATTTTCTGATTACTTGGTTTACTTTATCTCGTAATTCTTGATATTGTCGTCCTTTAGGAAGTACGATCGAGAGGGGATAACCACCAAAAACCTTTGATAATAGTTCATAATCACTGTTTTCTTGTACCCAACCGACTAAAACAGTTATATCTCCCGCAAATCCTTCAATTTCTCCTAATTCCATCAATTCTAAGGCTTTTTCATAGGATGAGACGGCTTGTAATGTAACTCTCGGTAAATTATATCTGATTTGGTCGATCGATCGAGAATTAGAAAGTACCCCAATTTTCTTCGTTAAATCTATTTTTTTGCCTTTTTTGACCAAAATTCCCGTACCATCTAAATAGTATGAATCACTAAAATCTACGATGCGACGACGAGAGGCATTAGCTGTTACTGAGGCGATCGCCAAATCTACTTCTACATCTGTGACAATTTGTATTCTTTCTTGATTATTGACGGGAATAAGTTGAACTGCTTTTTCTTCCCCTAACAATTCTAAAGCTAAACGATGGGCTAAATCAATTTCAAATCCCCGTAAATTACCCTCTTGATCACGATAACCCAAAGGACGCAAATTATCTTTAACAGCTATGGTTAATAGTCCTTTTTTTTCAATTTCTTGCCATTCTCCCCCATAGGCACCCGCTGGATGAAAAACAAAAAATGCGATAGAAATCAACATTGAGGATACTACTTTTAGGAATCTGATTTGATTCATCATATTTGATAGACTTCTATAATAATTTAGGATATGGGATTTGATGTAATTTGGCTTCTAATTTATTTTAATTTTTATTTTGCAAGAGATCTAATAATTTTCGTTTTTTAATTTATCATTCATGATTTATTATTCATGATTTATTATTCATGATTAAAATAGGAGAATCTATTTATTCAATGGCAAAGTATGTCCTTAGAAGATAAAATTCATGAAAATATCTCAGAAAGTTTACCTGCGAAAAAAGATTTAGAAAATTTTTTCTCTTTAGCATTAGACTTACTCTGTATTGCTGATTTAAAAGGAAATTTTATCCGAGTTAATCAAGCATGAAAATCTATCTTAGGTTATAACACCACTGAATTAGAAACTCGTAAATTTTTTGATTTTGTTCATCCAGATGATTTATCCTCAACTTGGGAAGCCACAGAAAAATTAGGCAATGGTAAGGAAATTTATAATTTTGAAAATCGTTATCTTTCCCATGATGGGTCTTATTATTACATAGAATGGCGATCGAGATGTGTTGATAATTTAATTTATGCCGTGGGAAGAGATATAACTCATCGTAAATCTATCGAAACCCAATTATCTCATACCAGAACATTATTCGATCGTATCAATGAAGTTGGTGATATTGGTCTTTGGGATGCTGATTTAATCAATAATAAAATATATTGGTCAAAAATTACTAAAAAAATTCATGAAGTATCTGAAGACTATATTGCAGATCTGGATACAGCTATAAATTTTATTAAAGAAGGAGAAAATAGAGATAAATTAGTTTCTGCGATGGATTTAGCTATCAGAGAAGGTATTGGCTATGATTTAGAAGTAGTAATAATCACTGCTACGAAAAAAGAAATTTGGGTGAGAATTATCGGAAATGTAAAATTAGAAAATGGTAAATGTGTAGAATTTTTTGGCACAATTCAAGATATTACCACAAGAAAAAAAACAGAAATTGAACTGCTTAAAACTAAAGAATTTTTAGATCAAACTAATCAATTAGCTAGAGTTGGCGGTTGGCAAATGTATTTAAATGCTGAAAAAGTAGAATGGTCTAATATGACCAGAATAATTCATGAATTGCCATCTCCCTCTGAAGTTACCTTAATGGAAGGTATTAATTTTTATAAAGAAGGAAAAAGTAGAAACACTGTTATAAACGCTGTAAATGATGCTATTAATTTGGGTAAATCTTCTTCTTTGGAAGTCCAATTTATTACCGCAAAAGCTAGAGAAATTTGGGTAAAACTAATTATTAAATCTGAATTTAAAGATGGTAAATGTATCCGTATTTATGGTTCATTTCAAGACATCGATCGACAAAAACGGAATCAAATTGCCCTTTTGGAAAAAACTGCGGAATATAATGAGTTAGCGGGACTTAAACTAAAAATATTAAACTATGAGTCTCAAATCGTTATAAATCAAAGATTTTACATAGATCGATAACTTTTCCTTTTATACCAAGAGTTTCAGCCGTTTTTATGACGTTTACCTAAATATCTTACTCTGACTGTATTTGAAGCTATTTTTGCACCAAAATTTTTCAAAGTACCGTTAGTCTCTATGATTCCTATGGGTATTTACAAACTGCGAGAAGATTTTACTTTTGCTTATGTTAGTCCTGTATGGTGTCGTCTTAATAATATTAAAGAGCAAGATGTTTTAGATCATCCCCATTTAGCTATAAATATTATCCATCCTGACGATCAAGATTACTTCTTACAAAAAAATATTGAAACACTCATCCAAAAATCATCTTTTAACGAAACAACGAGATTTATTATCAATAATCAAATTCGATGGATGCGTATTCAATCAAAACCTCATCAAGATGATCAAGGTAAATGGTTTTGGTTTGGAACAATAACAGATATTACAGAACAAAAACAAGCAGAAATTGAGTTTCAACAAACAAAAGATCAGCTACAAAATGTAATTTCATCTTTAACAGAAGTATTATGGTCAATTAGTGTCCCAAATTTTAAAGTTATATATGTTAGTCCATCAGTAGAAAAAATTTATGGTATTCCTCTTAAAGAATGGATGGAAGATTACACCCTTTGGAGTCAGTTTATTCATCCTGAAGATCAGGGTATTGTCGATGTTATTTGGCAAAATATGGAAACCAAAGGTTATTCACAAACAGAATATCGTATTGTCACTCATGAAGGTGAAATAAAATGGGTTTCCAGTAAAGCAAAGTATGTCCAAAATGAACAAGGGATAATAATTAGAATTGATGGTATTGTTACTGATATTACTGAAAATCAACTTATTAAAATTGCCTTAGCCGAAAGCGAAGCCCGACTTAAAAATCTCATTGATTATTTACCCGGAGTAGCTTATCAATGCCTTAATGACGAAGATTATACAGCTATTTTTATTAGTGATGAAATTGAACGATTAACAGGTTATAAAACTGAAGATTTTATTACTAATCAAATTAGTTTACAAGCAATTATTCATCCTGATTATCGAAATAATGTTAGAAAACAAATAAATCAGTTTTTAGAAGAAAAAAAATGTTTTGAAATTCAATATATTATTACAACTATTGATAATCAAGAACTTTGGGTTTATGAAAAAGGTAGAGGAGTTTACGATCGAAATGCTCAATTAAAACATATTGAAGGACTGATTTTTGATATAACTAAACAAAAAAACACTGAAACAGAATTACAGAACATAAATCAACAATTAATTAGAAAAGAACAAATGTTAAGCTAAGACGCATTGATTTGGTATATAATTTAAGTCAGAAAAGATAAAACTTAGGTGTGATTTATGCCTTCTAAAAATTTTTTGTCAGAGGAAGGAAGAAAGAAAGTATCTACAAGATGCTTTAAAAATAGAAAAGAGATCGGAAGTCAGGGAAAGAATTTTAATATTTTTATTAGAGAATGATGGTAAAAATTATCAAGAAATAGCAGTTTTTTTGGGTTGTTCCCCCAAAACGGTGGCTTACTGGGCAGTTCATGGTAATCCTAATAATGTAGATTCATTGCAAGATAAAAGAAGAAAAGGAAACCAAACAAAAGCAACGGATAAATATATTGAAAGATTATTAGAAGTAGTTGATAAAAATCCTGAAGATTTTGGATATGATTTTGGTCGATGGACGGGGTAAAGATTATCAGAACATTTGGAAAAAGAAACAGGAATTAAATTAAGCAAATCACAAGTAGTGAGGATATTAAAAAGAAAAAAGTATAGTTATATTTGGGGAAAATATAGTTTAGAAGACAAACAAAATCAAGAACAAAGAAAAGCATTTAAAGAAAAATTAGAACATTACATAGAAATAGGTAAAGAGAATCCTGAGTTAGTTCAAGTATGGTTTTAGGATGAGTGTGGTTTTAGTTTAAGGGTGATAAGAAGAAAAACATGGACGAAAAAAGGAAAAAGAAAAAAGGAAAAAGAAAAAAGGTGAAGGGAGAAAGAAGAAGAGGAAGAGTAAATATCATGGGAGGAATAAGATATTCGGATAAAAAAAGAAGATGTTTTGTAATAAAAAAAGGTGATTCAGAAACGTTTTGTGAACAATTAAAAAAGTTATGGGAAGAAATAAAAAATGAATGGGTAAGTAAGGGAAATGATGAAAAAGATTTTAAAGAATGTGGTCCGAAAATAATCATAATATTAGACAACGCAAGTTTCCATAAAAAAAAGGAAATAGTAGAAAAAATAGAAAAAAATCTACCGAATATAAGACTAGAATATTTACCGGTATATAGTCCAGATTATAACTTAATAGAATTAGTGTGGCATTCGGCAAAGGAATATATAGCTTATAGAAACTTTGAAAATAAAGAACAGCTAGAAAAAACAGTAAATTACTTATTAAATGAAGGAAGTTTAGTAATTAATTGGAGTAAAAAATTTAAGAATAAGGGTGAATTAATCAATGTAAGTTAAATGCGTCTTAGCTTAGTAGCTATTTCTCAGGCAACTAAAGAATTACTCTCTAACAAAAATATTGATAGTGCGATCGGCTGTTCTCTGTCCATACTTGCGAAAGGGATTGAAGTAGATCAGGCTTACTATTTATAGTCATTAAAAATAAGAATGAGACACTTAACTGTCACAATAACTGCGGATTATTTCATCTAAACTAACGGTACTTAGACAAAAATTATGCCCAAATAAACCCTAAACTTGCTTTATATAAGCTAAATACTTCCACATTATCTTTTAACCATTGAAAGAAACGAAAAGACACTGCTGTCCGAAACGCTTCCAATGCCTCTGCAAAAGTATTTAAGGGTTTATTTCCCCATTGCCTTCTCAATCCCCCTGTCAAACGATGCCATTGAATAAAAGTATAGGCGCAAAATACCAATATAAAATGTCTCATTAAACTTCTTTTATTTCTCACTTGGTATTGTGATAAGCCTAACCATCCCTTAATTTCACGGTAAAATACTTCTATCCAATTTCTTGATGTATAAGTTTCTACTATCCAATTTGCACAGACTTTTTCTCCTGTTTCATTGGTCATTAAATAATCAATATCTGTGGACTTTTCAAAACTGGGAGCATTCATGACGATAGCTACGGTTTTTATTCCTGATAAGGCTGATAATTTAATTTTTATGGTTGCTACCCAAAGAGTTTTTTCTCTATTTTTACCTGTTTTTATTTCTTCAAAACTCTCTTGAGGTAATAATTTAGCTATTTCATCTATTCTTTTTTCAGACTCTCTCAAATCTTCTTTTACTACTTGTACTAATCTATTTTTTGCAATAATTCCTATATATTTTAAATTTTTTTGTTCTAATTTTTCTAATAAATTAGTATTGTTCCCATAACCCCCATCCATTAAAATTATTTGAGGATGGTAATTTCGGTTTAAACATTTTTCAATTAAATTAAAGGCAATATCGGGTTTTTTTTGAAATTGTGGGTCATCTTTTCCCAAGGGGAAATTTTCCGCTTTTTCATATAATTCAACGTCTAAGGGAAAACTTCTGACCCCATCATAAATGTGGGTGGTGACTGCGGATATTACCATTATCAGTTTTGCCAATTTCACCAATATATTGTCGTCCCACACAGTCAGTAAAATTGCCACTTTTACGATGACCTGAATCATCGATAATTAAAGAGAAAGAGCGACTTATTTTAGTTTGACGACATGAGGCAATAATTTCTAGTCTTTTATTATTTACCTCATCATAATTCCAAGTGGATTCTGTTAGGAAATGATGTAACTTATGATAAGTAATATCAAGATTATTATGGGCAATTTGAGTGAGATTTTTTCTTTGAGAATCACCTAATAAACCGCCCAAATAATTTCTAAACTCTCGTTTTTGTGCTTTTGTTTTTAATACAGGGTCTATTTTTTGGCACCAACGCTCGAAACAGGGTGGCATTGATGAAGATGTGATTTCTTTCATTTTGACCTAAAAACAATATAATGTAAATATTATAGCTTAATTGTTGTTATTGTTTTGTCTAAGTACCGTTACTTTGTAGCTTTGCTGATAGTATTTCTAGTGCTATGGAGAGAAAAACCTTGGAAGAAAGTCTCTTAAAGGCAAAACGACTCGCTGAAACGGCAAATCTTGCCAAATCAGAGTTTTTAGCGAATATGAGTCACGAAATACGCACTCCTCTTAATGGAGTTATCGGTTTTTCTGAACTTTTATTACAAACAAATGTCAATAATACTCAAAAAAAATATCTTCAATTAGTACATCAATCAGGTAATATTCTTCTTGACTTAATCAACGATATACTAGATTTTTCCAAAATAGAAGCTGGAAAACTAGAATTAGTAATCGAAAAACATGATTTATGGGAAATTTGTACTCAAGTTACTGATATTATTCGTTTTAAAATCAAAGATAAAGAAATAGAATTACTCCTAAATATTTCTCCCGAATTACCTCGTTTTGCATGGATAGATGATTTAAGATTAAAACAAGTCTTAATAAACCTTTTAGGTAATTCTGCTAAATTTACCGATACAGGAGAAATTGAATTAGCAATTAAGATACTAAGTAAACATGATAATTGTTATACCCTAGAATTTTCCGTCAGAGATACAGGTATTGGTATCTCCTCTGACAAACAAAAAACGATCTTTTTGGCTTTTTCTCAAGAAGACGAATCTACCACTCGCAAATATGGTGGTACAGGATTAGGTTTAACTATTTCTCATAAATTAGTGAACTTAATGGGTGGTAAATTACATATTGAAAGCGAACAAGGTAAAGGTAGCCGTTTCTTTTTTTCAATACAAGTTGAAACTGAGATAGGTGAAATGATTATCTATGAAGGTTTAGATAGGATTAAAGAAGTTTTAGTGGTTGATGATAATAAAAATAATAGTAGTATTTTAAAAGATATGTTGGCTCTTAAAAACATTCATGGTGATATAGCGGAAAATGGTATTGTTGCCTTGGAAAAAATTACGACTAATTGTTATCAGGCGGCTATTATCGACTATGAAATGCCTTTTATGGATGGCGTAACAATAATTAGACAAATACGAACAAAACTGATGATTAATGCGGATCAATTGCCTATTATATCGTTACACAGTACGGCGAACGATCGATATATTAGTCAGGCGTGTCAAGGATTACATATACACTCTCAACTCAATAAACCCATCAGTATATCTCAACTATATTCTATTCTCACTCAACTGACGGCAAAAACTTTTACTATCCCGACATGTGTCGAAAATCTAATAAATCTCGATTACTCTAATTATACTATCCTCATTGCTGAAGACAATAAAGTTAATATGACTTTAGCCAAAGTGATGGTAAATAAAATATTACCCAAAATCAAAATTATTGAAGCGAAAAATGGACAAGAAGCGATCGATAAATTTAGGGAATATAACCCTGATATAATTTTAATGGATATACAAATGCCGATGGTGAGTGGTTATGAAGCTACTCAAGAAATTAGAAAAATACCCGTCAATAAATTTACTCCCATTATTGCCTTAACTGCTGGAACTGTTCAAGGGGAAAAAGAACGTTGTTTACAATTAGGTATGAATGATTATATCGGTAAACCGATCGTGGTAGAAGAATTTTCTCGTATCATCAATAAATATATTCGTGAACTACCCACTCAATAATAAATCTTTTAATCTATATCATTATCTAAACCCGGACGGGGAATATCTACAAGTTGAGGATTCCAAGGGGCAAACCAAGGTAATAAAAGTAATCCGGGAAGGGCTAATATTATCGTAAAAAGAAAAAACCATGACCAACCAATATTTTCAACTATTTTTCCTGCCGGTGCAACTAAAATATCTCTACCTACCGCATATAAACTAGATAGTAGGGCGTATTGAGTGGCGGAAAATTGCTGATTACATAAACTCATTAGAAAGGCGATAAATGAAGCTGTGCCTAAACCACCACAAAAATTTTCAATATTAATCGTTAATATCATAATGGGGTAATTTTGTCCTACCTGTGATAATACAAAATAAGATAAATTGCTAATGGCTTGTATTGCTCCAAATATCCACAACGCTCTATTAATGCCAATTTTGCTCATAACTGCACCTCCTACTAAAGTGCCGACAATGGTAGCCAGTAAACCCATTCCCCCTTGAATTGCCCCAATATCGGTTTGTGTAAATCCAGTTTGTAAAAGAAAAGGAGTGGACATATTTGCTAAGAAAGAGTCTCCCAATCGGTAAAGGTTAATGAATAACAACATCAAAATACCTGAGACTACTCCTGAGCGTTGAAAAAACTCTTGAAAAGGCAAAATCACCGCATCTCTGAGACTTTGAGGGCTATTATTGTCGAATTTTGGTTCGGGTGCAAAGAGGGTAAAAGTTACAGTTAGTAGCATTAATCCTGCTAAACATAAATAAACAAAATTAAAAGGCATTAAATCCGCTAAAATCAACGCAAATGAACCTGTTAAGAGTAAAGCAACACGATAGCCTAAAACAAAAGTAGCCGCCCCCGCACCCATTTCATATACTTCAAGAATATCGGTACGATAAGCATCAGCGACAATGTCTTGACTCGCACTAATAAAAGCAATAAATACAGCGTTAATGGCAACAAAAAATAAGGCTTCTTTTGGTCGTTGTAATGACATACAAGCGATCGCAACTACTAATAAAAGTTGAGTAAGAATTAACCAACCTCGACGGCGCCCAAAAAAAGGTGGTACAAAACGATCCATTAAAGGTGACCAAAGAAACTTTAAAGAATACGGTAATCCTACTAAACTAAATAAACCAATAGCGGTTAAATTAACTCCTTCTTGAGTCATCCACGCCTGTAGGGTTTTGTTTGTAAGAAGATAAGGTAATCCAGAGGAAAATCCAATTAATAGTAAAGCTAAAATTTTTCTACTTTCAAAGACTCTAATTAAATTATTCATTAAACTCCTTGAAAAACTATAATTAAAATTAATATTTGTGTATTAGTCATCAATGTACTTTTTTTATATTTAATATTTATCAGTTAAAGAAAAAATTTTGACAAAACTTAATTGTTAATTGTTAATTGTTAATTATTTAACCGCTTCTAATTTGGCTAAACGGCTTTGTAAATCCTGATTTTCTTCTTTAAGTTTATCCACTTCTTGCTGTAAGTTTTTCAAGGTTTTATCACTACTTAATTTACTATTTAGTTGATTAATAGCTTCTTCTGCACGACGTTTAACTCTACCATCAGGGGTGGTATCGGCTAAATTTGTTAACAAAGCAATAGCTTGGGAGTCTTCTATTTGCCCTAAACCACCTATTAATGACATTTGAGTCAAAAAGAATGTATCCGATAGCATAGACTCAAATTTTTCAAGTATAGAAGTTAGTTTATCAGGTTTTTGACCTTTGGAGATCGCTCCTAAGCAACGAATAGCAGTTAAACGTAAGGGTTGAGGAATGCCTAACTCAGTATATTGACTGATAATATCGGCGGCAATTTCGTTGGTTTTTAGTTGACTTAAAGCGTTAATTGCACTCGATCGAATCACCTCATTCCAACCGCTTTTTTCTGTTAAAATCTGCTGTAAGATGGTGATAATTTCTTCTTGTTTACCTTCCAAATTACCCGTGGCGAGTTTGCCTAAACCGTTAATAGCAGAAGATTCTACATAATAACTTTCATCACCGTTGATGACGATGTTTTTTAAGGCTTGGTAACTAGCTTCATTTTTGTGGTGGGTTAAGGCTTCCACTATTGCCCTTCTTACTTTAGCATTATCATTTTGAATATGGGCAATTAATACTTCGGTGGCTTGATTGAGCTTAATTTTGCCCAATTGTTTCGCAATTTCGACTTTTACTCCCCAAAATCCCTCATTTTCTAGGGCTTCTTTTAAGGTTTTCAATGCCTCTAAATTACCTTTTTTCCCAATGGCGATCGCTGCGTATATTCGAGAAGTTACATCAGGATCATGATTTAATTGATTTTTTAGTTCAGCAAATCCATACTCTAATTTAACAGTTTTTAGATGATAATTACCAACATCAAAAGAGATAAAATCAGGTTTTTCTGCCAAAGGAAAATAAAAAACTTGCTCGGGTTTATTAAGTTTAAGAGATAATAGTTTTAAATCAGGTTTTTCTCCTTTTCTGATATAACCAAATGCCAAAGGTATTTTTAAGTTAAATAAATCAATAAATTTACCATTATCTTCCTTTGCTTGAGTTTGTGTAATAGTTACTATAGCTAAATTTGATTCACTATCCCAACTATAATTAATTTTAAAGTCAGGATGTCCTCCTCTAAAAACATATTGATCAAAAAGAGGACTTAAATTATAGCCTGTTGCTTTCTCGATCGATCTTAATAAATCGATAGTTTCGACAGTTTTATGAGCATGATCATTAACAAAAGTATGGGTAAATTTATCAAATAATTCCTCTCCTAAAATTCCTCGAATCATATGATAAACACAAGCGCCTTTTTCGTATAGATGACGATCGTATAACTCAATAGCTTCTCGGTAAACATTTGTAACAATAGGGCGACGATAACGAGAAGAATCCTCTTGTAGATAACTTCTCGCCTCTTTCAATAAATAATATGCTCCTTCATCATGACCGTATTCATGTTCAGTCCATAATACTTCTGCATAGGAAGCAGCCCCCTCTTTAATCCATGCGTGACTCCAATGTTTAATTACTACTAAATCCCCAAACCATTGATGTGCTAATTCATGAGCCACTAGACTTTCAGTATTACGATTATCTAAAGAGGCTTGTTCATCTAATAAACAGCGATCGGTTAAAATAGTAGTAGATGTGTTCTCCATCCCCCCGAAAATAAAATCATCGACACACACTTGAGCATATTTAGAATAAGGGTAAGGATAACCATATTTTTGACTGAAAAATTCAATCATTTTTGGGGTTTTACCCATGCTAATTTTCGCTTCTGTTTCTCGTCCTTTTTCCACATAATAATTAACGGGGGTACCTTGCCATTTATCCTCAATTTCTGCAAATTTACCTACTGCTAATGTCATTAAATATGTAGGATGAACTTGAGGTTGTAGCCAATAGTAGGTTTTATATCCGTCTAATTCTTCTACTTTAAATAACTCACCATTAGAAATAGCAATATATTCTAAAGGTACTTTTACTATTATTTCTGATGTTGCTAATTGTCCAGGATAGTCAAAACAAGGAAACCAGTATCTCGAATCTTCATCTTCTCCTTGTGTCCATACCTGACTCGGTTTGTTTGGGTAATATTCATCGGGGACAATAAAATATAAACCTCTTTGTGGTTTTTCCTTGCTATACTCGATCGCAATTTTTAAATCTACTTCTGTGGTGGGTTGCAAAAGATTGATCGTAATAATTTGTCCATCATAATCGAAAGGTTGACTGATATTGTCAATTAAGACAGATTCGATCGTTAAATCAACGGCATCGAGGGTTAATTGAGTAATATTACTTCTAACGGGGGTTAAGATAATCGTACAAATACCTCTAAAACTTTGCCTTGAAATATCTAAGTCTAAATCAAGGGCGATATGTTGCACTTGTCCGTATCGATCGGGATTATAATGAGGTTTAGAACCGGGTAACTCAAAACTTTTCTTTTCTTCTGCATCGAAAAAATATTGCCAACGACTCATAATTGCAATTTAGAGGATTTAGGTATATGAAAGAATATGTTAACAAATTAACTTGTCGAAATTGAGTTAATTCAGAGAAAGGTAACAGAAAACGTTCTTAATTTGGTTAAATTTATAGAATTTAGGACTTTCGCAAAAACAGTTTTTCTTGCCCCCTATACTCACCGTAAATAAAATAGAAATATTGTGGAGATTTATTAAATATAAATGGTTAGAACTTTTGGCTTATGGGCTGAGGGGGCGACAATGAAGCTAAAAAGACTATGCTGTAAGGGATTGAACATGGTAATCTGGATAAAGATGAGATATTTTCAGTTTGTATATTAATAATAATAGAAAAAGATGTTTCAACTTCCCCAAGATTATCAAGATAATTTTAAAAAGCAGTTTAATTTACCTCAATATTTAACTCTTTGTCTTTTAGTTAACTTACTCCAAAATCTTAAAACTGTTAGGTTAGAAGAAATGGCAAAACTTTTTCCTTATCCGATTAAATTAAGAAGTAGAATTAAAAAGTTACAAAGATTTCTAAGTCTGGAAAATTGGAAAATTGAAACTATCTGGTTTCCTATTTTAAAATCATGGATTATTAATAATTGGGAATCGAAAAAAGTTATCTATTTAGTAATTGATAGAACACAGTGGCAAAATATTAATATATTGATGGTAAGTTTAGTTTATAATCAAAGAGCTATTCCCATTTATTTTACATTACTAGATAAAAAAGGAAGCAGTAATTTATTAGAACAAAAACAAGTATTAGAACCGAGTATTAATTTATTAATTGAATATAAAATAATCGTTTTAGGAGATAGAGAATTTTGCTCTGTAGATTTAGCAAAGTGGTTATCACTAGAGAAACAGGTTTATTTATCTCTACGTTTAAAAAAGAGCGAATATGTCGAATTAGAATCTGATATATGGTTTCGATTAAGTGAATTAGGTTTATGTCCTGGATTCTCTGTATATTATCGAGGAATAAAAGTTACAAAAACGAAGGGATTTTCAGGAATTAATTTAGCAGCAAAGTGGAAAAAAAATTATCGAAATAAATCTAGCAAAGAGCCATGGTTTATTCTCACAAATTTAGCAAGTATGTCGGAAACAATCTCCGCTTATTCCAAAAGAATGGGCATCGAAGAAATGTTTAGAGATTTGAAATTAGGCGGTTATAATTTAGAGAGTACAAAAGTCAATAATGAACGACTAATTTCTTTAATTATACTAATAACGTTATCCTATAGTTATTCAACATTTATAGGAGAAGAAATTAAAAGAAAAGGAATAAGTGAATATCTAGTTCGTCCGACTGAAAAAGGTAGAAAATATAAAAGAAATAGTGATTTTTCTATTGGTTTAAATGCCATAAAATGGCTAAGTGAAATCTGCTTTTTCCAAGAACAATTAGAGGAGTTAACCTCTTTATTTCCTCAGAAACACTCCTATTATCGTCAAGGTATGAGGGCTATTTCCCTTATCCAATCTGCATTATGAGTGCTTTGTCGTCCCCTCAGGCTTATGGGAGTTATTTGAATTTAATAAAAGCGGTAGAAGATGTATTAATAAATTTTGGTTCAAAATATACAATTAATTTTGCCTGAGAACTTAAAATTAATTCTTAATACCTAGTTTTAATATCATCCAAATCTATTGTAAGTCCGAATTATTTTTTCCCTTAATCCATTTTTTAATTGCACTTGATATTTCATTTAAGTTGCAAGGCTTTGATAAATAGCTATTCATTCCAGAATCTATACATTTTTCTTTATCTTTTTCCATAGCGAAAGCCGTCAAACCAATAATAATCATGTCTTTAGTTTTTTCATTTTGACGAATTGCAAGAGTTGTATCATAGCCGTCTAAAATTGGCATTTGACAATCCATAAAAATTAAATCATAGGATTTTTTTTTAAGTAAATCTAAGGCTATTTGCCCATTGTCAGCAATATCGCACTTATATCCTATTTTTTTGAGCTGATTTTTAACTACTATTTGATTAACTTTATTATCTTCCACCAACAGGATTTTTTCTTGTTTTGCAATAAATTTTTTATCGATAATATTTTCTTTAGTTTGATAGTTTAAAGATTCAGAAGATAAATAACTTAATGATTTTAGGTTAGCAGTAAACCAAAAAGTTGAACCTTGATCCAAATTACTTTTAATACCGATATTACCACCCATTAATTCTACTAATTTTTTACAAATAGATAATCCCAATCCAGTACCTTGAAAATTTTTAGTAGTTGAATTTTCTACTTGAGAAAATGGTAAAAATAATTTTTTCTGATCTTCTAAATTAATACCAATTCCACTGTCTTGAATTGCAAAATATAATTCTATTTCGTTTTGTTTATTATCAGATAATCGACTATATTCTTTTATGATAATTTTTATATTTCCTTTTGAAGTAAATTTTATAGCATTACCTACTAAATTAATCAAAATTTGCTTTAAACGTTGACAATCTCCTAAATATTTGACAGGTAAATCTTTTGTTATGTCTAATTCTATGGTTAAATTTTTTTTTTTTAAAGTAAAACTAAATAAATTTATAAGTTCTTTTACTATATCTTGCAGTATAAATTCTGTTAAATGAAGCTCAATTTTTCCTGCTTCAAGTTTTGATAAATCTAAAATATCATTAATTAAATTAAGGAGATTTTTTCCACTAGATTCAATAATAGTTAAATAGTCTTTTTGTTCTTCCGTTAAATTGGTGAAAGATAACATTTCAGCCATTCCTAAAATGCCATTCATGGGAGTGCGAATTTCGTGACTCATGTTAGCTAAAAAAGCACTTTTAGCTTGAGTTGCTTGATAGGCAATATCTCTTTGTTTTTTTAATTCTGTGAGTAATAATCCTTGTTGAATAGCAATTGTAATTTGCAAACTAACTTCATTTAAAAAACTAATTTCATTGTTTTTCCAGTAATGTATTTCTTTACAAAAATGGACAACTAATACCCCCCATAATGGATTTTCTACACTTTCAATAATAATAGGAATTGTCACGATAGATTTAACTTGAAATTGTTTTAGTAATTGTTGATGACAAGGAGTAAGATTAGATTCATTGATGTTGCTAATAACTTGTTTGCGAAAATTAATTACATATTCTTCACGGTTTCTTGAATCTTCAAAAAAAGTATCTGTAATATTTAAACCTAAACTTTTTAAAAAAGGATTATTCACCTCCTCGGCGATAATTTTTCCTTCTCCTAATCTATTTAGTTTATAAATTAAAACTCGATCGCAAAGTAAATATTTTTTAATTTCTGTTACTGAAGTTTGAATAATTTCCTCTAATTCTAAAGATTTACGAATATTTAAACTAATTTTTGATAATAAATTTTTCTGTAATTGAATTTCTTTTAATTGAGATGATATACGTATTTTATAAACATTTTCTTTAAGTTTTTGTGCAAAATTATTAAATAAAATATTCTCTTTTAAAAAATAATCAACTACACCATTTTTAAACGCATCTACCACCAGTTTTTCATTACCAAAACCGGTCATCAGGATGATACAAACCTCATTTAATTTTCTGAATTTTTGATAATTTTTAATTAATTCAATTCCGTTCATATCTGGAAGTTGATAATCAGTAACGATGACATCTACTTCTTTTCTTTTTAAGAAATTTAATGCCTCTTGAGCAGTTTTTGCTGTATAAACATTAAATAGAGAATTTTGATCTTCAGTAAGAAATTTTTGATAAAGTTTTAAATCTAATTCTGAATCATCAATTAATAAAACCTCGATTATTTGCTCTTCTGAATTAAAATTTTGAGTGCTTGTTAAAGTAATAAGATTATAAATTGTATTAATAAATTTGTGAAAATCTAAATCACTTTTAACTAAATAATCTTGAATATTTTGTTTCATCGCTTGGAGGGCGATCGCTTCATTTCCTAAGCCTGTCATCATAATAATGGGAACTTCTGGAAATTGATCTAATTTTTTAATTGCTGAGATTAATTTCAAGCCATTCATGTCAGGAAGAGAATAATCAACAATAACAAAATCAGGTTTTTTAGCCCGAAAAAAATCTAAGCCTTCTGTTGCGGTTTCAGCGTATTCTATCTTATAGTAATGAAGTTGATCTTTTTGTAAAAATTTTTGATAAAGTTCAAAATCAGCTAAAGAATCTTCAATAATTAAAACTTGATAAATTTCCGATCGACAATCAACATCATTATTAACTAACATGATTGAGACTCCTGTATAGTCGTCATAAAAATAAATTAAAATGTTGGTAAAAAGTATGTTTATAACATTTTAGAGCATGGTGTATTTACATTGAGCCAATGAGATAATATTGTTTTAATATATTCCTCTAAGAGAATAACATTCATAGGTTTTATGACATAAGCATTTGCACCTTTACTGTAACAATCTTCAATATCTTTTGAATGAGAAGAACTACTAAAAATAACCACAGGAATTAAGTTAAAAAAAGGATCAGATTTAATTTTTTGTAAAACTTTTTTACCATTTATTCCGGGTAAATTTAAGTCTAATAAAATTAGCGATGGATTGGGGAATTTTTCTTTATTTGAGTTCTGTAAAAATTTTAATGCTTCTTCTCCCGTTTCAGAATGATGAATAAGACATTTGATACTGTTTTTATTAACCACTCTCATAAACATTTCATAGTCTTCTTCGCTATCTTCTATCACCAGTAACCTATGAGGTAATTCCGAATGTAAAGGCTTAAATTGTTCTGCTATCATTGTTATTTTTCCTCCATTTCCAGTGTAAAGTAAAAGATTGACCCTTGTCCATAGGTTGATTCAACCCATATTTTCCCACCATGACGTTCAATGATTTTTTTTACAATAGTTAAACCCGCACCAGTGCCACCTCCAAAAGTTTTTTGTCCATGTAATCTTTTAAAAATATTGAAAATTATCGTTTGATGTTCTTCTTCTATACCAATACCATTATCTCGAACATAAAAAATAATTTGGGAAGATTTTTGTGAGTTTCTTAAATAGCCAATTTCAATAATTTTTTCAGGTTGATTATTATATTTTAATCCATTAGTAATTAAGTTCATAAAAACTTCTTCTATGAGAGTTTTATCACCCTTAAAAGTAGGAATTTTTTCGACAATTCTAATATCTAGTGATTCTTGTTGAGAAACTTCAAGAATTGGTATTATCTCTTCCTCGATCATTTGTTTAATATCAATAGTTTCAAGATGAAGTTCTTTGCGTCCTAAACGGGAATAGTATAATAAAGCATCCATGAGCCTTTCCATTCTTTTAGTTAAAGTCATTAACATATTTAATTTTCGAGAACCATCTTCATCTAAAACCTGTTCATAATCTTCTAATAATAAATACGAATAGTTATAAATGCCCCTTAAAGGTTCTTTGAGATCATGAGATGCAATATAGGCAAAGGAATCTAACTCCTCATTACTTCTTTGTAATTCAATATTTAACTCAATTAATTCATTAGATTTTTTAAAGATAATATCTATCAGTAGGTTACGGAACTCCATAATCTGTTGAATTTCACTCTTAAGCCAAGGTAAAGAATGCCCTGTCAGGTTTTGTTTCCAAAGTTCAAAGGATTTTCGAGGAGTAAGAGTAAGAGTGCCATCTTCTTCTAACTGAGCTTCTTTATGGGGATTTCCAGCCCATGTAACAATCTGTGAGACTTCAGGTCGAAACCAGATGATATAAGAATCTTTAACTCTACTTAGATAAAGTATCATTATGCCACTGGCTACGGATTTAATGGGGATTCCTTGTTCATAAATTCCTGAAAGGTGATCAGTATGGAAAAAATTTTTATCATTATTTCCTTTTAACCAAGCCACAAGCTCATTTATGGCAAATATTTCAGGAGTTGTGCCTGTTAGTTTTAATTCTCCCTCAAAACATATCGCCAATCCTTGGGCATTGACTAATCCTTTTACTAAATCAATATTTTCAGATAAACTTTCAGCAATATTTACTGTTTGGGATAATTTTTTTATTACCTCAGAAAGTCTTTCTTTAATTTCTATTTTATTGGAGAAGTTTTCTTTATCCTCTTTGGCAATAAGATTTAAAGACATAACCTTACCCAAAAACTCACAAGCAGTTCTCATTTCGTAAGGGAGATATTTCGGTTGATAGTGATGACAGGCAATCAATCCCCATAATTTATTTTCATGGAGGATAGATATGGACATAGATGCTTGTACTCCCATATTTTGCAAGTATTCAATATGAATAGGGGAAACACTTCTCAAAGTCGAATAACTAAGATCAAAAGGTTCGTTAGTGAGGGGATGGGGTGGCAGAGAAATTCCTTGAGAGTCAATATCAGAAATAATACGAATATAGTTTAATTTATATAATCTTCTTGCAGGTTTTGGTACGTCTGTGGGAGGATAACGTAATCCGAAAAAACTCTCTAACTCTTCTTTTTTATCTTCTGCAATTACATTACCTGAGCCGTCTTCATCAAAACGATAAATCATCACTCGATCAAATCCTGTCAGTTCACGTATATTCTTAACGATTATTTCTGATAAATCTTGTAGATTAGCACTGATTTGCATTTCATCGACGATTTTTTTGGTCAGATTGTAAAAATTGAGGAAGTCATTTTGATATTTTTCATCAACAGGCTCAAATTCAAGAAAAATAAATCCTTGATTTTCGTGAACTATTAAATTTAAAGTTTCATTGTTAATTTTAATTCTGAGGGGATTAATGGAAGCAAAATCTTTATTTAAACAACTTTTTATTCGTTCAATACTGCTATTATTTAGTAATGTAGCTAAAGGAAAACCAATTAAATCTACATATTTATAACCAAGGATTTTTTCTACATTTTTACTTGCTTGAATAATATCAAAAGAGTCTTTATCTAAAACAATTAATGTGCCATGACACTGAATAGAATTAGGGGTATGAATTTGTTCTCTAGCACAGTTAGTTAAATCAACATTTTCAGATGTAATGACAATTTTTTCTGCTTTAGACTTTGACATAAATTATTAACTTCAAATTTTTAAATCCCATCATTATAACCTAGTAATTCCTGAGAGAACGACAAAGCACTCAGATCTTAGATCTTAGCTTATAACTGTTTAAGCAAACTTGATATTTCCCCCAGAATTGGAGAATCAAGAGGGCTGGTGCGTAAGTCTTGGAATTAATAAAAAAAGTCTTCCCCCATTAAGAGAAAGACTTAAGTATTTGGTGAATTTTTTACAAGTTAGCCTAAAGCATTAGCACCTGATACAACTTCAAGAATTTGTTGAGTAATAGATGCTTGACGAGCTTTGTTATAAGATAATGTCAAGGTTTTCATTAATTCTTTAGCATTTTCACTCGCATTACTCATCGCAGTCATTCGAGCGGCTAATTCACTAGCGGCAGACTCTTGTAATGCTCTTAATAATTGGTTATTAATGTATAATGGTAGTAATGAGTCAAGAATCTGAACAGGATCTTGTTCAAAAATCATCTCTCTAGGCAAAGTTTGTGCCGTATTCGCTACAGTTTCTCTTTCTACCTGAAACTCACCACCCTTTACTGTTAAACGGAAAATTTCATCGTCATGAACTTCCAAACCTTGAGGAGTTAAGGGTAATAAAGTTTGAATTACAGGTTTAGAACTGATTAAGGACATAAAACGAGTATAAATTAATTCTACCCGATCGATATTCTTAGAAAAAAATAAAGACAATAATTCATCAGCCATCGCCCCAGATTCTTTCGCTGTAGGAATTTGCTCTAAACCGAAATACTGCTGTGCAATAGGCTCGTTTCTACGTTTGAAGTATTGTCCTGCTTTACGCCCGATCGTTACATAGGTATAATCAATACCTTGCTCTTTCAATTCCGCCGCCCGTTGTTCAGCTTTTTTTATTACATTCGTATTGTAGCCACCACATAAACCACGATCGCCTGTAATGACGAATAAACCAACAGTTTTAACTTCTCTTTCTTTGAGTAAAGGTAAGTCCACATCTTCAAAGCGGAGACGATTTTGTAAGCCATAAAGAACTTGGGCTAAAGTATCCGCAAAAGGGCGGGTAGCTGTAACTTGTTCTTGAGCTCTTCTAACTTTCGCCGCCGCCACTAGCCGCATGGCTTCAGTAATTTTTTTTGTATTTTTTACCGAGTCAATGCGATCGCGTATCGCTTTTAAATTAGACATAATTTTAATTCACAGTTGATAGTTGACAGTTGACAGTTGACAGTTAAAAACCGTAATGTTATCTATCGAACTCTGAACTCAAATGATATTTATTACGGCATTAACTAATCCTATTCTGAATATTTCAAGAAGTAAGGTGAGCAATAAATACCCACCTAAAATTCATTAAATTAAGCAGAAAATGCTTGTTTAGCTTCGGTAATAGCTTCTTTCAATAAAGTTTCAGCCTCATCAGTGAGTTTTTTCTCTGTACTGACGATTTCTACAAATTTAGGCTTGTTGTTTTTGATGTAGTTTCTCAATTCAGCAACAAATTCTACAACTTTGTCCACGGCAATATCATCTAATAAACCGTTGATACCACTATAAACCTGAGCAACTTGTTCCCAAATCGCTAAAGGAGAATTTTGAGGCTGTTTGAGCAACTGACGTAAACGTTGCCCTTTGGCTAATTGTGCTTGAGTCGCTGCATCTAAGTCAGAAGCAAATTGAGAGAATGCTTCTAATTCTGCAAACTGGGCTAATTCTAATTTTAATTTACCTGCGACCTGTTTCATGGCTTTGGTTTGAGCGGCAGATCCTACACGAGATACAGAGATACCAGCGTTAATAGCAGGACGGAAACCAGAGTTAAACAAGTCAGAAGATAAGAAGATTTGACCATCAGTAATAGAAATTACATTGGTAGGAATGTAAGCAGAAACGTCACCAGCTTGGGTTTCGATGATAGGTAATGCAGTCATACTTCCACCACCTAATTCATCGCTGAGTTTAGCCGCTCTTTCTAATAAGCGAGAGTGTAAGTAGAATACATCTCCGGGATATGCTTCACGACCGGGAGGACGACGTAATAACAAGGACATTTGACGGTAAGCCTGAGCCTGTTTAGATAAGTCATCATAAATTACGAGAGTTGCTTTACCTTTGTACATGAAGTACTCAGCGATCGCAGCACCAGTATAAGGAGCTAAATATTGTAAGGTTGCAGGATCGTTAGCATTAGCCGCTACAATCACAGTGTAGTCTAAAGCACCTTTTTCTTTTAAGGTATCAACCACACTAGCAACGGTGGAAGCCTTTTGACCGATCGCAACGTAAACACAAATTACGTCTTCGGATTTTTGGTTAATGATAGTGTCAACAGCAATGGCAGTTTTACCAGTTTGTCTGTCACCAATAATTAACTCCCGTTGCCCTCTACCTACCGGAATCATCGCATCGATCGCAGTAATCCCAGTTTGCATAGGTTCACAAACCGATTTACGAGCAACGATACCGGGGGCTGGAGACTCAATTAAGCGGGATTCAGAAGCAACGATTTCACCTTTACCATCAATAGGACGGGCTAAAGCATCTAAAACTCTACCCACTAAGGCTTCACCTACAGGGATTTGAGCAATTTTACCAGTAGCTTTAACGTTACTACCTTCTTGAATGCCAATACCGTCACCCATTAATACAACCCCAACGTTATCAGCTTCTAAGTTAAGGGCGATACCAACAGTTCCATCTTCAAATTCTACAAGCTCACCGGACATGACTTTATCTAAGCCATACACACGGGCGATACCATCACCGATTTGTAACACTGTACCAACGTTGGAAACTTGAACCTGTTGATCATAAGATTCAATCTGTTGGCGAATAATACTAGCAATTTCGTCTGGTCTGATCATATTCCTTTATTTTTAGCGACTTATATTTAAAAGTTTGCTTGTTAATACAATTGATCGTTTTTACTAAACCTTTGAGGGTTGATTGTTTTTAGATACTATTGTTTGTAGTTAGCTCTCAAGAGCTTTAACGTTTTACGACTAAAGTCGATACTAGGAAACCTAAATGCCAAGTACATTAAGACTAATACGACGTAATTGTCCTTTAAGACTAGCGTCATAAACTTGAGAACCGACTTTGATGATTACACCACCAATGATGTCTGGATCGATTTTAGTCTGAATTTCAACCCCTGTCGCTCCAGTAATATTTTTGATTTTAGTGACTAATTTTTCAGCTTCACCCTCATACAGTCTTACTGCGGAGGTAACTTCAGCTAAAACTATATTATTCAACTTACGGAGGATTTCGAGATATTTACTACAAACTCCTTCGATAAAGCCAATACGTTTTTTATCCACTAATAAAAGTAAAAAGTTGAGCAAAAAGGGATTGATTTGCTCTCCGGCGACTTGTTTAATAACAGCTTTTTTATCCTCAGCTTTCACCAATGGACTAGCTAAAAAAGTTTTTAATTCTGGAGATTCTTGGATTAATGTCAATAAAGAACGGACATCATCACCGATCGCATCAGTAATATTTTTTTGTTGAGCTAGAGACATTAGGGCTTCAGCATAAGGTTCTACTACTTCGGCGGTAATAGCACTTTGCATAAATTTAACCTCCTAATTGGTCAACCGCACGACTAATGAGCTTACCTTGCACTTCATCAGTCAAAGTTTCTTTTAACTGCTGTTCTGCTTTTTCTAAGGCTAATACAGCAATTCTTTTTCTTAAACCCGCTACTACTTTAGCTCTTTCGGAGTCTAACTCTTGCACAGCAGTAGCTCTCATTCTTTCAATGTCTTTTTGTCCTTGAGCCAAAATTTCCGCCCGTAATTTCTCGGCGGTGGACTCTGCATCGGATTTGATTTGTTTCGCTGTTGCTTGAGCTTTGTTTAAGTTTTCTTTTCCCTCAGCTAAAGCCTTTGCAGCCAAACTGGCTGTATTTTCTGCTTCTTGAATTTCCTCAGCAATTCTATTGCGTCTTTCTGTAAGTAAATTACTTATGAATTTTCCACCATAGACAAATAACAACCCAATTATTACAACTAGGTTAATAACGTTAGAACCGAGAATATCTGAAGTTATACCAAATCCGCCTGCAGTTTCTTCAGTGGCTAGATAAAATAAAGTCACCATAATTAATCTTTAGTAGAATTAGGCTTATCCATAGAAGGAAAACAAGAGAGAATCAAATATAACTCTCTGTTTCTTGTTAACCTTGTTATTTAACGAATTCAAGTCCGATCACTTTCTCAAGAATTTGTCGGCTTAAAACCGTCACTTCTTGCTCTAAAGCACTCAAAGCCGCTACTCTTTCTCCTTCAATTTGTTCTGATGCTTTTTGACGTTCAGCAATTACTTCTTGCTGTGCCTTCTGAACTTGATCAGATACAATTTTTTGGGCTTCAGATTGAGCGGTACTGATAATGCTTTGGGATTGTTTACGGACTTCTTTTAATTCTTGTTGATATTGTTGAGCGAGGGCTAAAGCCTCTTCTTTTTTATTTTTGGCTTGAACCAATTGATCTTGAACGTAAGTAGCTCGATCGTCAATGGCTTGACCTAAAGGTTTGTATAAAAGGGCATTGAGTATGGTTGCTAACAGTAAAAACTGGATTGCCATTAAAGGCAAAGTAGCATCAAAATCAAATAAGCCTCCTTCTGCGGTTTCCGCCGCTAATAAAATCCATTGTGTCATCATAGTTTGACTCAGGGGGCAGAATTTATTTGTTCCGTTTTTCTAATCTGCAATTATGCTTAGGAGTATTACTGCAATTGTCTATTTTATTCAGCGTTTAGGTTTTAGGAGGGGTTGTTAATAACTCCATTAAAAACCTAATACCTAATACCTGAATCTTTTGCTTTGGGTTATCCTAGTTCTAATTAACTTATTAGGAAAAAGGATTGGCAAATAATAATATTAATGCTACAACTAAACCATAAATGGTTAGAGCTTCCATAAACGCTAAACTAAGAAGTAGGGTAGCGCGAATTTTACCTTCAGCTTCTGGTTGACGAGCGATACCTTCTACTGCTTGACCAGCAGCGGTTCCTTGACCAATACCAGGTCCGATCGCACCTAAACCTACAGCTAAACCAGCAGCGACAACAGAAGCAGCAGCGATTAATGGTTCCATAATTCTTTCTTTTTCCTTTTAATTAATTTAGTACAACAAAAAATTTAATTTTCGGTTTTCATAAGAGGATTGATTAAAATTGCAATCGTTCTCTTATGTTAGTTAATCACACAATGGTCATTAATTTATCCCAAAAAGTATTTAACTATATTTTGGGTTTTTATGATAGTCAGTTTTATTATTTTTCTGACCTAGTTATAGTAACTTGAATAGTTATTTTAATTAGTGAACTAAGCTAAGTTATGGAGTTTTGAACAAAACCAGTGTATTAACTGCTCACTATCAAGGATTAACTATCTTAGTCGTGGTGTTCTTCTCCGTGACCTTCCATTGCTTCTCCGATATAAGAAGCCGCTAGGGTAGCGAAGATTAACGCTTGGATACCGCTAGTAAATAACCCTAGGATCATTAAGGGTAAAGGAACAATTAGAGGTACGAGGAAAACTAATACTCCTACCGCCAATTCATCCGCTAAGATGTTACCGAATAAACGGAAACTTAGGGAAAGAGGGCGAGTAAAGTCTTCAATAGCACGGAATGGTACCATGATAGGTGAAGGTTGAGCATAGTCAGCAAAGTAACCTAAGCCTTTTTTACTAATACCGGCATAAAAGTACGCTAAGGATGTTAATAAAGCAAATGCTACGGTGGTGTTGATGTCAACAGTAGGAGCGGACAATTCTCCTTCGGGGATTTCGATCAACTTCCAAGGAATTAACGCACCTGACCAATTAGACACAAATATGAATAAAAATAATGTGCCGATAAAGGGTACCCAAGGACGATATTCTTTTTCACCGATTTGATCTTTAGCTAAACCGCGCAAGAAGTCCAACACATATTCCATGAAATTTTGGAAACCAGTGGGGATTCTTTGGATATTTCGAGTAGCTGCGATCGAAGCGACAAGAAGAACACCGATTACGAACCAAGAGACGAGAAATACTTGTCCGTGTACTTTGTATTTACCGATCTCCCAGTAAAAATGTTCTCCAACTTCGATAGCCGCTAAGTTAACAGAGTTGAGTAAGTTTATTGTGTTTGCAAGTTCCATTGAACAAGATTTTTCCTGATTTTAGGAATCTTTGACAATTTATCATAAAATTAGCCATTTTTCTCTGATTTATTTAGATTGCCCAATAAACTACTGGGTAAAATATAAAAAAGAATAGCGGCTTTGTAAGTCATGAAACCGAGAAAAACCGGAATCACTTGTAATTGTTCCCTTTGAGTGGCAACAATAATTAAACCAACGAAAATAGCGAGTCGTGTAGCACCAATCTTTTTTTTTGATTTACCTATCTTTTCTACTTCCCTCGCCAACATATTCACATAAACTAAGCTAAAACAAGCTCCCAATAGGTAATTTAGGCTAGTATTTAAGCTATAAAAACACCATACTAAGATAAAGCTAACTACAGAGATCGAAATAGTGCTTATCAAGAGATTATTTCGGAGTTGATAAAACTCTTTCATGGAATCTCCTTTTTGTTCTGGTATATTACTCTCAACTTCGTTAGGTTGATCGATCGTGGTTAGGGGAGTAGAGTCGGAATTGCTCACTTTGACTGCTAGATTCTCTGGGAATTACCGTTAAAAATTCTACCATGAGATCGATCGATAATATTAATTTTTGTTAATTTGATTTGAGGTGTCAGGTATCGGGTGTCGGGTATCAGGTTTAAAAATCAAAAAAAATTCACTATTTTTCTTTTGACTACTATTTTTTCTTTTGACTTAGTTTTGACATTAAACTATGTAACATTCTGCCAATTTCTTCACATTTGTTTAATAGGATTTTTAATTCTTCCTGTTTGATATAGCCTAATCGCCCAACAATCATCAAATGAGTTTCTAGTTCTTTGAGTGAACCATTCTCAATTGAAAGATGACGGATATAATCTCCCAAATGATTTCTTCCTTTTCCTTCTGCAATGTTTGCAGGAATTGAAACCGCCGCTCTTTGTATTTGACTACTTAACCCATAAATTTCAGTTTTGGGAAATTGAGAAGTTAATTGATAACATCTCACCACCAAATCCATTGATTTTTGCCAAACTGTTAAATCTCGATAACTTTTTACTTCAATCATTTTCATTCAACCTGATACCTAAAACCTAACACCTAGTCAGTTATATATAATTGCCTATAAAATTTCCATACTTGCCATAAATTACCCTGCATCAAGGCACTAACTCCTTTAAGATATTGAAACTCAATTACATCTGGTTTAATTTCTAAGGCTGGTTGTAAGGCTTTTTCTCCTTCTTTTCCTTTCCAGTCGTAGAGATACAGAAAACTCAAATAGGCGTGGTTAAAAGGATTTTCTGGATTTAGCGATACCAATTTTTGAGCAGTCTCGATCGCATTATCAACTTTTTGTTGTAACACTTGAGATAAAAGTAACGTATAGAGATAGTCTAAGTTAGTTTCCGTTTGCAGACGATATTCCATCACCTTTTGTGTTACTTTGAGATAGTCTTGAGTGGGATCATATTGATTGATACGAGTAACTTCTGCAAATACAGGAGTTAAACCTTCAATTCCTTGAGATAAATTAGGAGCAAATTGACTAATTTGAGAGACTAAATCTAATTCTCTTTTTACGGTAATTTCTGCTTCATTATCGATCGTCACTTTTATTTCTGGAATAATAATTTTTTCAGTTTCTCCAGTGCCATAGTTGAGATATTTAGCTTCTAAAATATAATCTCCTTCTGTGAGAGAATTAGGCGGAAACATAGCAGTATTTTCGATAACTTGAAAATCTTGATTAATTTGCTCTAAAGAAACATTATTAGGGTGTAAATTTCCCATCGCAATATGATGATCATGAGTCCATTTATCTTGATTTTCTAAAGATTGCCAATCTAAAATTACGATTCCATTATATAAATTTTCCCACGAGCCAGACCATTTATAAGTAATAGGAATAGGTTGACCTGATGGGAAGATTTCTGGGACAGTTATTTCATCTAATTTAACTTTACTATTGTTAGTATTTAAAGTTAAAACTTCATTAAAAGGTAGTTTGCGGCGATATAAGTTTAATTCACTATTATCTGGCAATAGCCATTGATTAACAATATAAAAATTTTCGCTATTTTCAACTAATTCGACAGTCTTTTTTTGGGCTTCAGGAATTGAACCTTGAATACCAGTTTTCAATAAAAACCATTCCATAGAATGAACATCTTTACTCACTTCTTTTTCTCTAACTCCTACTTGTCTTCCGAATACTTGAAAATTAGGAATTGCACCATAAAAAGAAATATTATGTTGATTAATTTCTGGAGTTGAAGGCAAAACACCAATATTAGATCTTAGATAAGGAGTAATTTCGATCGTGCTAGGAATAACCATCGGAGTTGCCCATTTTTCTCCCATATAGGGAAAATTTTGCATTTCAGGACTAAGTTTTTTCGTTAAAAATTCACCACCTAAAGGAAATAAATTAAATATCATTAATAATAAAGCTAATAACAGTGTAAATATTTTAAAAATAGTTGCTCCAATATTTTGATAACTAAAAGTTAATGCAGATAAAATTAAACTTAATACGGGTAATAATGGTAAAATATAACGAGCATCTTTATTCATATTTAAAGATGATAATAAATAGCCTCCTAGTAAAAACATCCCTAACCAAATTGTAATTAAAATTGTTAATGAGTATTTATTTTTAGATTTTATATTATTTTTATTTTGGTAAAAATTATCTTGAATATAAGCCCAAATATTTTTATATTTATTGTTTCTATTTGTATAAAATTTAAGAAGTAAATAGATTAAACAAATTAAAGGTATAATTAGTAAATGCCATGATAATAAATAGGGTAAGACTTCTCCGTAAAAAGTCCAAGCCTTTAGAGTATTTAATGGTGGATCCCCTTCTAAAATAGCAGAATCTATCGTGGCTCGTTTTCCAGAAGTAAAAATTAATAACCAATTAGTCCGATACCAAGGAAAAAAGATAAAAATAGAAACAACAAAACTAGCAATTAATTGCGTTAATTTATACCACTTTTTATATATAAAAAGAGAGATAAAAGCAAAAATAACAGGTAAAAAAAGGAAAAATGCAAAAGTTTGTTTTAACATTACTCCTAACCCAAAAGAAATTCCTGATAAAATAGCAAACCACCATGAGGATTGAGGTTTAGTAAAATACCAGTAAGTTAAACAAGTGAAACTAAAAGTAACAATTACAGTGAGGGGATAATCTAATAAAAATTCAAGACGATAACGATATAAAGCAGGGATTAATTGGACTAATAAACAAGCAAATAGAGCAATTTTTGAATTAAAAAATAAGACTCCCAGAAAAAATATAGAAATTAATAAAATTAAACTAAATAAAGATAAAACTAGATTTCCATGATCAACACTTGGTTCTAAAGTTAAGAAAAATGGAGATGTAATAATATACATTAAAGGGGGAACTTTATTTGATAATAACCACAATTGTCGCCACCAAGAACCATCAAAAAAATGAGGCGTTTTAAAGGCTTCTTTATACAACATTACCCCATTGAGATATTCCGCAGGATCCCAAGCAGGTATCGTATTATCTAAACTAAACCAAATTCTATCAATTACAAAACCTAAGCTCCAAATTAATATTAGACATACAATAATAAAAATTGGGGAAACTCGATCGATTGATTTAGGATTATCTTGCGAGATTTTTTGCAATATCATTTAACTAATTAATTTAGAGTAATAATTATTGATTTTATAAATAAATATCCAACTAATTGGCAGACAAATTATTATATTATGGAGAGGTAGAAATATCGAGAATTTTAACCTGTTAATATGTTTTATGTATAAATTAAAACAATTGTTAAGTTAATTTTACTTTTTTTTGCAATTTGATTTAAGACGATAAGTCACAAGTTATAATCAAATGATAATAAATTCTATGGGCAAAACTTTTGGAGTTTACATAGTAATTCGTGATTAAAAAGAAAAGTGTACCATTAAAAGATTGTCTCTTATTGCTTTTTAGGTAATCTTAGACAAATATACAACTCATCAACAGTTTTCTACAGATAAAATTTCATAGCAATGAGTTGTAACCAATTGTGAATCAGAAAAGTGTAATCAAATAGAAAAAATATTGTTAAGTAATGTCTGGGTTGAATAAAAAATTAAAAATTGTTTCTTTAGGGATTTTAACTATAGCAGGTGGTGCAGGATTGATTTGGATTGCTAATTTACCTTATCCTATGATTCGTCGCCCTGTTGCTAGTGTGGCTCCGATCGTGCTACTCCCTAGTTATATCGCTATGGATAATAATTATAAAAATGCGATCGCTAATGTAGAACAAGCAGATCAACTGGTTAACAATTCTACCAGTCGTGCAGATATTGAATTAGGAAATGAAAAAGTTAAACTTGCTCAAAATCATCTAAATCAATTACCTGTTTGGTTTTTAGGATATGAGCCTCAATTTTATTGTAGTTTTTTTACTTGCAGTTGGAAATTTACTTTTGATGAGTTTGAGAGGGCAAGAAAACAAATTGGACGCATGGAAGCGGTTGTTTTTCAAGAAATTAATGCTTTAAATGAATTAGAAAAAGCTCAAAAGTCCATTGATTCTGCGAAAGAAAGTTATCAAAATGCCAAAAATGATGCAGATAAACAAAAAAGTGTTAATAATTGGCAAAGTTCGATCGATAAACTAATAGAATTACCGTCTAATACTTTGGCAAAAAGAATAAGTGATAGTAAGCTATTGGCTTATCAAAGAGATTTTCAGGAAGTTTCAGGAATTATTGCAGGAGGAGAGCGAACCAATATCAGGATTAGTGCGGCTCAAGAGTTTGCCACTTCAGCATCTAAATTATGTAATAAGCCCCCTCATTCTGCTATTATTTGGGAACAATGTGAAAACCTATGGCAACAGTCGATCGATCATCTTAAATCTATTCCCTTAGAAGATACAGGATATTTAGAAGCACAAAAACTATTAGCTAACTACACAACGAACTTAGCAACAATTCAAATTCGGAAACAAGTTGAAACCGAATCGGCTCAATATTTTACAGAAGCAGAAAGGAGAATAGAAAAGTTACTTGAAGTAGATAATACAGAGAGTAAATTAGTTGCCAGTCAACTTCAGGGAATCATTAATCAATTAGAGAAAGTGCAATCTGGTACAACTTCTTACAATCAGTCTCAAAAACTCTTAAAATCTGCTAACGATAAATTACAACAATTCCAATAAATAATTTAGAGTATTTTAAACTTTGGATAACTCACAAAATAGATTATTCACCGTTGGGTTAACGGTACTTAGACAAAAATTATGCCCAAATAAACCCTAAACTAGCTTTATATAAACTAAATACTTCCACATTGTCTTTTAACCATTGAAAAAAGCGAAAAGACACAGCATTACGAAACGCTTCCAATGCCTCAGCAAAAGTATTTAACGGTTTATTCCCCCATTGTCTTCTTAAACCTCCTGTCAAACGATGCCATTGAATAAAAGTGTAGGCACAAAATACCAAGATAAAATGTCTCATTAAACTTCTTTTATTTCTCACTTGGTATTGTGATAACCCTAACCATCCCTTGATTTCACGGTAAAATACTTCTATCCAATTTCTTTGTGTATAAGTTTCTACTATCCAATTTCCACACACTTTTTCTCCTATTTCATTAGTCATTAAATAATCAATATCTGTGGAATTTTCAAAAGTATCTGCATTCATGACGATAGCTACAGTTTTTATTCCCGACAAAGCTGATAATTCAATATTTATCGTTGCTACCCAAAGAGTTTTTTCTCGATTTTTTCCTATTCTTATTTTTTCAAAACTATCTTGGGGTAATGATTTTGCTATTTCAGCTATGGTTTTTTCAGACTCGATAAAATCTTGTTTTACCAATTTTACTAATCTATTTTTAGCAATAATTCCTATATATTTTAAATTCTTTTTTTCTAGTTTGCCTAATAAATTAGTATTGTTTCCATAACCACCATCCATTAAAATTATTTGGGGACAATAATTTCGATTTAAACATTTTTCAATTAAATTAAAGGCAATGTCTGGTTTTTTCTGAAATTGTGGAGCGTCTTTTCCTTCAGGGAAATTTTCGGCTTTTTCATATAATTCAACGTCTAAAGGAAAACTTCTCACACCATCATAAATGTGAGTAGTGACTATAACATTACCATTATCAGTTTTGCCAATTTCACCAATATATTGTCTTCCCACACAGTCAGTAAAGTTTCCACTTTTACGATGACCTGAATCGTCTATAATTAAGGAGAAACATCGACTAATTTTTGTTTGACGACAGGATGCAATAATTTCTAATCTTTTATCATTTACCTCATCATAATTCCAAGTGGACTCTGTTAAGAAATGGTGTAATTTATGATAAGTAATATCAAGATTATTATGGGCAATTTGAGTTATATTTTTTCTTTGAGAATCTCCTAATAAACCGCCCAAATAATTTCTAAACTCTCGTTTTTGTGCCTTTGTTTTTAAGACTGGGTCTATTTTTTCACACCAGCGATTGAAACATGGGGGCATTGATGAAGAAGTAATTTCTTTCATTTTGACCTAAAAGCAATATGATGTAAAAATTATAGCTTAATTGTTGTTATTGTTTTGTCTAAGTACCGTTAATTACTTCTCTGAGAAAAGTTAAGTTGAAGTCATAACTACACAGGGTACTAGCTTTATGATGACTAGGTAAATTTAACCAGTCTAATCCTAAACTTAAATCAATTTGTTTACTGTTATATGATTATCGCTATTTTTGGTACGAGTGCTGATCCACCTACGATCGCCCATAAAAATATATTAACTTACCTAAGTAATAATTATGATATAGTGGGAGTCTATGCTTCAGATAATCCCTTTAAAAGTCATGGGAGTAATTTATTTCATCGTAGTCAAATGTTAAAATTACTAACTCAAGAACTCAATTTATCTAATATTACTCATTGTCAAGAAATTAGCGATCGACGCACTATCAATACAGTAGAAAAAGCAAGGATAAAATGGGGGGAAAACATTGATTTAACAATGGTAATAGGGAGTGATTTAGCAGAACAGATTTTTACATGGTATCAAGCAGAAAAATTGTGGACACAGTTGAAAGTTTTATTAGTACCCAGAGAAGGTTATACTATCAAGCAGGAAGTCATCGACAAAATTAATCATCATAGTTTAGGATGTTCGATCGCTCCCTGTCAAATACCGCCTTTTTCTTCTACAGATTATCGCCATAAACATGATTCGGTAGTGTTAACTGATAAAGTAAAGGTTTATATTGAAGAAAATCGTTTATATTTGGATGACGAAAAAAGTTGTTAAAGTGAAACACAATCTAGCAGATTTTAACGTGGGAGTAGATAATGTTATTTTTTCCGTTGATACTATCAAGAATAAGTTACTAATACTATTAGTAAAACGAGAAAAAGAACCCTTTAAAGAATTTTGGAGTTTACCCGCAACTTTAGTTAAACAAGGAGAATCTTTAGAGTCCGCCGCCTACCGCACTTTAGCTGAAAAAATTAAAGTTAATAACCTTTATTTAGAACAGTTATATACCTTTGATAGTCGTGATTATGACGATCGTTATCTATCCATTAGTTACTTTGCTTTAGTAAGATATGAAGATGCTAAAATAACTAAAAATATCAAAACCGTTACATGGATTACCTTAGATGCTATTCCTACTCTTGCTTTTAATCATAATTGTATTGTGGAATATGGTTATCAAAGACTTAGAAATAAACTTGAATATAGTCCGATCGCATTTGACGTTTTACCAGAATTATTTACCCTTTATGACCTTTATCAACTTTATATTACTGTTTTAGGGGAAAACTTTACTGATTACTCAAATTTTCGTTCTCGTTTATTGAAATTAGGTTTTTTAATAGACACAGGAGAAAAGGCTTATAAGGGTGCTGGAAGACCTGCAACTCTTTATCGTTTCGATACCCATGCTTTTGCACCCCTAAAAGATAAACCCCTTTTATTTGTTTAATTGAAGAATTGATCTGTCAAAATTTAACGTGAGTTAGTAATTAGCTGTTAAGGATTAGCTTTTAGCTTTTTTTCAATTCAAGAATAAGTAATTAACGGTACTTTGAAAAATTTTGGTGCAAAAATAGCTTCAAATACAGTCAGAGTAAGAGATTTAGGTAAACGTCATAAAAACGGCTGAAACTCTTGGTATAAAAGGAAAAGTTATCGATCTATGTAAAATCTTTGATTTATAACGATTTGAGACTCATAGTTTAATATTTTTAGTTTAAGTCCCGTTAATTACTAATGTTGACCAGAAATTTAACTTAATAATACCTGATCGCTAACCTTTTGATAATATTTTTTCATCGAACTGAGGTCAAATTTTAGATGAATTTGGTTCAAAAACTAAATTTTTGGACAATGAAATATGAGTAAAACTTTTTAGAAATTATCTAATCAATTAACGGAAAACTATACCTGATAACCTATGTTAACGGGAATACTTTTGAAGAAAGTCTCAGTATTTTTTCTTATATAAAGAAAGCATATTACACTCATAACAAAATTCTTAAGATTTTTTTAAGATTTACCCGTCAAGATCTCTAAATTTTTGTTACATTGAAGTTAACAGTTCGCAATAGTTGAGCAAAATATGCTACTAACAACAAAAAAAACTCGTCCTTTATCCAGTGACGATCGGGAGCAAGATACGATAAAATTAAGAGCAGTATGGAAAAATATTAACTATTTTAGTTGCCCTCATAATTACAACTTTCATCTACACACCAGTTGTTCTGACGGACAATTAACCCCAGAATTATTAGTAGAACAAGCACTATCTATCGGTTTACAAGGATTCGCTATTACTGATCATCATAGCGTTAAAGGATTCGATCGAGCTAGAAATTACCTCCGTGAAAAATCTCATCATCATACTGGGCTACCTCATCTATGGACAGGTATTGAAATTACCTCAGAATTAAACGGTACTAATGTTCATATACTAGGTTATGGATTTAATCCCGAAGTCCATAATTTACAAAAGTACTTAACAGGAAACGCTCCTGTCGGGAAAGATGCTCAAGCAAAAAATGTGATTAAAACCCTCCACCAAGCAGGAGGATTAGTCGTATTAGCACACCCTGCTCGTTATCGTCGTAGTGCAGAAGAGTTAATTACCGAAGCCTATAGTTTAGGAATAGATGGGGTGGAAACTTATTATGCCTACACTAATCCTAACCCTTGGCAACCTAGCAAAAATCAAACTTCGATCGTGAAAAGTATGGCCAAAAAATACAATTTATACACTACTTGTGGCACTGATACTCATGGTAGTAATATCTTAGTGCGTCTTTAAGTTTACTTATCCACTGCTTTCCACTCATTAAAATCTCTTTCAATGGCATATTGAAAACTTTTAGAGACTAAGAAAATATTTTGTTTTGTTTTTACAGAATCAGGAAATTTAACTTCTGCATAAATTTGGGTATCATCGAAGTTAGGTTTCCCTAAAATCATTTGATATTGTTCATCATTTTTCAATCTCCACTGAATTTTATAACTTGACTGCACTAAACCATATTCTTGTCTTTTTTCTTCCGTCAAGGGAATTTGTATTTTATTTTCCGCTTGATTAAATAAATTTACCAAAAAAGAAATAGCCGCATCACTAGCCGTTAACTTTTCTGGTTGTATCATTTCCCAAATATCTTTATCTGTTTTCTCGAAACTAATTTTCTGGTTATTCACCTCAATAACAATTCCTTTAATATCTTTAGAGTCAAAACTAAAAATATTCTCTTTTTTGTCTTCTTTTTCTTCTATCTTAGAACTAATATCCAATCCTTGATTTTTGATTTCGCTAAAATAAACAAACCCCGTTAAACCTAATGCTAAAATTACCAATGATATTGTTGTACGATTAAATTTCATCTTAAAAATGACGAATTGCGAATTACAAACTACGAATGATATTTATTCATTATCCATTATCCATTATTTATTATTCACTATATAAACCGTGCAAGTTTTTAAGGATATTATCGCGCGTTGGTGGTCTGAATTTACCCTCCAAACTAAATTAATGGCGATCGCTACCTTCGTGGTATCATTAGTAATGAGTAGTTTAACATTTTGGGCTGTCAATTCCATTCAACAGGATGCTCAAATAAATGATACTCGTTTTGGTAGAGATTTAGGGTTACTGTTAGCTAGTAATGTTGCGCCTTTAGTTGCCGAAGATAATTTAACTGAAGTCGCCAGATTTTCAGGACGCTTTTTCAATAGTACATCAAGCGTCAGATATATTATTTATGCTAATGAAGAAGGGCAGATTTTTTTCGGTATTCCTTTTTCTCAAAATGAAGTTAAAAATTCTCTTACTATTCAAAGAAAACTAGAGTTACCCGAAGATTATAATCCGAAAGCTAAAATTCCTGTGGTTAGACAACACTTCACCCCAGACGGTAAAGTAACGGATGTTTTTGTACCTTTATCGGTTGATAAGCAATATTTAGGGGTGTTGGCTATCGGTATTAATCCGAATCCCACTGTTGTGGCTTCTTCTAATCTTACCAGAGATGTCACTATTGCGGTATTTATCTCTATTTGGGCGATGGTTATTTTAGGGGGTGTATTTAATGCCTTAACTATTACTCAACCTATCAAAGAATTATTGTTAGGAGTTAAAAATATTGCGGCGGGTAATTTTAAACAGAGAATTGATTTACCCCTCGGAGGAGAATTGGGAGAATTGATTTTAAGTTTTAATGATATGGCAGAAATTTTAGAAAAATATGAAGAACAAAATATAGAAGAATTAACTGCAGAAAAAGCGAAATTAGAAACCCTTGTTTCAACCATTGCTGACGGGGCAATTTTATTGGATTCTCAACTTAAATTGATTTTAGTAAATCCAGCCGCTAGAAGAATGTTTAATTGGGAAAATACTCATATTATTGGAGAAGATTTACTAGAATATTTACCACTGGAAGTAACTCAACAATTAAAAACTCCTCTTACTAATATTTCTCATGGACAAGATTCTGATGAAGAAAAAGATAGCCATGATATTTTACCTACTAGAGGAGAGTTTACGATCGCTTTAAGTAATCCTAATCAACGTATTTTTAGAATTTTACTTACTCAGGTATTAGATCAAAATAGGGAAAACATCAAAGGAATTGTGATGACAGTACAAGATATAACAAAAGAGGCTGAATTAAATGAAGCTAAAAGTCAATTTATTAGTAATGTTTCCCATGAATTAAGAACTCCATTATTTAATATTAAATCTTTTATAGAAACTCTATTTGAGTACGGTGAGGACTTAACAGAAACAGAAAAATTAGAGTTTTTACAAACAGCTAATAATGAAACCGATCGACTTACTAGATTAGTTAATGATGTATTAGATTTATCTCGTTTAGAATCTTCGAGAAGTTATGAATTTACACCATTAGATTTAGGACAACCTATCGAACAAACTTTAAGAACTTATCAACTAAATGCTAAGGATAAAAATATTAAATTATTTTCAGAAATAGCTACTGAATTACCACCTATTTGGGGACATTATGATCTTCTTTTACAAGTTTTTACTAATTTGGTAGGCAATGCTTTAAAATTCACTTTGGAAGGGGGTAGCGTAACGGTTAAAGCCTATCCCGTTAAAGCTAATCCTGAAAACTCAGAAGAATTTTCTCATGTGAGAGTAGAAATTTCTGATACAGGAATCGGTATTGCACCAGAAGACCAAGAGGCTATATTTGATCGATTTTTTCGAGTAGAAAATAGAGTTCACACCTTAGAGGGTACCGGTTTGGGGTTATCGATCGTCAAAAATATTACAGAAAAACACAACAGTCGTATTCATTTAACCAGTGAAGTAGGAGTGGGTACAACTTTTTGGTTTGATTTACAAATTTATAGCAACGGAAAATGACAATGATTAAAAATTTTCGTCAAATCATACCGATTCTTTTCGTCATTATTTTATTCTCTATTTCCATAATGGCGATCGTGTCTGAGCTGAAAAAGGATAGTATAGAATCAGTGTGGTTATATCTCAAAAATATTCCCCATTGGCATAAAGTAGTCGCCTTAGTTATGACAATCTTAGGCTATGGATTAATGACAGGGTATGACTTACTCGGATTTAGTCATATTCGCCAAAAACTATCCCCTTTCAAAATCGCCTTTACTGCTTTTGTTAGTTACGCGGTCGGCAATACTATTGGTTTTACCGCTTTTTCTGGTACAGCTATTCGTTATCATTACTATGGTTTATGGGGTATCTCAAAAATAAAAATAGGAGAATTAATTATTTTCACTCACCTAACTTTTTGGTTAGGATTATTAACTATCAGTGGAGTGGTATCCTTATTAGATCCTTTAACTTTACCTAGTGTAATAAAATTACCCTTTAAGTCGATTCATCCTTTAGGTTATATTTTTCTATCCCTTGTAATTATCTATTTTATCGTCAGTGTCACCATCAAACACTCTTTCAATTTAGGAGAAGAAGAAATTACCTTTCCTAAACCCAAAATTTCTGTCGGTACAATAATTATCGCCGCTTTAGATTGGGGATTAGCGGCAGGAGTACTATATCTATTATTACCAGTTAATAGTGCGATGTCTTATATTAGCTTTTTTGGCATTTATATTATAGCCTTAACAGCCGGATTAATTAGCACTGTACCCGGAGGCTTGGGAGTATTTGAAACAATTATGTTATATTTACGTCCCCAATCTGTATCCTCATCAGATATGTTAGGAGGATTAATAGCCTATCGCATTGTTTATTTTTTCATTCCCTTAATTGTTGCTTTAGCTTTAATTGGGATTCAAGCATGGAAAAAAACAAATAAAATCTCCTGAAAAATTATTAACCTATTTAACCTTGTATTATACTAAAGAGAGGGAATAGGCAAGAGGCAACAAATAAGAGTTCGTCAATTTTTAGTAATATTAAACTATGCAAGTTAAATGCGTTTTAGCTTATCTAAGGTAACTTGAACTAAAATAAACCAACAAGACGTTAATAGTTAATAATAATCTATTATCCATTATCAATTATTCCCATGATTTCTAGTCTTGACATACCTTCTTTAACAGATACCGTTGATAAATCTGTGGTAGTGGAAACCTATCAATTAAGTAAAGTGTATCGCACAGGTTTTTGGATGAATACTAAAGTTCCTTCCTTAAAAGATTGTACATTGAAAGTTTATCGGGGAGAGACTTTTGGATTATTAGGACCTAATGGTGCGGGAAAAACTACCTTATTAAAAACTCTGCTTGGTATTATTCGTCCAACTTCAGGAAAAGCATTATTATTAGGAAAACCTTTGGGAGATAAAACTGTTAAACAAAGAGTTGGTTATTTACCAGAAAATGCTTATTATTATGATTTTTTAACAGCTTGGGAGTTTTTAGGATTTATTGCTGATATATTTCAAATTCCTAAGTCTCAACAAAATCAGAAAATTTTACAGTTATTAGACTTAGTTGGTTTAGCGAAAAATACGGCTAAAAAAAAGCAATTAAGACAATATTCTAAAGGAATGTTGCAAAGAATAGGTATGGCACAAGCCTTAATTAATGATCCTGAAATTGTTTTTTTTGATGAACCAATGTCTGGTTTAGATCCTATGGGACGTTATCAAGTTAGACAAATTATACTATCTCTTAAAGAACAAGGCAAAACGATTTTTTTTAATTCTCATGTATTATCTGATGTGGAAAAAATTTGCGATCGAATCGCCATTCTAGCACGAGGAGAGTTATTAAATATTGGTTCGTTAGACGAGATTTTAGGCACAAGAGAAACTTATCATGTAGTAATACAAGCAACAGAAGAAGATAAACTTCAAGAATGGTTAACTCATATCAAAAAAGAAAATGATTTTATTAGTGGTGAATTAAGTGGTAATCTTGATGGTTTTTTAAACTATTTACAGAATACTTCTGCTAAACTAATCAGCATGAATTTAAGTAGAGATTCTTTAGAAGAATACTTTATTCGTCAATTACAAGACAGAGGTATAACTTCAAGTCAGTAAATCAAAAAATTATGGTTCTGTTACTTTGAGTATGATAAAAAAGGTATTAGGAATTAGGGTAGAGTTTGCTGTTGGGAGTCAGAAGACTATCAAAATCAATTGATAATTAATTGTACATTGTTGATTGTCCATTGTTGAAATACTTTTTCAGCACCGCCTAAGTAATTCCTAAATTTTTCCTCTAATTTCTTCTATTACTCCATCTCTTAAAATAATTTCAATATTGAGTTTTTCTACTAAATTATCTCCTTCTTGAACATCAAAAAAACTTTCCATTTGCGCTTGAAATACTTCTTGTCCTAACTCTAATAATTGAACCTGTTGCATCTGTTGTAAAAACTGACTTTTTTGTTGCAACATTTCTCCTTTTTTCTGATTAACTTGTCCTTGGATATTTTCTATTTGTTGAGGTGCTTGTAAACTGCCTTGTTTTCTAATTTCTGCGATCGCACTTTGTCCTTGTTGATCTAACTGTAACATTTGTTGATCGATTTGTGCAATTTGAGCTTGTAGTTGTTTTTGAGCTTCATCTTGCCATGCAGGCGTAACAATTACTTTCACATTGACGGGACGTTTTAAAGTTAATTTTGATGCCATAGTAAATAAATTTTCTCCACTTTTAAAGGTGTTAGATGTTAAGTTTGTTTTAGGTTTTCAGTGTTCGGTGTTAATAATAACCCACCGCAAAATAAATTTCACGGCGAATAGCAAAAGTCTCTCTTTGCGACTCAATAATTAATAATTATCGATTAGTCATTCCTTATTCTTAAAGGAACATCGAATTAATCATATCCTGATAATGACTTGTTATGACAGGGCGTTTAATTTTTAGGGTTTGAGTCATCATACCATTGTCCATGGAAAAAGGCTCTACAATGAACTTAAAAACACTGATACGATCGTCTGGACGGTATCCTGCTCTATTTTTGACCTCTCGATTTAACTCTTGTTTATAAAGGCTTATAACCTCTTTGGCGTAAAGATCACTATTTTCGATCATAGATAAATCAGCAGAAACATCAGGAAAAGTTAAACTCAAATTTTGAGATTGTGTCCATTTTCGCAAAGCATCTAAATTTGGTACAATTAAAGCTCCTAAGTATTTTTGATCTTGTCCTACTACCATAATTTGATCAATGTAAGGACTACGAACACAGGCATCTTCCAAGGGTTGAGGTTCAATATTTTCACCGTTACTTAGTACGATCGTATCTTTTGCTCTCCCTGTAATTACTAAATCATTTTCAGGTGTTACCCAGCCCAAATCCCCACTATCAAACCAACCGTCACTATCAATGGCTTTAGCCGTAGCAGAAGGGTTTTTATAGTAACCTTGCATCACCTGACTACCACGAATATAAACTAAGCCAATTTTGCCTTGAGGTAGAGTTTCTTTGGTTTCTAAATCAATAATTTTAATTTCTGTTTCAGGGATAGGTTGTCCTGATGCACCAACAATATTACGATCAAATCTTCTGGCATTGGTGACGGGAGAAGTTTCCGTTAAGCCATAGCCAACAATTAGAGAAATACCTACAATTTGAAAGAAATTATCAATATGTTTAGGTAATGAACCACCTCCACTAATCCACGTTTTAACACAACTGCCAACGCCGTCTCGTACTTTTTGATACACTAATTTATCCCCCAATTTGTGCAGAGGTAAAAATAATAATGCTGTAACTTGGGCAGTAATTTTTTCTAGGGGAGAAGGATTAAGATTATCGAGGGTTAAACCTTTTGAAATCCTTGTCGCCTCCAGATATTTTTCTGACATTGAGAGGAAGAAGAAGACGAGTTTTTGTTGAGTTTTACTGCCATCTCGGAATTGTTTTTGGATACCTTCATAAATAGATTCCCATAAGCGAGGTACTCCTACCATAAAATGAGGGCGATATTCTTTTAAATCTGCTTTAAAATACCGAATATTAGTATAAATTAAGGTTGTACCCCTTGAGAGTAAAAAATACTCAGCTGCTCTTTCGTAAGAGTGCCAACTTGGTAAAATACTTAAAATACGATCGCCGGGTAAGGGTTTAATGACAGTTTCTAAATAGCGTACTTGATGTAATAAGTTACCATGACTTAACATAACGCCTTTTGGTTGTCCTGTCGTACCTGATGTATAGATTAAAGTTGCTAAATCATCGAGATTTTTAGACACGGGAGTAAAAGTATGATTTTTCCCTAAAACCATAAATTGCTCAAAATTGTAGATAGGTTGAGAAAATTCGGTTTCTATGGCTTCATCAGAGAGTAAAATAATTGATTTTAAATTAAATTGACTTAATTCGGGTTGTAACTTTTTCAGGATAGTTAAATTTTCGATGACGAGGACAGTACTATCACTATGACCTAAAATATATAATAATTCTTCTCGATCGGCTTGGGAAGATCGAACGGCATCAACACAACCATTACGAATTATACCTTGATCTGCTATTAACCAACGAGGACTATTATCTGCAAACAGGGCGATTTTTTCCCCTGATTCTATGGCTAAAGATTGTAAACCTGCGGCAAATTGTTTAATATTTCGATCGACTTCTCGATAACTTAACTCTACAGGGGTTTGACTGTGAGGATCTGATAAAGCAATAATATCTCCAAACTGTGACACTACCAAATCCCACATTTCACCCAGAGAATTGAGCTGAAAATACTGATTATTAATAACTTGATTCATGACTAAAACTTGACTATTTTTGTTTTTTATAGTTTTGTTTTATCATAAACCGTTATTTATTATTTCTCAGTAATGAATAGACAAGATAAAAAATTGGCACACCAGACTCTAATTACTACCTCAGTTCGATGCAAAATGTATGGATAATAGCAAGGTATTAGGTAAATAATTGATGAAAAACTGTTAATAATTGATTTTACTTAGATTAATTTAATGAAATAATTCAATCAGATTTGGTATTTTTAGAACCTAAAACCTAAAACCTAAAGCCTACCTACATCAAGGATTTTTTCTCGAACTCAGGTTAATTACTAATCTGTTCTGTGTTTGTAGTAGGTGATTGTCCATTATTCCCGTTAAAAGATTGAAATAGGGTAAAGCCGGCGATCGTAGCCGCCACTAAACCGCCAATAATACCTGCAATTTTTAACTTATTATTCTTGATTTCAGGTTGCATAACATCATCGGTGGGATCTTCAGAATGAGCATGACGATGAAATAAGAAATCTAAAGCATAGTTACGCAATTCATAGTAACGAGGATCTTCAGTAATTTGCGCCCGATTACGAGGACGAGAAAAGGGAATATCAAGAACTTCGCCAATTTTTGCACTAGGGCCATTGGTCATCATAACAAGTCGATCGGCTAAAAACAAGGCTTCATCTATATCATGGGTAATCATCATGACGGTTAATTGATGGTTGCGCCAAATTTCTAATAATTCCTCTTGTAATTCTTCTTTAGTAATAGCATCCAGTGCGCCAAAAGGTTCATCTAAAATCAATACTTCAGGACGAATTGCCAAAGCACGAGCAATAGCTACTCTTTGTTTCATACCTCCAGATAATTGGTTCGGTTTCTTTTTAGCGGCTTCTGTTAAACCCACCATCGCTAAATGTTCTTCTACAAGGGCTAGTTTTTCTTGTTTATTTTTATTCGGATAAACGGCACTAACGGCAAGATAAACATTATCAAAAGCAGTTTTCCAAGGTAACAGACAGTAATTTTGAAATACCATCATACGATCGGGTCCGGGTTCTGCGATAATTTTATCTTTAAGTTTAACTGTCCCAGTGGTGGGTTGATTAAAACCAGAAATCATGTTTAATAAGGTAGATTTACCACAACCGGAGTGACCAATAACACAGATAAATTCACCTTCTTTAACGGTTAAATTAACATTATCTAAAACTGTATAATCACCATTGGCTGTGGAATAAACCTTTGATACTTTTTGAATAGTTAAAAAATCAGTTTTTTCTAAAGTACTAGTGCTATTTTCTGTATTCATTAAAGTTTGCATAATCTTTACTATATTTGTTAATAAACCGTAAATTCAGTTTCTCAATAAAGCCACTAAATCCCCATACTTGGGAACTTTTATTCTATCTTTTCCCCAGAATTGGGGTAAGGTGCTATTTATTGACAACATTAAAATTATCAATTAATATCTCTGAAACTTTGTAATCACGACGAATCGTTAATCTTTCTAAATACCCAACGGGATCATCAGGATTAAACACCATTTTGTCGAACAATTGTAAGTTATGACGTTCGCTGTCAATATCAGATAAACCTAATTGCCTACAAGCCTCACCAAATAAATCTGGACGGCGTACTCTTTCGACTATTTCTATCCAATTACGAGGAAAAGGAGTATAACCCCATCTAGCTAACTGAGTTAAAATCCATAATGCTTCAACTCTTGACGGGTAACTAGCACCATCCACAAAAAACTGATTAAATCTTAGTAAAGACTCGGTTTTTGTGCCGTAATTATAGTCATCAATAAATCCGGGGCGGATATATTTGGCAGACATATTTAGATATTCGGGTTTAGTGAGTAACTCCACAATTTCTTCTCGGTTACGTCGATCGTCGCAATATTCACAAGCCTCAATCAATGCCTTAACTAAAGCTATATGGGTTTGAGGATGTTTTTCTAACCAATCTTCTCTTACTCCTAAAACTTTTTCGGGATGGCCTGGCCAAATATCCAAATCCGTAGCAATTACAAAGCCTAAATCTTCTTGTACTGTTCGAGCATTCCAAGGTTCTCCCACACAATAACCATCAATGTGATCAGCTTTAAGATTTGCCACCATCTGAGGAGGTGGAATTACCATTAAATTAACATCTTCATCGGGATCAATACCTCCTGAAGCTAACCAGTAACGCAATAGTAAATTGTGCATGGATGCTGGATGTACAATGCCAAAAGTGTGGACTGCATCAGGAGTTTTTAAGATCGCTTCTTTCAATTCAGAAAGGTTAGTAACTCCCATTTCTTGGAATTTTTTTGACAAAGTAATAGCGTTACCATTACGACTTAGTATCATTGAGGTAATCATGGGAATAGAAGGCTTATCTCCTGCTCCTAAAGTCATACTTAAAGGCATTCCTGCCACCATTTGTGCCGCATCCAATCGTTTATCAGCGATACCTCTAGCCAATTCTTGCCATGACGGTTCACGGACTAGGTTCACTTGCTCTAAGCCATGTTTAGCGAAAAATCCTTTTTCTTTGGCTACCACTAAAGGCGCACAGTCTGTTAAAGGGATAAAACCAATATCGAGGTTAATTTTCTCCAAACCATTACCGGCGACAACTTCTTTTCCAACAGTGATTTGACCAACTTTTTTAGAGCGTTTTTGTTGATTGAGGAAGTAAACCATTTCGTTACGCAGAGCGTAGTAACTGGGGTGATTAACTACTTCTAATCGTTGTCGTGGACGGGGGATGGGAACTTCTAATATTTGTCCAATATGAGCCTCTGGCCCTGTGGTTAACATAACGATGCGATCGGACAATAATAAGGCTTCATCCACATCATGAGTAACCATAATACAAGTAACTTGATTTTCTTGAACAATACGCATCAAATTTTCTTGTAAATTACCTCTAGTTAAAGCATCTAATGCTCCAAAAGGTTCATCTAAAAGTAGTACTTTTGGTTTTGTAGCTAAAGCCCGAGCGATCGCCACTCTTTGTTTCATGCCTCCTGAAAGTTGTCCCGGTTTCTTATTGGCAGCGTGTTTTAAGCCAACAATAGAGATATTTTCGTCAACGATGGCTTTTCTTTCCGCTTCGGGATAGTGATTCATCACCCTATTAACGGCTAAAGCGATGTTTTGTCTTACTGTCAACCAAGGTAATAAAGAATAGTTTTGAAATACTACCATTCGATCAGGGCCAGGTTCAGTTACCTCTCTACCTTCGAGAATAACACCGCCATGAGTTGCATTAGACAAACCAGCAACCATATTTAAAAGAGTCGATTTACCACAACCAGAATGACCAATCAAAGAAATAAATTCTCCTTGATCAATTTTCAAATTAATATTGCGTAAAGCTATATATTCTCCCCCATTGGCGAGGGGGAAAATTTTATCAACGTGATCAATTTCAATAAAATTTTGCATAGTAATAAGTAGTAAAAAATTAGGAATTAAGAACTTATTTTTGTTCTTCAGGTACAACTAAAGTAGCAACAAAACTAACTAATCTATCTAACAATAAACCGATAATTCCTACATAGATTAAAGCAAGAATAATTTGACTCATTTCGGAGCTATTATAAGCATCCCAAATAAAGAAACCAATACCCACACCGCCCACTAACATTTCAGCGGCAATAATTGCTAACCAAGATAAACCAATACCAATTTTTAAACCTGTGAAAATATAGGGAACTGTGGAAGGAAATAAGATGTTAAAAAAGTACTCAATTTTTGTCAGTTTTAACACCCTAGAAACGTTATTATAATCTTGGGGAATTTGTTGAACTCCTACTGTTGTATTAATGATAATAGGCCAGATTGCTGTAATAAAAATAACGAAAATAGCAGAAGGATCAGCTTGTCTTAAAGCGGCTAGGGATATAGGCAACCAAGCTAAAGGAGGAATCGTTCTTAATACCTGAAAAATAGGATCTAAAGCCTGATAAACTAGGCGATTTGCACCGATTAAAATTCCTAATGCAATGCCCACTACTGTGGCTAAAGAAAACCCGATCGCAACTCTTTTTAAACTGGCTAAAAGTTGCCAAAATAACCCAACATCCGTACCACCATTGTGAAAAAATGGATTGATAATATAGGGATCCCAAGTATCTTTGATGACAGTAATCGGAGACGGTAAATTGGGCTTTTCTCCTGAGCATAAAATTTGCCAAATTGCCAATATAACAAACAAAGCAATAAGAGGAGCAACAACCTTTCTAAGATTTTGAGAATAAAGAATAGAGTTTAAAATATTGGAATCTTTAGAGGTTTTTTGAAGTCTTGCAGTCATGATTTTAATTAATAAAAATAATTGATAGTTTATAAAATAATGAAGCTAAAAATTTATTTAGACTATATTAGGTTAAAAATATTGAGAAAAAACTTTATATTTTTATGTTTTTGTCAGAATTTTACAATAATTATTTAACCTTTATAATAGTTTATTTTCCTAAATTTTTTTAATTTTTAATCCATCCAAATAGGCTTGAGGATTTTCAGGATCAAATTTTGTACCATCAAAGAAAGTTTCAACTCCACGAGATGTACTTGTAGGAATTTCAGCTTCTGGCACACTTAAGGCTTTAGCGGCTTCTTTCCATAAATCTTCACGGTTAACTTGATCAACAAGGGCTTTTGTATCCGTATCGGCAGGAATATAACCCCAACGAATATCTTCTGTTAAAAACCATAAATCGTGACTCTTGAAGGGATAGGAAGCGTTATCTTTCCAAAATTTCATCGCTTGAGGGAAGTTTTCTTCTACTCTACCATTGCCAAAGTCGATCGTGCCTTTAGAACGTCCGATAATATCATCAACAGGCACTTTAAACCATTTATCTTGAGATACGATCGTACACATTTCTTCAATATTTTCAGGCTTATCACACCATTGTTGAGCTTCTAATACTGCCATTAATAAGGCTTTGGCAGCTTTAGGATTAGTGTCAACCCAATCTTTTCTTAAGCTAAGAGCTTTTTCTGGATGATCTTTCCATAATTCACCTGTAACTAATGCACTAAAACCAATGTCTTGATTTACTAATTGAGCATTCCAAGGTTCACCTACACAGAAAGCCTCCATGTTACCTACTTTCATATTTGCTACCATTTGCGGAGGAGGTACAGGAATAACAGATACATCTTTATTGGGATCAATGCCACCAGCGGCTAACCAATAACGCATCCATAAATCATGAGTACCACCGGGAAATGTTACGGCACACTTTACCTCTTTACCATCGGCTTTGGCTTTAGCAAAAGTATCTTTGAGAGGAGAACTATCCAGTCCTACTTTTAAATCTTTATAGGTGTTACTCACAGATATAGCTTGGCCATTGACGTTTAATCTAGCTAAGAGATACATTGGCAAGGGTTGTTTACTTTTGGTAATAGTACCTAATGTCATCAAGTAAGGCATGGGAGAAAGAATATGTGCTCCATCAATACCTCCACCAGCCGAACCCAATTCAATATTATCTCTAGTAACAGGCCATGATGCTTGTTTTAATATTTCTACTCCCGTCATGCCATATTTATCAAAAAATCCCTTTTCTTTGGCAATAATTAAAGGTGCGGAATCAGTTAAAGCAATAAAACCTAACTTAGCAGTGGTAACTTCAGGACCATCCCCAGAAACAGGAGTTGTTGTAGTATCAGGGGTATTGTTTTCTGTAGTGGTTTGATTATTTCCTCCGCTAGTACAACCATGAAGAATGGCGCTACCAACTGCGGTGACTCCGGCGGTGAAGATAAATTTACGTCTTGATACTTGGGACATAGATTGATAACTTTTTTAACTGATTTGAGTATTTGTTAAGTTTGATGTACATATTTAAAAGGTTTACTCTAGTTAGGTTTGTATGTTTCGTAACAAAATTTTTAAAATTTGTAAAAAATACATTTACAGTATTGATCTTGTGCATTGTCATTTATAGCAGAAGTTCAACAATGAATAATGTACAATTGACAATTATCTGATTTATCCATCTTGTTGCTATACATAAAAAAAAGGTGAGCATTGCCCACCCTAGGTTCTCTTTTTCATCATTTTTATTACTCTAAACCACTGCCAGCACCTGCTCTAATAATGGAAACCTGAGCCTCTAAAGTTGTTGCTTTGGTTAACGCATCGGCTGCGGCGGCATCAAAATCCCATCCTCGAATAGTACTAGGATCGTTTGGACTTCCGGGATCGATCGATAATTGACTAATAGTTACTAAATTGGGATTTAGTGGATCAATCGGTTCAAAACTGGGGGTAAGGAGAAAACAAGCCGTTCCATTAGTACATCCTGTACTAGCATCAGTATCTTGAATATTTGCAGGATCTGCACCGAGAAAATAAAGAGAAGTTGGAAGACTTAATTCTGCGGAAACAGACTGAGTAGAGCCGTTAGGAAGAACGATCGTGGCACTACCGGAAGCTCTAGCTATAGGTCGATTTTCGGGGGATAAACCACGACTACCGGCACCGGCACGGATTACGGAAACAATATTTGCTAATTGATCTTGAGTCAATTGATCTTGTTCTATATATTCGTATAGTTTTCCTGCCACAGCTGCATTAAAATCAAAAGAACTAGGAGAGAAAAGCCCCGTTAAATTGGCTGGATCTCCGGGGGAGACGAAACCGGGGTTAATCGTCAACTGATTAATAAAAGCTGAGTTGGAATCAAGAGAATCCCTCCATCGAATATCAGGTAAAACGGCTAAACAACTACTACCCGGACAATAATCATTATCGACATTAGCCACACCACCACCAGGAATATCAAATAAAGTACCATCAAAATATAATCCTGCGGGGAGGGTTATTTCTCCACTTACCGATAGGGTTGTACCATCAGGAGTGCCTACCATAACCATACCCATTGCCCTTGCTTGAAGTTGAGTGGAAAATGGGCCATTTATCCCACTACCTGCTCGAATAACTGAAACAATATCAGAAAGATCTGCTAGGGGAATTGCGGTTAATTTGAAAGCAGCGGCGGCATTAAAATCATAACCTGAACCAGCAATATTGGGTACACCCGGATCAATAATCAATTCTTTAATACGAGGCACTCCAGTAGGATTAGCCAGGACATCTTGTGCTTCATCAAAAACAGTACCTATGACTAAACAACCTGAACCAATTCCACAGGTAGGATCTATGTCATTTCCCCCACCATCTTGGGGAGAACTAGCTCCTTCATAATAAAGTCCTGTCGGTAAGGAAATTTCTCCGCTAACGGATTGGGTTGAGCCATCGGGATAAAGTAAAGTAGTTTGACCTGTGGCGATCGCTTGATTTGCTGTACCATTACTAAGGAAATTAGTATTAGCTCTCAAAATTGAGACAATATCCGATAAATCAAAAGCATTTAAAAGAATTTCTGCCGCTTGAGCATTTAAAGTAGTTGGGGGAATAGAAAAATCAATCCCACCCGGATTAATAATTAAAAAAGGAATTATCGGATCCAGAGGACTTGCACTACCAGATACCACTGGAGTAATATTTAATGGGCCATTAAATGCACCAGTAGGTAAAGTTATTTCGCCACTAACGGACTGAGTATAACCGGTTACGGGATTAAATTCCACGATCGCACCTGTGGCGGTGGCTTGAGCCATTACACTTTTACCTGTAGCGGAAATCATGGTAATAGTACTAAGAAGCGATAAAATTATTGTTTTATATTTATTCATATTAATAGCCTGTCTAGAAATTATAATTTTCCCCTAGGGGTTATTAAAAATATAATGAAATAAAGGTTTTGAGACTTTCGATCAAGATAATGATTTTAAATAATTCGATCGAGTTAATGATTTATAAAGTTTGATCGAGTTAATGATTTATAAAGTTTGATCGAGTTAATGATTTATAAAGTTTGATCGGTGATAATAAATTACGACTTAAATTTTAACCAATAATTTTTTGAATTAAATTTTGTAAGTTACGACAATCTTATATCTGTAATTGTCCTAATTTCTTAATCACTAAATTTTTATCAATGGTTGTGATAACGGGCTTTATTATCGAGGGTTTGAGTAAACCTGCCTCACGAAATTTTATGATAGATAATTCACCATCAGTTAAAGGAGTATTTATTTGACTGGTAATGGCAATAATAATTATATCGGGTTTGTGTTGATTATAAGTATTAGAACTAATAACAGCAGTAGGTCTTTTTTTATGGGAAGTTTGATCAGTAAAAGGGAAAGGCAGAAGGAGTATCTCACCAAAACTATAAGTTGTCATAATCAGCATCATCTGGATTGTCCCAAATTTGATAAAATGCCTGTTCGGACATTTTTGTATAAACTGCCGTTATTTCTCGATCTTGTTTTTGGCTTTGAATAATATCTTTTTCCAATTCACGATTTAATCTAATTTTTTCTCCTTCAGGTAATTGCTTAACTAACTCTAATATCTGTTCTAAATTTAAAGATAATTGATACATACCGATAACCATTAACTATTAATCTATCTCAGATTATAAATCGATCGAGTTCAAAGATCAGAATTTACTCAATAATATCGTTATTCCGTCATTGCGAGGCACGATGCAATCTCCCAAACCTTTCTTTTTGGTACAAATGCGTAAGTATTAAAGATTAATCAATTTCGATCGAGCTAACGATTCATAAAATTCTATCGAGATAAGAGTTTATAAAGTTCGATCGAGTCCTGAGTTCGATCAAATTGCTATAACTGAGATCTTGCATTAGAACATAAATACTTAATAGACAAAAATAAGAAAATCAATATAGACAAAAATAAGAAAATCAATTTTTATACTGTTAACATCAATTCTTATTACTTTTGCTTCCCCTCATCAGTCCATTTTAAACGAGGTGCAAGATCTGAGTATAAATTTCATTGTGAGATAATAGTTCATAAAAAAACAAAATCCCCCTCTACCTCCTTTTATTAACAGGAGTATGATAAGAGGAGGGAAAACCCTTATTCAACAAAAAGGGAGATTTATTTAGAAAGGTTTAAAACTAAGATTATTCTAAACCGTCAACACCAGCACCAGCACGGATAATGGATACTTGTGCTTGAAGATCTGCCGCCGTAGTAGCAGCAACAAGAGCAGCAGCAGCAGCAGCAGTAAATGTAGTCGGTGTTGCTGATAAGATACTCGCATCTGGAAGACCAGGATCAACAACTAAAGTCGTAATCTCTTGTTCGTTGATAGCTAAACCAGTATCAGCAGTACCGTCACCGGGTACTCCCAAAGTAGGGGTTACTGTTACTTCTCCATTACCAGCAGTACCAAGAAAGGTAAGACCACTAGGAATAGAAATTTCTGCACCTACTGATTGACTAGCACCGTTCATTAAAACGATGGTGGAACTACCGGAAGCATAACTTTGAGCAAATGCGGAAGGAGCGACAACAGAACCTAAACCAATTACACCGAGGGTTAGTAAGGTCTTACGAAAATTGTTCATAATTCTAAGTTATTTTGACTTTTTATGAGATTAGTCACTTTTAGGTTTATAGAAATATTTGTAAATTGTGCTAGATTTCCTTATAACTATATTTTAAGGAAAATCAATTTTGACAACTAATAATTATTTCTATAAATCTTAAGTGCTATACTCATTATATTCGCAATTTGATATTTTGAACTTTTTTTTTGAAAAATTTTTTAATAATTGATTTTTACAAAAGATATATCAAAATAAATTGATACATGAAAAACTTATATAAATAATCCACATAATTTCTTTTTAAGAAGTAAAATCTAACACTTAAATATTTAATACAAATTTTTAATCTTTCATTTATCTATACACAATTATTGATATATTAGTGAGAGGTTTAACCTCAAAAAGTGTTTAAGCTCTTTTATCTATAAATTTTAACAACAACATTACTTCTTCTTTATTTTATGACAAGTTTCGCAAATAAATATAGAAAATGCCATATATGGAGTTAATAAAGATAATACTTATAATATGCTTAGATCTTTTTGTGTAAGTTCAGCTTATGTAGTTAATGAGAAGGAAGTTAAATTCGATCGAATAAATCATAAATTATGAAAGTTATAGGAAAAAAACTCAGTGAAATTACTTATAATTAAGTTATTATTTTAAGATAATCGAAAGATAATATCATTACTATGGAAAGTTAATGTAATAACTTTTTTTGATATTTCTACTTATTTTTTGTATTAAAATTTGTACGAATACACTCACATATATGGCACTTTTAAAAATTGATTCATGAAGTTAAAAAACATAATTATTAATAATAAATTAATCAATAAAATACTCTTGATAATATTGATACTGAGTGGTGTATTTTGTGGTACTAATAAAAATACTTCAGCAATGATATCTCCTGATAAGGAGTCCAACAGAGACACTAAGTCTATTGTTTTATCCCAAAAATTAACCGAAACCGAAACCGAAACCGAAACCGAAACCGAAACGAAAATCCCCTCTCCTCCTATTACAACACAAAATATTGAAGATAAATCGATGCCAAAGGCACGCTACGCGCACGAAACTTTACCTGTTGAATTTCCTGTTATTGCTCAGTTAGATGAAGAAGAAAATATTGCCCAACTATTTTTACCTAATCCTACTCCTCAAGTAGCGATCGAAACAGTACCGTCTAATCCTTTACTTTGTGATGAGAATTGTTTTGTGGAAGGGGTGAATTTAACTCCTTTTTTGATGGCACAACGAGAAAATTGGGATCTGGCGCAACTATTTCTACCTAATCCTACTCCTCAAGTGGCGATCGAGACAGTACCGTCTAATCCTTTACTTTGTGATGAGAATTGTTTTGTGGAAGGGGTGAATTTAACTCCTTTTTTGATGGCACAACGAGAAAATTGGGATCTGGCGCAACTATTTCTCCCTAATCCTACACCTCAAGTGGCGATCGAGACAGTACCGTCTAATCCTTTACTTTGTGATGAGAATTGTTTTGTGGAAGGGGTGAATTTAACTCCTTTTTTGATGGCACAACGAGAAAATTGGGATCTGGCGCAACTATTTCTCCCTAATCCTACACCCCAAGTGGCGATCGAGACAGTACCGTCTAATCCTTTACTTTGTGATGAGAATTGTTTTGTGGAAGGGGTGAATTTAACTCCTTTTTTGATGGCACAACGAGAAAATTGGGATCTGGCGCAACTATTTCTCCCTAATCCTACACCCCAAGTGGCGATCGAAACAGTACCGTCTAATCCTTTACTTTGTGATGAGAATTGTTTTGTGGAAGGGGTGAATATTAATCCTTTTATTGCTCAACTAGATAATAATTTTATTCTCGATGATACCATTGCAGAAGTTGCTCCTATCGATCGTATTCTTGATCCTCAACCTCCAGTAAAAGAACCAATAGAAGAAGAAAAACCAGATCCTACGATCGAAAAAATACCAGACACCACCGAACCTCCAAAGATAACCTATCAAATCGTAGAGGAATTGATAACTAATGCCATGAGTAATACTGCTGTTCGTTATCCTTGGATTGTAAATGGTTCAGATAACTTAACTTTTTCCCCTCTAATTTTTAAACCGAGAACAGAAGAATTATATATAAACCTAGATTTAAGACAATCAGACAATAACCCCGTATTGAATAAAGTTGGTATAGGTGCTTTTTCCCATCGTCATCAACTATATTGGGTACTGGAAGATAATGTTATCGTAGGAGAAATAGGAGGAGGGTTAGCGGGGATTGTTTATCAAGGAAAACAAACGAATCAAACCTTAGCCCAAACTTTAACCCAAAGACAAAGTTTTAGTGGTTATCAAGCTGTGTGGGTAATTCCTAATGATTTACAACGGTTGTTTAAAATAGATGATTTATCAAATTATCGAGTTATTAGTACTGCTGGACAATTGAGAAATCCTGAAGGAGTGTCCGCCGGAGATGTAGAATTAAATACCGATAGTTTAACTCAAGGCAATAATGAGGTAGTAATTTTGCCTTCTCCTACAGCTATTAATGATAATCAAATAGGTGTTGCTTCAACTTTTAATCCCAGAGGAGGAGGGGCTTTATTTGCTAATTTGGATATTGAAAATGCACCTTTAATCTTACAAGGTTTCCCCACTTCCGATTTACGAGCTTTAGCAGACATAGATATAAAAGAAGGAGCAACAATATCACCACAAATTTTGGAAAGTCTGGGGATTTCTTGGAATAATACTGTTACAGGAGAACGTGCTACTATTTTTAATCCAGATATTACTTCCGCTCCCGGTATTAAAATTGCTCAAGAAGGAAAGTTTGATAATAAAGATTTATTGACGATTTTAGTTAATCCTTTTTTAGATGAAAAACAAAAAAATTATCACTATTGGAACTCTTTGTTATGGTTAGGATTAGGTATTCAACCGCCGGAAATTAATACTTTTAACATCGATGAAAATCAATATGACTGGTATCGTATTTATGTTAGTGCGTTAAATAATCGCTTTGTTCTTCAATATTCTAAAGAGGATGTAGAGGCGACTTTTTATAATTTATTCGCCAATCCAGGATTTTCTTTAACAGTACCCTTAGAAGGTGGAGGTCGATTAGATGAAGTACAGAGTATTAACTCTACCATTGGGATGTTAATGGGAGGTTTTTTTGATGTGTTTAATATGGAAAAATTAAACGATAGTATTAAGGAGGCGAAAAAACAACGAAATAACAATGAATTATTTAAACCCTTAAATACTAAGGCGACTTCTGAAGAAAGAAGAAATATTAATTTACGACTAAATACAACTTTAGCCTATGCTAATTTAGCTAGTAGTTTAAACCAAGTTTCTGGTTATGTAACTTTTCCTAGTAAGATTACTCCTACAAATTCCAGCATTTTTCAAATCAAAACTGGTAATATTCAACGGGCAGTACAATTTATTCAAAGTGATGTCGGAGAGTGGCGAGAAGGAGAAACCACTGTTCAATCAGCAAGGTTATCTAATCGCAGTTTAGGCCCTTTGACTTTTTTAGGTAACACTTTACCAATACAACCCATTGCCTTTGAAAATAATGGACAACCAATCAATGAATCTTCTGCTAGTCAAGTTGTTTTAATTAGTCCCGAAGGTAAGAAATTTGTGCAAGAATTTAATTCTAGGGATTTAACGGCTATTCCCACTCCCATCGCAACTTTTGATTTAGCTTTCGATCGACTGGTATTACAAAAAACTGATGTAAGGACGATCGAAAATAAGTATTACAACGGTTATCTTTTCCTCCCTAGCGTGGAATTAGTGTATGCTGGAACATCCGATGATTGGAATTATACCGTTAACTCTGGAGTTTGGTTTAATATCGATAATCAGGCGGCTGGAGAAGTGAAGCGTAATGATTTTGGTATTTATGAACCAAGTGTAGGCGTATATGTCAATGCTGTAGTTAGCACTACTTCAACCAATGTGGAGTTTGATGATAATAAACAATTATCTGCTATTAATACCCATGTACCTTTTTTGCGGTTCAGTTGGAATAGTGCCAATAATAGCAATAATCCTTGGCAAGTTACCCTCGCTTATACTTATTCCCGTCAAACTAAAGGCTATGGTTTATCTTTAACCAGTTCTTTGGGTATTATTCCTCAATATAGTAATGGTAGTGTTATTGGTTTATTTAATGGTCGATTTAGTTTAATTGATGGCCCTATTTTTAAAGGTAATGTTGAATTAGGAACACAGATTTATTATGGTGTGGAAGTGTTACAAAAAATGGGTCTCAATATTTCGATCGGTCCTTATCTACGCAACTATATTGATTTGAATTTAGGATTTAATAGCCGAGAATTAGAAACTAGCTATGGTGGTATTATTGAGTATAAACTACCCGATACACCTATCTCCATGAGAGTTGAGTTAGGTTCGAGTGAAAGTGGTAATTTTATTGGAAGTGTAAAAGGGGATATTCGTTTTTAGTGGTATAATTTACCAATTGATAATTATACATTATAACGTGATTTTCTTTGCAGATTTTTCCCTGCCTTAATTCTCTCGAATAGTAATTTTAATCTGATTAATTCGAGGGCCATCCATATCAGTTACGGTAAATTGATAGGAATCAAAATTAAACACCTCATAAGGTTTTGGTATTTTTTGCCAGTGATAAACTAAAAATCCTCCTAAAGTTTGATAATCATCAATTAAGGGTAAATTAAAGTCTAATAAATCATTTAATTCCTCTAAATTTATTTGTGCTGGAATTAAAAAATTTTGCTCATCGATCACTGTAATATGAGAATTATCATCGTCCAATTGGTTTTCGTCTCCCCCTAAAATTTCGTTAATTAAATCCTGCATCGTTACTAATCCTGAAGTGCCCCCATATTCATCGACAATAATGACCATTTTTAGGCGAGATTGTTGCATTATCGTCAATAATTCACTCAAATAAGTCGATTCGGGTAAAAAACGAACTGGTTTAATTAATTCTTTGATCGAAATATCAAGATTAAGAGGATTTTCTCCCAAAATATTTAAACAATCCTTAAAATCAACAATTCCTCGAATATCATCTAAAGAATCTCCCATGACAGGGTAACGAGAATGCTTTGTTTCTGATATTTCTAGCCATAAATCTTGATAAGTAGCAGACAAATCTAAGGCTTTAATATTAACTCTAGGAGTCATGACTTCCAAAGCCTCTACGTCTCCAAATTCAAAAACATTGCTCAATAATTCTCTTTCTTCTGCCTCTAATCCCGATGAATCTCTCTCAGTTCTAATAATTAATTGTAATTCTTCTGGAGTAACTTGTTTATACCAACCTTGTCCTTTATATTCTACTCCCACTAACTTTAATAAAAAACGAGTGGACTGATTAAGAATATCAATAAAAGGCTTAAATATTTTACCAATAACACTGATTGGGGGGGCTAAAAAACGAGCTAATTGTTCCGGATATAATAATGCTAAAGATTTTGGACAAAGTTCCCCTAAAACTATTTGTAAATATACCAAAGATAAAAAAGCGATCGGAATAGAAATAGAATGACTCAGAGGATAAATAAATTGTTGAGGAAAGGGTAATAAATAGATTAGATATTGTATAGACATCGCCAGAGCATCTTCGCCAATCCAACCCAATGCTAAACTGGAGAGAGTAATACCTAATTGGGTACTAGATAGAAGACGATCTAAACTTTTTTGTAAAGATTGTACTGTTTGAGCAGGTATGTCACCATCAATAACTAAATGATCAATACGAGATTTTCTGACGGAAACAATAGCAAATTCTGCGGTAACAAAAAAAGCATTGATAGCGATTAAAAGAAAAATTGCTGAGACTCTAAATAATATTTTTTGCCAAGTCATTATATTAAATGACGAATTGCGAATGACAATGAACGAAGGATGAATAATTGAGGATAAAAAAACTTAACAACGAATTTTGTAAAAATGAAAAAATTTAATCAATACTCTTTTTTTATTGTTTTTGTTGTTCTTTGACTTTACTTTCTTCTCTAGCTTTATGAATTTGATCATAGACTTTGACAAGAATTTTTTGTTCAGAAATTAATTGAAAATTTGTGCCTTGTCCTTCATTATCTGACTTATTGTTAATTTTCTGAGTGGGATTTTCTTCTGGAGATGTAACTCCTGTTAAAGATTCTGCTCCTAAATAAAAAGACAAAAACCCTGTAGCCAAACCGATCGACAAACTACTCAACACTACTAAAATACTAGCAATTGCTGTAGGAGATAAAAGGACAGAAGTATTTGTTTTCATAAATACAAAAATTAATTTGGCAAAAGGACAAAGATATATTCTATAATAGTGAAGGTTAAAAATACCAGGGTTGGCCGAGCGGTTGAGGCAGCGAACTCATAATTCGCCCAAGACAGGTTCAACTCCTGTACCCTGGATAGACACACAAAAAGAACTATCTTCTATAATCTAAGCCTTCTTTTAAAGAGGTATCAAAAGGATTCGGTAAATCATAGGTGCGAATAGTCGGATCTTTTTCCTTTAACTGTCTGAAATAGTCTACGACGATCGCATTTACTAATAAGGCATCACTAGCAACATTATTTTCGGGAAAAGATCCCATGGGAAAACTGCGGAAACCTAAGATAAGATTCAATTGACCCGCTATGCTCGAATCTTCAAAAAAAGTACCACTATGGGTAAAAAAGGCTTGATTGACTAATACATTCATAGAAAGAGGGGGAACTGGATCTATCACTTCCGTTTCTGTTGCTTTAGAATCACTAACAGGTTTTGCTGAAGTTGGATTTGCAATTACACAAGTTAAAGTTGTTAAAGTTGCGATCGCTACAAAACGAGATAATTTTGATAACATAATTGATATTTGGTAAGATCATGTTACTGTCAATTGTAACTGATTTATTGAAAAAGATTTATGGAAAATAATAGCACTGTTCTTAAACAAGAATTATTAAATTTGTTGGTCAAATATGCTTATCAGGAAGGAGATTTTACTCTTTCTTCTGGACAAAAAAGTAATTTTTATCTTAACTGCAAACAGGTGACATTGAGAGCAGAAGGTGCTTTATTAGTCGGTAAATTAATTTTTTCTCTTTTAACAAAAAATACTACTGCTGTAGCTGGTTTAACTTTAGGGGCAGATCCCATTGTCACCGCAGTAAGTTTAGTCTCCGCATTGGAAAATAAACCTATTCCTGCTTTAATAGTGCGTAAAGAAGCAAAAGGTCATGGTACTCAGGCTTATATAGAAGGCCCCAGTTTACCATCGGGTTCTAATGTTGTTGTTTTGGAAGATGTTGTTACTACAGGTAAATCTGCTATGTTAGCAGTAGAAAGATTAAGAGGTGCCGGTTATCACGTTGATAAAATTATATCAATGATCGATCGTCAGGCAGGAGGTGCAGAATTTTATCAGTCTCAAGGTTTAGAATTTGAAAGTCTTTTTACTCTCGCAGATATTAGAAATAATTAGTTAGAAATTAAATACAAATAATTATCTGAAAAGTTTATTCCCGATTAACTATTACTTATCACTTTTCCCAAAATTATAATGGATTGGACAACACCATTAAAGGCACAACAACAGGATTTTTGCTCCCGTCTTAATTTGGGACAGTTATTGGTTTGTCAGGAAAAATATCTCCATAGTGAAGTCGTGTTTATTAATGAAGAAACGATCGAAAAAATTAAAGTTGAATCTATTTTAGAATCAGAAGAAATTGCGAATAAATATAATTTAACTTATCCACTAAAAGAAATATTAGAAATAGTTTTTTATCGTAAATTAGGTATAGAGGCTTTTTTATCAAAATTTGGTCATTTAACTTGGTTAGATAATCATAAATATTATGAAGATTGTGAAGCTAGTTTAGTCAATAGCTATTTTATACTGAAACAAGCCACAAATATTAAGATTTTAGTCAAAACTAATCAAGGTGATATTAATAATATTCAGTGGTCTATTTCTCAGGAAGAAATCAGCAATAATCGTATTATCATTTTTGTCATTTGCCCGAAAAAATTTAAAGTTAGTCTCAAAGAATACTCTGTTGTTTTTTTGGGTTTTATTCCCGTTGAATTGTTATCTACTAAAAAAGAAAAAACAAATATAAATTTATCCCATTTACTATATATTAGTGGTTTAAATTTTTATATTAATGATGTTTTACCTTTAAATTATTTTTTACAAAAATCGGCTAAATTTTATATTAAAAAAGGAAATTATAAAGAATCTATTTCTTTATACAATAAATCGATCTCCCATAATCCCAATAATTCAAAAAATTACTTTTTAAGAGGAATTTGTAAATATAAATTACGGGATATACAAGGAGCATTAATTGATTTTTCTCAAGCAATTACTTTGAACGATCGAGATGATTTAGCCTATCATTGGCGAGGTTATCTCCATCAACAACTACACAATTATTCAGAGGCATTAACTAACTATAATCAGGAAATATTAATTAATCCATTAAATTATTTTGCTTATTTTAATCGAGCTATTACTTATACTAAATTAAAACAATTAATAAAAGCGATTGAAGATTATACAATGGCTATTCAAATTAATAATAGTATTTTTCAAGGATTTTTTAATCGAGCGAATATATATTATCTATTGGGAGATAAAGAAAGCTCGATCGATGATTATATTCACGTCATTAAACTACAACCAAATTTAGTAGAGGCTTATTATAATTTAGGAATAATTTATCAAGAAATAGGAGAGTTTCAACAATCCTTAAAAAGTTATAGATTAGCTATTAAAGCTGATTCTATGTATCTAAAATCTTATTATAATTTAGCTATTTTACAAGCTAATTTAGGTTTGTATCAACAGTCTATTAATACTTATCAAATAATCTTAAAAATCAATCCTAATTTTACCCAAGCAATACATAATCAAAATTCTTTATCTTTATTATTACAAAAAGAAGGTAATATCCTTCTTAATAAAAATGTTTTATATAATGCAAGAAAAAATCCCGAAATAATTGATGTAGAAAAACAATCTCACCAAAAAAATAATTCCGATCGATATTCTTTTGATTTATCTGATAGCAAACAAACTAATCCTTATTAATTACAAAACAACATAATATAGCATTTATCAGAATGATGAGGTACAGTAACAGCAATGGGTGAACCAATTGTGCATATCTAACTGTGTTACTTGCTCCATGGCTTTTCCAATCGCCTCTACTAGATCATGATAATTTCTCGGTTTTAGTTTTCTGATCTGATTTTTGACTTTCGACCAAAAATTTTCAATGGGTGAAAAATCTGGGGAATAGGGTGATAAATACACCAATGATGCCCCCACTTTCTCTATTTCCTTTCTAATTGTTTCTCCTAAATGAATTTTTGCATTATCCATAACTACACAAGCTCCCACCCATAATTTGGGCACTAAATCTCTGATCACAAAAGCCTCAAAAGTTAATCCATCTACAGAACCATAAATATTTCTTGATGCTACTACTTCCTTTAAGGATATTGCCGTCACTATAGAAACATTACCCCCTCTTTTCTGGGGTTTTTCTCCTCTGACTCTGTACCCTTTTTTTGCCCTACCATAAAGGCGAAGCATTGCTAAATTACTTCCCGATTCGTCCACAAAAATTAAGTCCTCTTCATTAATTTCTCTCACTTTATCCCAATATTCAGATCTTTTTTGTTGAACTCTCTCACTATGTTTTTCTGTGGCATACAGTGTTTTTTTTTGACAGTATCGTCAAATTTACGACTGATTCTGTCAATAGTCGATGTACTGAGTTTAAGTCCAGTTTTTTTCTCAAATAACTCGGCTAATTCCCAGAGAGTAGCATCATTATTTTCGTTGATAATTTCTAACAGGACAACCGTTTGTTCAGGATTTATTTTGGGGGGTCTTCCCCCTGAATGACGAGGTTTGAGATCCCCAGTTTCTTGATACTGCTTGATTATCTTTTGTACAAAACTTTTTGCCACACCAAAATTCTTAGCTAATTGACGAATGGAGCATTGTTGCTTTTCACGAGCATGAATAATCTTTTGTCTTAAATCCAAAGAGTAGGGACGCATTAGATTAATGTTAATATCGTCTACATTTTTTCATCTCAAAATTGTACCTCATCATTGTAAGAAACGCTATAGCATTTCTTCAGATAACAAAATTGATTCTCCAAAAATCTTTCAGCAAACCCTAATTATTCACTTTTCATTATTAACTACCAAAACGCATTTGGGTTAAAGCCTGTTGAGTTTTACTATCTAAAGAATTAAAAAGAAAACGCCCCTGAGATTTCTGTCGAGGGCGAAAATTACGCTTACTTTTATTTTTAGTGGAATCTACTTCTTTTGCTAATCCATGAGCTGATAGCCATTCCGCTCCATACCCTACAACAGTATGACGTTGTGCTTGATCAGACGTAGCAACAATAATCCTTGTATCGGTTTCTGGATTACGGCGAGGAAAAGAGGCACAAAATTTTTCTATATAAGTATCAGCCGTTTCAGCGTAGGATGTATAGTGTACGCAAACGCTTTGACTAAATTTTTCTTCGTAACAAGGGGTTTTTTGATAATGGGCATCAAAAACAATTTTTGCTTCTAATCCCTTGTAACCTGTATAATTAACTAAACTTTCAATTAAAGATTCTCTGGCGTGTTCTAAACCATTTTTATCTCTAATGTTTTTAAGCCAATGCCATGTCCCGATTATGTTGTAGCCATCTACCAACAAGATAGCTTGAGAAATTGTAGAAACCATTTTCTTGCATATTTATTTTACTAAAGGTCATATTCATGATGTCATAATGGTAAATTTTAACAAAAATTTAAGATCTTAGCTGTATTTATTGCCACAAACTTTCAAATAGTTCTGCTGGTTTTCCTTGACTCACCACTTGCCCTTGTTTGAGGAGAAAGTAACCATCAGCATAGTTCAATTCTTCCAGACGGTGTGTTACCCAAAGAGCCGTTATTCCTCTTTCTTTTACCAATTTTTGCACTAAGATTACTAATTCTATTTGAGTATCTGGATCTAGTAATGCTGTAGGTTCATCTAGTAATAATACTTGACAATGACGAGCGATCGCACCAGCAATGGCTATTCGTTGTTTTTGTCCGCCACTAAGGGCATAAATAGGGCGACGTTCTAATTCTAAGAGATTGACGGCGGTAAGAGCTTCTCTTACTCTATATTGGACTTGAGAAAGGTTGAGCTTTTCTTCTACTAATCCAAAAGCAATGTCAGCGGCTACAGTAGGCATTACTAACTGATGATCGGGGTTTTGAAAAACAAATCCTAATGGTTTATCTGTTGTTAATTTGCCACTTTCGGGAGTTAGTAAACCTGCCAATAATCGTAATAAAGTTGATTTTCCACAACCATTATTACCTAGTAACATCCACAATTCCCCTCTTGGTACGTTGAGGCTACAAGATTGTAAGACGGGAGTTTGTAGATTCCAGCCAAAATTTAAGTTTTCTATTTCGATCGCAAATTCAGACAAGTTTATAAGTAGTGAGTAAAGGTAAATTAAGTTTCAATCTAATTAATGAATTCTGTCAAATATTATCATAAAAAATGGTGGGCATTGCCCACCCTACAATTTTTGTACTAGGTTAATTATTCAACCCAACTATTTAACGAACAGGAGGAAACCACTCTAAAACAGCTTCTTCCTTCGTATTGGTATTACGAGAAGGAGTGTGACGATCGAAAGTCATGTGAACCGATCGAGTTTGTTCACCATCAGAAGCCACCGCCACAATAGGATAATCAATATTACCGTCTTGGAAAGACATCTGGAAGCGGAAAGTACCGTCAGGATTTAACTTGATTTCTCGTCCGCCGATGGTGACTTTTGCATCAGGTTCAGTAGCTCCATAAACGATTAATTCTGCATCAGCAATTAACCAGAATTTACGAGCTTTGTTGGGAATCGCATCAGCAGAGAATCCCGCACCAGAACCAGAACCTAAACCTAAACCTAAGCCAATACCAGAACCAGAAGCAAAGCCTAAGCCAACACCTGAACCAGATGCGATACTTGATGCTCCTGCCCATAGTCCTGCCCCTGAAGGAAATACATAAGAACTAAGAGCATTTTCGGGAATCATGGAACTAGGTACTTGTTGCATACTGCCGTATAAAGAACCAGCGACTCTTTGAGCTTCTACACCGTGAGCTAAACCGAAGATCTCGTCATGGATTTGATTATGATAGCTATTTTGCTGTTGTTGTGCCGCCAATGCCGCTTTTTTCGCAGGAGGAGTGAGTTTATAAACTGTTTTGGTTTTTAAATCTTCTTCCCAAGGAATGGTTACGAAAACATCTTCTACCCAGTCACTAGGATAAACGGGGGGGACTCTTACAGGTACAGACCTAGCTAACACTAACCAACGACCATCAAAACAACGATAACCGATGTCAATTACATAATCTCGATCGCTGACAGGGATAGGTAAATACCACTCACGAGCTAATTCATCGCAAAGATATTCTTGAATATTGTGGGGACTTTGATAGTTTAAATCAATATCTGTGACATCATATAATCTTAAAGCTAATTGTTGTCCACCTTGACGACGTAAATCTTCTTTTCTTTCTTGGGGTATATCCCAATAAGTATAAGCCCATTGGGGATCACGAGGCATTAACACGATACGACTTTCACCGTAACCACCCGGTAACTCTCCAAAACCCTGATCCACGTCAGCGAGAGGGCCTCCAACTAAATCATCTTGCCCTACTTCAAATTTCGATGCTTCCATTTTCTGCTCCTCCTGAGTATTAACTTGATTTGATAGATTTATTTGATTATCAGAATTGATATTATTTGTAGAAATAAATTGATTTTCTTTTTCTTGAATGACGCTCAACAATTGTGCCTTGCGCATTCGACTGTAACGAGGGATGTTTAGAACACTAGCAACTTTTCGGAGTTGCCTTAAAGTCATTTCCTCTATAGGCGGTCGTTGCTTGGACATAACATTATATCTTGGTTGCTTTTAGTTTTTAATCATCAGAATCGTAATAGTATTTTGTTACTAAATAGATTGGGTTCAAATACACCTTTCTAGGCTTAAAATTAGTTTTAACCTCTCTGGGGATCAATTACTTAACTTTATGTAACAAAATCTAACCCTGATTTGTCAAGAGGTATAACGATTTATTTATTCTTTATAAACCAAAAACAAGGGTTATAGAGATCATAATGTCATGATTTTTTAACATTTAGAACAAAGAATTGGAAAAAATTTAAAATATGTCATGATTTCTTGATATATCTCTTGAATAGTTGTTAGATTATTATTTGAATGACTGATAAAATTCCTACCTGTTGCCTACCTTTACCATTCTATTTAAATGCGTCCTAGCTTAATATTTAGCTTTGATGGTTTTTGTGATTGTTGTTGAGATAACCTAATCAGTTACTTCTCAATGGGTGTTCAAAGTAATCGACCTCAAGTATAATCAAGGAAATTGGTATCGATATTATTAGTAATAATCAACAAAATTTATGGCATTATTAACTACTGGAAAAAGTTTTATTCGAGACTTAGAAAAATCGAGTATTTTAGCCGTATATGCACCTCTTGAAGGCGGTTTTGAAGGACGTTATCAAAGAAGATTAAGAAACTCCGGTTATCATACTTTTAATCTTTCTGCTAGAGGATTAGGCGATTTAAGTGCTTATTTAATGGGATTTCATGGGGTACGTCCTCCTCATTTAGGTAAAAAAAATATTGGTCAAGAAAGTGCAGTAGGACTTACTTATTTTGTTCCTCCCATTGCTCTTTCTCAATTAGAAAATTTACCTTCTTCTTCTAAAGGTCTAGTATTGTGGATTATTGAGGGTTTTGTTCTTTCTAATCAAGAAAAAGAGTATTTAATTACTTTAACAAAACAACAACCTAAAATTAAAATTGTTTTAGAATTAGGTGGCGATCGTTATTTTCGTTGGCAATCTCTTGAAAGTTTATTAAATGTAGCTGCTTAGATATTTTTTAGCTTAATAATTAATACTAAATAATCTCCCTTAATTTTACTTTAAATATTTTGTAATAAGGGGAGAATTAGATTTTATTTGAGTAAAATATTTTGATAGATAATGATGGATAATATTGAGAAATTACTTGAAGATATAGCGAAAAAACACCAAGAAAAAGATCAACAATTAAACTCTGTTAATAATAATATTAAACATTCTAATAAGGTGACTAATTCAAAGAATAATGACTCGATCGACTTTTTTTTATCTAGTTTAGAAAGTAATAAACAAAGTAAAAAAATAGAGACTAAAAAGGATGATTTATTATTGGAAATAGAGACAAAATTTCAAAAAGAAAAATCTAAAGATGTCAAGAGGAATAATAATTCCCTGAACTTATTAACAGAAATTGAAAGTAATTTTCAACAAAAAAAAGTTTCATCTCAAGATAAAAACAATTCTCCTCATGATGTATTAGGAGATCTTGAAAGCAAATTTAAGCAACAAAAAAAATCATCTAAATCGAATCAAAAATCTAGTTTAGCAGAAGAAAATTTAGAGAATATTGCAGAAAGTTTTAGCAAAAAACAAGCTGAAATTAAACAACACAATAAAATCGATAATTTAGAAGAAATTAGAAAACAGGAATTAGAAAAGCAACGACGGGAAAAACAACTAATTCGCAAAGCAGAACTTTGGTTAAAAAAATTAGATCCTTATTCAGATGAAGGTTTTTGGTTTGAACAATTTTCTCTATCTTATCCTTCTAAATTAGATGCAGCGATCGATTATCTTAGAGCTTTACAACAAAGTGAATGAATAAAAATTTGGATATATTAGAAGATTTAGAATTAGTTTGTAAAAAATGGTCTTTTAATAATCAAGAAAAAAAATTATCTGAATTAGTTAGAGATTATTTAGAAAAAATTAACGTATATAAAGTAAAAGAAAAAAATCTTATAATTTTTATAAGTGAGAAAAATTCTATTAATTTTATTGCTGTTTTTTTTGCAGGAATTATAAGTAAGTCTTGTCTATTTTTAATTAATTCATCTTGGCAAGAAAAAGAATGGCAACAAATAGAAAAATTAGCGACACCGGATATAATTTTTGGAAAAATTAATTATAGTTTCAATTCGACACAAAAAAAATTACCAAGATTTGAAGGAATTATGATTCCTACTGGTGGCACATCTGGTAAGATAAAATTTGCGATTCATACATGGGAAACTCTCATGGCATCGGCTAAAGGTTTTTATCAATATTTTAATTCTGTACCAATTAATTGTTATTGTTGTCTTCCTCTTTATCATGTTAGCGGTTTAATGCAGGTAATTAGATGTTTTATTAGTAGAGGTAATTTAGTTGTTAATAGTTTTGAAAATATTAAAAATAATTTAGATATTATTGAAGATTATCACGATTATTTTATCTCTTTAGTACCAACTCAGTTACAGTTTTTTCTCGATCGAAAACCAGAATATTTACAACAATTTAAAATTATTTTAGTTGGTGGTGCCTCTATTTATCCACAACAAATTGAGTTAATAAAAAGATATAATTTATCCGTTGCCTTAACCTATGGTATGACAGAAACTGCGTCAGGAATTACTATCTTAAAACCTAATGATTTAAGACAGGATAATAGTAGTAATGGGCAAATTTTACCTCATGCTCAAGTTATTATTGAGGATAAAAAAGAAGGATTAATTCAAATTAAATCGTTGTCTCTTTTTAAAGGATATTATCCTAATTTTAAAGATATGAATATTTTTACAACTGATGATATAGGTTATTTAGATGAAGATAGATTTTTATATATTTTAGGAAGAAATAGTAACAAAATTATTACGGGGGGAGAAAATGTTTTTCCCTTAGAAATTGAGACAGCTATTTTAGCAACGGGATTAGTTAAAGATATTTATATAACTGGGAAAAAAGATAATTATTGGGGAGAAGTAATTACTGCTTTTTATGTGCCTATTAATAATAATATTTGTGAAAAAGATCTAAAACTAAAATTAACTTCTTTAATTGCTAACTATAAAATTCCTAAAATTTGGCATAAATTAGATGTTATTCCTCGTAATTCTCAAGGAAAAATTAATATTTGACAATTTTTTGTTAGATTTTCCTTTCTTTTATCAATGGGAATTAAGTATTTTGTTGACACAGCAAAACTACGCTATAGACACAAATAGCTTCTTCTCTACCGACAGTACCTAATTTTTCATTGGTGGTGGCTTTAATACTAATTCTATCAGGTTCGATCGATAAGGTTTCAGCTAAAGAATGGATCATTGCCGACAAATGAGGCTTAAGTTTCGGACGTTCTGCCACAATAACATTATCTATATTACCAATAGTCCAACCTCGATCGAGTATTAATTGATGAACTTGAGATAGTAATTTAATACTATTCGCTCCTGCCCATTTGGGATCGGTGGGGGGAAAATAATGACCAATATCACCTAAACTCAAAGCACCAAGTAAAGCATCCATAATAGAATGAGTGAGAACATCAGCATCACTATGGCCTAATAAACCAAGATGATGATCAATTTCTACACCGCCTAAAATAAGTTTTCTACCCTCAACTAATCTGTGTAAATCGTAACCATTGCCAATTCTAATCATGATTCTTTACTGATGCTTAGCTTATAAAAACTTATCTAATCTATAGTATTATGAGCTATTTTTTTATAATAAGTCAACAATAAATAAGGTTTTGATATAGGAAAAATCTCAATCTTTTTGTTTCAAAACAAATTGGAAAACTATATAAAAAATAACCCCTAAAATAGTTAAACTAAAAGCTAATTGCACGATCGATAAAACTGTTCTTAACAAAGAAAAAGCGATTATTAAACCAAATACTCCAACAAAAATTTTCCCCGTAGGCGGTAAAGTTAAAAACCAATTTTTTACTGAAGTAATTGCGCCGCTCAAAGTTTTGGGTTTGATCGAATTAGGAACTGAATTTAAAATTTCTGCTTCCAATTCTTCTAATTTTTTACGATTATTGTAATCTTTTGAATCTGACATAAGTTTGAATAATTGATAATGAATAATTATAATCTGGTTTTCAATTAATTGTTAACGACTTCATCCGTCCAAGGAGAGAAATCCGATTCCTCTGATTCTGTCATAGATTCCTCCATTTCGTCCATAGATTCTGAGATATTTTCAGAAGAGTTGATTTCTGAATTAATATTTGGTTGATAATTAAAATCACTAATTAATTGAGTCTTATTGTTAACAGGTTCATTGGACTGTAATAAACCTTTGATTTGACCAATAATATTACCTAATTTTCCCTCATCTAATAAAGTATTAATTAAGGATAATCCGCTAGTGGAAAGTAGAATTTTATTAATATCATTACTACTATTTGTACCGTTGCCATTTAACCCCGGAAAAGCATAAATTCGAGCATCTCCTAAAACTCCGGGTTGGGGTGATAAAGATTTGAGAATTTCAGGTAATTGGGGAGCAATAATCGGGAAAATGACTTTTATGAGGTCAGCAGTCCGATTCGCATTGTTAAGGTTATTTTCCGCTCGGATAGCGGCTAATTTACCTTGGGCTTCAGCCAATAATCTATACTTTTCAGCATCGGCTAAAGTGCGGATAGATTCTGCTTCTAACTCTGCTGCTTGACGAGCAATTTCTGCTTGACGGCGACGACGGAAAACATCAATTTCTACTACGTTTTGATCGGTAATTCGTTTTTCTGCCGCTTCTCTTTCCGCTACGATTAATGATAATTGTTTTTCTCTCTCAGCATTTTCTACTTGTCGTGCAGTTTTAACCGCTTCTTCCGCTTTGGCTTTTTGTGCTTCAGCGACAAATCTTTCTTTTTCTTTATCGGTAATGGCGATCGCAGCTTCTTTTTGAGCAATTTGTGATTGTTGATCTGCTTCTGCAATGGCAATTTGAGCTAATAAACGAGTGGCTTCAACCGTGCGTTGTCGATCGATTTCTGCGACTTCAGCTTCTTGTGCTTGAGAAATTTGAGCTACTTTAAACTGTTTATTTCTTTCTTCTAAGGCAATATTTGCCTCAATTTGACTTTGTTGTACTGCTAATTGTTGCTTAATTCTTTCTTCCTCGATCGCTTGTTGTTGTAGGATTTTATTGCGTTCAATTTTAGCTTGTTCTTGATCTCTAGCTTCTTGAACTTCTCTTTCTCGTTGAACTTTGAGAAATTCAATTTCTTTCATTTGAGTTAATTTAGCTTCTTCTTTTTGTTTATTAATAGTTAAAGACTGTTTTTCTGCCGCTAATTCTTGTTGTTGAATAGCAACTTGAGTATTGAGTTCAATTTCTCTTTTTTCCCGTTGATTATCAAGCTCTACTCCCAATTTTTGTTTGATAGATTCTTGAATTGTTTCCGTGCGTAAACGAACACCTTGGGCATCAAAATAATTATTTTCATCATAGGTATCGCTTTCTTCAATCTCAGAAATGGCAATGTTATTTAAGGTTAAACCAACTTTTCTTAAATCATGTTGAATTAAATTTAAAACTTCTTCTGCAAAACCTAATTTATCAGAGTCAATTTCTGCAATACTTTTCTTTTTTGCGGCTGCTCGAATCGCATCATCTGCACGTTTTTCTAGAGCATCTTTTATATCTTCTGCGGAAATTTTACCCACTTTTGATAACCTTTGAGCGGCGGTTAAAACAGCATCTTTATCAGCACTAATACACACATAAAATGTCACCCTCATATTAGCTCGTAAATAGTCTTTTGTACGAACCGCTAAATTACCTTGTCGAACCACATCGATCGAAATTTCTCGCAGGGGAACTCTAGTTAATTCATGAATACCCGGAATCACGATACAACCACCATTAAGAATAACTTTTTTATCCTTAGCAAAAAAGCCTCCATTGCGTACAAAAGCCTCGTTATTAGGAGTAACAACATAAACCCTTGTATAACCCCAAATAGCTAGAATTAAAAGTAAAACTAAACCCCCAATTAATCCGCCAAAAAAGCTCATACTTCCTATATTTAATTGAGCTAAATTTGGATTAGAATTAATAGGAATATCAGTAATTAAACTGCTAGTTAAGCTATTATTATTTTCAGGTGAATTTGTATTAAATATATTGAAATGATCAATCTCAATATTTTCTAAATTACTAATGGGTAAAGATTGAATAAACTGCAACCAAAAATTCATAATTTTACTCTTTTTTTATAATAGACAATGAACAATTTTTTACTTCCTAATTCCTAACAGCTAATTCCTAATTCCTAACAGCTAATTCCTAATTGAATTAAGCCATTTATCCTCATCAGAACTGTCTTTAGCGATCGCAATAAAACAGTGTTTTTGTCGATCAATAATGAGAACATCTTGTCCTCGATGGGGTACAACCTTTGCCCAGTCTGGTAAACATACCTCGATCGTGACTAAGTTACGAGCATTATCCAACACATCGGCTTGGGCAATTCTGCCTTCGACTAGATAAGGGACTTGTTTAGAAGTGACAGAACCAATACAACCAATCAGACGATCGCCTTCTACTTCTTCACCAAAATTGGCGAAAATTTTACCGATAGGATTAGCCAATAATCGTCCAATCGAGATGCTAAAAAGGAAAGAAGTAACAAAAATGCAGAAAGCAAAAAAACCTTGAGGTATGGCATTAAAAAAACCTGCGATCGTAACATTTAAAAACCAACCAGACACTCCCCAAACTGAAAAATCAATGGCTAACAAGATTAAAAGAGGGCATCTTCCCACCCCAAACCACGATAAAAAAAAGAGGAAACTAAGATCATTATCCGTTTCTACATCTGCATTAACATTTCCTTCTACATCACTGTCAACATCTGTATCAACGTCTGTATCAACGTCTGTATCAACATCCACATCCATATCAGTATCCAAATCTTGATCTTCTCCACCCCCAGAAACAATCACGAGGAGAAACAGAAAAACACCGATACCGAGAAAAATCCAATAAGTTAAATTAGCTATATCGAAAAGCATGGTTTTAGGGCAAGAAATTAATTGCCGACTAGCTCCTATTTACTAGCTTACTCTTAGATTTAAAATCAGATTGAAAAATGTAAAGAAAGTTTTTATAAATCTTAAGAATATCAGTTTCAAAACTTCACAATTAACTTTAACATCTGTGCATAAAATAGAAAAGTCAGACTGATAAGTAAATAGACGACAAAATATAAGATTAAGAATCATGGCTATATCATTACAAAAAGGGCAAAGAGTCTCACTCGATAAAATAGCCCCCGGATTAAATGCCGCATTTATCGGTTTAGGGTGGGATGTTAACGTTACTGACACTGGAGTTGATTTTGACTTAGATGCTTCTATATTTCTTTTAAACTCCAATGAAAAATTAATTTCTGAATCCCATTTTATTTTTTACAACAATCTTACTAGCCCAGATGTCGAAAAATCTGTCAAACACATGGGAGATAACTTAACTGGGGAAGGAGATGGCGATGATGAGGTTATTATTGTCAATTTACGAAAAGTTCCTCCAGAAGTTGCTCGTATCGCTATAACTGTCACTATTCATGACGCTCACAAAAGAGGACAAAATTTTGGACAGGTAAAAAACGCTTTTGTCAGATTAGTAGATGTAGAAACAAAACAAGAAGTACTACGATATGACTTAGAGGAAGATTTCTCGATCGAAACTGCTTTAATTATGGCTGAAATTTACCGTAAAGATGGAGAATGGCGCATGAATGCGGTAGGAGCTGGTTATCAAGGCGGTTTACAGGCTTTAGTCGATCGTTATCAATAAATAATAAAAATTAAGGCTCTCTTAGTTTCAGTATGATAAATTATTCCTTGAAAAAGGTGTTAGGTATTAGGTGTTAGTTTAAATGCAAACTGTTAATTTATCACAAATTCATTTTTCAATTCTTATAATTTTGATAATGCAAACCTTGTAACGTTTATTTTATCTGAATTTATCATAACGACTGTAGAAGAACCAAAATTAATTATCAATTATTCACTATCAATTATTTATTATTATGGCTATTAATTTACAAAAAGGACAGCGAATTTCTCTAAAAAAAGAAGCACCAAAATTACAACAATTAATGTGCGGTTTAGGTTGGGATGTCACAAAAAAAGGTGGTTTTTTAGGTAGTTTATTTACAGCAAATTTTGATTTAGATGCTTCTGTTTTATGCTTAGATTCTAAGGGAAAAATCAAAAATAATAGTGAAATAGTTTATTTTGGCAACTTACGTCATTATTCTTCTGCTATCAACCATTTAGGTGATAACTTAACGGGAGCTGGAACTGGTGATGATGAAGAAATTATGGTAAATTTACCACTAATTCCTAAGAATATTAATAAGTTAGTTTTTGTCGTTAATATTTATAATGCCTCTGAAAGAAGTCAAGATTTTGCACAAGTTCAAAATGCTTTTGTTCGTCTAGTGAATGTGACTAATAATCAAGAAATTGCTCGTTATACCTTGTCAGGAAATGGTTATCAAGGAAAAACAGGTATGATTATGGCAGAGTTAATTCGAGTGGAAGATGATTGGGAAATGATGGCAAAAGGAGATGGTTTTCAAGCCAAAAGTTTAGGTGATATTGTTAAATTTTATTCTTAACTTTGCATCCTTCTTTACGACTTTGCGAGAGATAAAAAATGTGGTTTATTCCTTGGAAAAGTAGCCTAATACTTAATACCTAATACCTACTTCTCCTCAAAAGACTTTTTCATCTCATCCTAATTATTAATAGTTTTTGGATCGATCGCATCTCTTAAACCATCACCTAATAAATTGAAAGATAAAACTGTCAAAATAATTAAAATAGCAGGAGGAAAAATTAACCAAGGTTGTAAAACTAATATAGAAGCATTACTAGCTAAAGATAATAAATTTCCCCAACTCGGATCAGGTTGTTGAATACCTAAACCAATTAAACTTAAAACAGATTCAGCTACTATAAAACTTGGTATTGATAAAGTAGCAGAAATAATAATATAAGTTGCTGTTTGAGGCAAAATATGTTTAATAATAATATAAAATGAACTTGCCCCGATCGCTTTAGCAGATTGGACAAATTCTTGCTCCTTAAGGGTTAAAACCTGTCCTCTAATGACTCTAGCTAAACCTGACCAACCAATAAAAGAAGTAATTAAAACAATTAATAAAAACCTTTGAGCACTGCTTAAACTAGGGGGTAAAATGGCGGCAAATGCTACTAATAAATAAATACCCGGAATTGTCATTAAAACTTCTACCAGTCGCATTAAAATATTGTCTAAAATCCCACCAAAATAACCAGCAACACCTCCAATTATCATTCCCAATGGAAAAGAAATTAAAATTCCAACTAAGCCAATAAAAAGGCTAATTCTTCCACCAAATAATATACGACTAAGCTGATCTCTCCCCTGTTCATCAGTGCCTAAAAGATTAATTTTTCCTTCCCCAAGAGTACCAAATAAACGTCTATTTAATTGAAAGCCTGAGAAAATTTCTACTTCCTCAAATGTAGGGGGTAAAGGTAATTTTATCTGTAAAAATTGATAAGGTTCACCTTTAACAAATAAGCGAATAGGAGAGGGTTTTGTATAGTCAATTTCTAAAAATCGATCGCCGGTTTGTATATCAGTTTTACCTTGTGTCGTAGGATAAACATGAGGGCCGATAAATTGTTTTTGTTGAGTACGCCAATAAATGGTTGTTGGTGGTAATAAAGAGCCATTATCTTGAGCAGAATAAGGATTATAGGGGGCGATAAAATCTGCGCCTAAAACCGTTACATAAAAAAATATCAGAATAATTGCCCCCAACTTTGCCAGAGGATTATTTTTAAGTTTTCGCCACCAATTCATATTTTTATAATTTAAAATTTTTATGAATAAATAAGTAAATTTATTTTGGGAATAAATCTATAATCACTTTGATTTTTTGTTATTGTTAATAAAGAAAAATTATTAATTATACCGGTAAGTGCAATAAAAGCATCTGGTATCAATAAACCATGACTTAATCGATCGTACTTTTAATATCTTCATGTTCTTGACTAAGAGTCACAATTTCTAAAATACCATCACAATAAATAAATCTTACACCTAAATCAATCTGATTAAAAGTTGCTTCGATCGTTTGAAAATTTGACCAAGTAACATTTGTAATTACAAGGTAGGTATCTATAAATTTATTTTTTTGTTTTTTATTTCTTAGTTTATTTTGTGGCGGTTAACGAGAAATAATGATAATCGGATGATAATTTATTCCTGAATTAGACATAAAATTAATAACGAAAATTGTATCTATTTATGTCTAATTGCTGATTCAATACCCCTCAAATTAGGATAGTTCTGAAAGTTAAGGCTCATAAAAAATTATTAGGATTCTAAGAACAAATATTTGAGGGCAAACAAGTTTTCACACTAAGCTACACCTTGAAGAATAGGAATATACTCCTCTCTCATTGTAGTCGTATTTTGATGGACGAACGCTTCAGGAAAACCTCGATCGATTTCTCTCATGGTTGCCTGTTTAGCTTGAAGTGCAACTTGTAATACTTTCATAGCTTCTTTAGGTTGCCCAGCACCGCAAAAAAATAAATCGGCGGCAAAGTAACCATATTCAGGCCAAGTATGAATTGCAATGTGAGATTCCGCTAAAGTAACGGTAGCTGTTACCCCGTGGGGACTAAATTGGTGTACACACATATCTATTAAAGTAGCTTTTCCAGCTTTAATAGCATCTAACAAGCCTTGACGGATTCTTTCTGGATTGTTCAAAAGATCTGCCGGTGCTTGCCAAGCATCTACCACTAAATGTGTACCCACTTTGTTCATTCTTGTCAACTCACTCCATATTGTGTTTGCTAATAGGGACAATTGATTTTAACAGATATTTCTGTCCGCTCATCCAAAACCTAGTTTATGTTTTCTTTTCAGTTGTAGTAATACTTGACTGTTCATAGTAAGGTTAAGATAAAGTAAAGACAAAAATCATCCAAACAATCATCATATACAAATTAATCCATCTTTGTCAAGTACTTTGTGAAAAAATCTTTTTATACATTTTTGAAGAAAATAACCAATCCTCTCCTGTTACTTCTTCACTTTATCAATCAATTTTTCTTTTACTTACTCTTTTCACGGCAGTTATGGGAAATATAAGTTAGAATTTTCTTGTCTATCACTGACTCAATGGTAAGATTTCTAATAAGTAAACACTATTTTCCTGCAATCTCAAATAAACTCAGTCGTGCAAATTTCTTTAGATTATTATCGTATTCTCGGTGTTCCCCTTGAGGCTGATTCAGAATTGATTGAACAAGCCTATAACGATCGTATTATTCAATTACCCCATAAAGGTTATACGGAATATGCCATCAATTCTCGTAAAAAAATAATTCAACTAGCATACGATGTTTTAAGTCAAGAAGAATCTCGTTTAGAATATGAGTCATCTTTTCTACCATCTTCTTTAGAAACAGAAGAATTGACGGGAGAATTAGAGGAAACAGTACAATCACAAAACTTATTGGATACGGATTTAGATATACTTCCAGAGATTAATATTGAGATTGAAGAAAATTTATTTATAGGTGCATTAATTGTTTTGTTAGATTTAGGGGAATACGAGTTAATTTTAACTCTAGCTCAACCCTATTTAAACGATCGATATAGTCTCAATATTTTTGCAGAAAAAGAAGAAGAAGTTAATCAAGTTTTACAAGATTTAGTGTTAACGATCGTGTTGGCATATTTAGAATTAGCAAGGGAACAATGGCAAGAAAAAGAATATGAAGCGGCCTCTAATTCCCTCAAAAAAGCCTATGATTTATTGTTTAAGGAAGACTTATTTTCTGATTTAAGAAAAGAAATTAAACAAGATTTAGGTAAATTGATGCCCTATGAAATATTAGAGTTATTAACAAGAGAAAATAATAGTATTTCTGAAAGACAAAAAGCGATCGATTTACTCAAGTCTATGTTGAAGGCAAGAGGAGGAATCGAAAGTCATAAAATTGATGACTCAGGGTTAAATATTGATAGTTTTTTACGATTTATTCAACAAATTAGAGTTTATTTAAGTGCAGAAGAACAACAAAATCTCTTTGAAGAAGAAGCCCAAAGACCATCTCCTGCGGCAGGTTATTTAGCGGCTTATGCGGGGATTGCGAGAGGATTTACTGAAAGAAAACCAGAGTTTATTATTAGGGCAAAAAATAGTCTTATTTCTTTAACAATTCATCAAGATGTTTATTTAGAACAATCTATTTGTGCGTTACTTTTAGGACAAACTGCGGAAGCCGAATTTTCTTTGAGTCAGAGCCGAGAAAAGGGCGTAATAAGCTATATCCAAGAAGTATCTCAGGAATCTCCAGATTTGTTGCCTGGATTGTGTGCTTATACGGAAAAATGGTTACAAACAGAAGTTTTTCCTCAATTTAAAAATTTGAATGGTGAAAATCCTTCTTTACAGAATTATTTTGAAGACGATCGAGTACAAAGTTACTTAGAAACTATTACTAATCCTCCATTAAAAGACGATTCTTCCTCCCCAGAGTTAGAATTACCGATGGATAACAAAAATGAATCTTCTTACTCCTTTACTCAATTTAATGCTTTAAAAGAACAAACCGACTATGAAGAACAAATTATTAATGAAAATTACGGCGAAAATGTGACTCCCAGTTCAGAAATAGAGGTTTCTGGGAATGAGTTAGAAAATCAGAATGTGTCTTTATTAGTAGAAAATGAGATTGTACAAAATGATGAGGATTTAGTGGGATTTGATGATTTTCTTTCCTCAGAAGCAGAAGAAGATCATTCCTCCAGTCACTCTACCACCACCACAAATCTTTCTCCTTCTGTTAAGGATAAGGAGGATGAGATTCCCCCAGAAAAAATCTCGGATTCAAAGAAAAAGAATAGTAAATTTTTCCTGATACCTTTAATTGTTTTACTTTTGTTATTCGGTACGATCGCTGTTTTTGCTTCAAGAATTTTATTTAATGAAGAAAAAAATAAATTAGAAATCTCTTTATCCGAGCCACTAATCGAGTTACCTGTTAAAAATCTGCCACCAGAGGATTTAATTGATAAATTGGATAATAGTAATGCTTTGGAAATTATTAATCAGTGGTTAAAAGCTAAAGCTACTGCTACAGGACCAGAGTATAATCCCGGTGAGTTAACCAAAATATTAACAGAACCAATGCTATCCAAATGGGTGGGAAATAGTCGAGATTTGCGTAGTCGTAATGCTTATCGTCGTTATGAACATAAGGTTTCGATCGAATCTGCACAAGTCAATCCTCAAAATTTAACTGAAGGAATTATTACTGCCAGAGTGGAAGAAAAATCTCAGTATTATCGTAATGGTGCTTTAGTTCCTAGTTTATCTTATCAAGATAATTTATTAATAAAATACGATCTTATTAAAGAAAATAATCAGTGGTTGATAAAGGATGTGAAAATAATGAAGAATTAGGAATTTTAATTAGGGTCTGCTAAAAAAGTTTTTCGGTAGGGGGTAGGTATTGGGTGTTAGGTTAAACTCAGATGTTGCACCAGTACAATAATATTAGCTAGAGAAAATGGGAAAAATCAATTTTAGGAGTTTTAAAATCAATTCTTGTGACTTTTCCCTGTCTTCCCAATAATTTTATGGCTGTTTCCTATATAATCAGGTTTTACTTAATTTGCCGAAACGTCGATCGCGCTGTTGATAATTTAATAAGGCTTGATGAAATTCCTCACGGTTAAAATCAGGCCACAGAGTAGGAGTAACATAAATTTCTGCGTAAGCCATTTGCCATAACAAAAAGTTACTTAAACGCATTTCTCCACTAGTACGAATTAATAAATCAGGACTGATTAACCCTTCTGTATAAAGATGATTTTCAAATAATTTTTCGTCAATATCTTCTAATTCCATTTTTCCTTGTTGTACTTGAGATGCGATCGACTTACAAGCATGGATAATTTCTTGACGACTGCCGTAGTTAGTAGCGATATTGAATTGAATACCTTTATTATTAGCTGTTTTTTCCATAGAATAGGCGATTTCTGCCTGTAAAGAAGTTGGTAAAGCGGATAAATCACCCACAAAACGAATTTTGACATTTTCCGCCATCATTTCTGCCAATTCTTTGCGCAAAACTCGTTCAAAAAGAGTCATAAGAAATTCTACCTCATGACTAGGCCTTCCCCAGTTTTCTGTAGAAAAAGCATAAGCAGTTAAAACTTCAATACCCCAATCATCACAGCAACGAAGTAGATTTTTTAAAGCATCAACTCCTTTCTGATGACCAATAATACGGGGAAAACCTCGACTTTTTGCCCAACGTCCGTTACCATCCATAATCACCGCTACATGACGAGGAATCCGTTGCTGATCTAAATCCAAAGGTAATTCTATAAAACTTTGCTTTACACTCATCTGAATTATTAATTAAATAGACTTTTCAAGAATGAAAATTGATGATGATTACAGTGATTGAATGGAGAAAAAGTTACACAATCAACAAACAGTAACAAATTGTCATTAAAAATGCCCATTATCTTGTTTGCTTAGTAAATTTTATCTCGATCGTTACGGAAAGTCTATCTTAAATGTAAAACAGGATTAAGGAGTAACGATAACTCGAAAAGTCAGATTGATTCTCGATGAAACGAATTTAGTGGTTTTGGGAATTTGATGTAACCAGTATTTTTGAGTATTTCCCGCCATAATTAATAAACTACCATGATTTAAAAGAATTTCTCCTCTGGTAGTGACATTTTTGTCTCTAGGTTTTAACAAAAATTGTCTTTCACCACCGAAACTCACCGAAGCAATAATCGGTTTTTTACCTAATTCTTTCTCATTGTCACTATGCCATCCCATGCTATCTTGTCCATTACGATAAAAATTCAATAAAACACTATTAAAATTTACTTTTGCTATGGGTTCAATTGTTTCTTTGATAGTTAATAATGGCCTAATCCAATCATGAGGATACATGGTAATGCCAGAATAACTATATATTTTACCTCGATCGCCATACCATGCAGTTAAACGAGGTTGAAGATGAGTTTTTCCGAACAAAGTTATATAATCTTGTTGCCACTGGATATTATTTTCTAATTTTTGCAATAAAACATTAGCTTCTTTTAATGACCATAAATTAGGATAATAAACTATATCGCTATTGGGTAAATCTAGTTTTAACATTTTAATTCTTTTATAATTTATGGCTGTTCTACAGTAGTTATGAAAAATTGGTAATATAGAATTATAAAAATGCAATTATTATAAATTAACAGTTTTAATTTAACCTAACTACTATTACCTAAAACCTAATACTTTTTTCAAGAAAAAATTTATCGTCCTCAAAGTAAGATAGCCTAATTTATTCTTCATTATTATCTGTAACTCTTTGTAGTAATTTACTATTAAATGCTGGAAAATTTAGGTAAGGAAATTGTTTTTTTGCTTGTTCTAATTCTTCAAAAATAGGACTTTTTAATCCTGTTACTACACACCAAACTCGACTACGAGTTAAAGCAACTAGGGCTTCATTTCGTTTATGTAATTCTGTTTCTTGTTTATATTCTAAAGGTTGAGTTGCATAATGAAAACGACAGGCATAAACTTTCCAAGCCTCATTACCTTTGGCTCTATAAATGTTAGAAATAGTAACAAATCCTTGTTTATAAAACTGATCGATCGAGGCTTTTTCTCCTACGATAAAACTAGGAATATTATGCTTAAATAATTCTTGTTTTAAACCTTCTAAATATTGTTTATTTTTTTTACCTCCTAAAGCAGTAATTAAAATATCATGGGGTTGTAAACCTTGTTGTAAATCTTGTTTAATTTGTTGTGCAATCCAAATTTTTTCTTCTACTTCATTGTTTAATATTTTAATGGTCAAAATCTCTCCTAATGCCTCTCGATGAGGAAAATTAACATTATCTACGGGATGAGGATTATTTTCAGGTTTTCTCGTAATTTTGACTAATTTTCCCTCTTTAACACTATTTTGACTAAAATCTCCCTCTACAACTTCATAGCCTAAGTTTTCCCACTGTTTTTGATTGCTAACTCCCTGTAAAACACCTTTTTTTCTTAATAATCCCATATTCACTGCATGGGCGATCGTTAATAATAAACTTGGGGTACGATAAGATTTATTCCAATTTTCAGCTCTACCTCTCAAATCTACCACTAACGAACCATCAGGATTTTTACCGAAAATAGTACTTGGCTGAGGTACAATCAAAGAACCAATACTTTGAGCTTCATCATAAGCCCAATATAAGCGTTTTGGTTCATGAAGACTATTTCTAGCTAAACGATAAAATGAGGGAGGTAAATCTTGGCCTTCATCGATTAAAATGACATCATACAATTCCACAAACTCGGTAATTTTTTTCTCTAAATCATCACAAACATATTGAAAACCTTTACCCGGAGAGATATTTTTTCCTAATTTTTCCTTGACATTATCGACACTTTGTGAGCTGAATTGACATTGCCTTAAGGGAAAATGACACTTTTGACAAGTTACTTGGCAACGAGATTGATAAAATAAGCAAAGATGACGATAAAAACCTTCTTTATCTTTTGCACCCCAAGCGTGAAAAACTTTTAAATTTTCCCAGTTTGGCTTTTTTTCTGGAGATAGTTGATGATAATATTGACTAATTCGCTCTTGAATTACTTGTTGGTATAATGAACGAGTAAAAAAGATAAAGGCAATTTTCCACTCTGGATGATCATAATGTATTTGTGCTGATCGTTGAGCGAAAGTGATGGTTTTTCCTGCACCAGCTAACCCTCGAATTCTTTGCGCACCATCATAATATTTATGAGCAATTTCTTTTTGTTGGGCATCTAATTCTGTTAATTGTGATTGTAAGTAGCAAATTACTCTCACTGGGGTATTATGGGCAGTATCAGAAGGTAACTCTCGAATTTGATACAAGTTAGATCGATCGTTCATGATGAATCCTGATAGTCTTCCAATTACAAAGCAATTTTAACACTGATTTTGGTTACTTGATCTAACTATTTTCAGTCAATGTAAGACGCACCTAAGTACAATGACTTTAGGGAAGAATAGGGGGAGTGGAATGAGCAACTACTTACAGGATAATAGTTTGAGGTATTTTCAGTAATTTCAAAAAAACAACTTTTATGGGTTTTAGCTTACACCGTTTTTGCAATGAATAAACCGCATTTTTTATGTCTCGCAAAGACGCAAAGTGTGATTTAAAGAAATGAAAACTGCGTAAAACTGAAATAGTCTAATTTTGACGAAATTGTTTTTCTATTCCCTTAACAATTAATTCCCTGGGAAAAAATCGACTGAGATTGACAACAATTTGATTCCCAATACCTCCTGTTACTACATTAGCTTGAGATTTTTCTAAGGCAGAAAGGGCATTTTTGACAACATCTTCAGCTTTCGCAATGCCATTTTGATTTCCTTCCATACCCGGAAAATTGGTAAATTCAGCAACTTCAGGAAATTTTGATTCCGTAGGACCGGGACAAAGAGCTAAAATTTTGATACCATAAGACTTGTATTCTGCCCACAATGCTTCAGAAAAAGACAACACAAAGGCTTTAGTAGCGGCATATACAGATAAATAGGGTAGTGGCTGATAACCTGCGATCGAACTGACATTAATGATTTCTCCTTTACCTTCTTGTTTCATTTCCGTCAGAAACAAATGAGTTAATTCTACTAACGCACTAATGTTAACCTGTATCATATTTAACTGCTTTTGTAAATCTCGATCGATAAACCTACCATAATCACCAAAACCAGCATTATTAATTAATAAATCTACAAAAATATTATCTTGTTTGACTTCTTTAAAAATGGCTTCTCCTGCATGAGAAATACTTAAGTCTTGACAAATAACTTTAACTTTTATCGAATATTCAGATTGCAATTTTTCTTGAAGTTCTAATAATAAAGATTTCGATCGAGCAACCATTATTAAATTATAATTTCTTTGGGCTAATTCTTGTGCAAAAGCCTTTCCGATTCCTGATGATGCCCCTGTAATTAGTGCTGTTTTCATGATAAAAATTATTCCGTGAAAAAGGTATTAGGTAGTAGATGTTAGGTTAAATTAAAACAATTGTATTTTTATAATTCTATAATCATTATATATAAATAGTTTTATTAATTATTTATTAACAATTTGTCATAATTACTGTATAAGAGTCAAATTTATTCTTAATTTCCAATTCCTAATTCCTAATTCCTAATTATTATTTCCCTTTTTGTTGATTTTTAGCTTGTTCTAAAGCTACTTCTTTCATCGCTTCAAAAGAGTTACGATTTGAGGTTCCTTCAATGGCTTTTATGGCTAAATCCTGAACTTGTTTTAAGGCAGAATCTAGTTGTTGAGAAAGGGAATTAATCCGATTTTCATTACTAAGAATAGTTGATTCTAAAGCCTGTATTCTTAACTGATAATTTTGACTTTCTCCATTAATTTCTTTCTGTCTTAAATCTGCTTTTATTTTTGCTTGATAATTACCAATTCCCTTACCTTCTTCTTTAGCTTTTTTGATTTCGTTTTCAAGTTTTGTTTCAAATTCTGCTACTTTTTGTTTCGCTTCTGCATATTCTTTTTCTTTCTCACTAATAGTTTTTTCTCTTTCTTCCCAGATTTTTTCTTGTTGTTTTTTCCCTTCTTCTAAGTCTTTGTATAATTGATTTAATTCTTGCTCATAATTTTCTCGATCGAGTTGTCTAGTTAGTTGTAAATTATATTGATATTCTTCATTTTCTCGTTGTTTATTTTTTCCATAAACTTCATTCCGTTGTTTAATTTCTCGTTGTTTATTTTCCTGCTCTTTTAACCAATCTTTTTTTAAATTTTCTAATTCTTCTCCTAAAGTCTCATGTCTTTGATTATACTCATCAAAAAAAGTTTTTTGACTTTCTTCATAGGTAGCTAATAAATTAACTAAAGTATCTTCTTCAATAGTGTCTAAACTGTGTAATTCTTCAAGTTGATTTATTTCTCCTTGAATATCACCTTCCAATTTTTCTAAGCTAGAAGCCTCTGTAATTAATTGTTCTGAAAGTTGACTAACTGCACTACCAAAACCAATTTGTAATTGTTCTAAACTGTGGATGATTTGCTCAATATTATTCATAGATTTAACAGGAGAATTTTCAGGAGGTTTTACCGGTGCTTTTACTGGTGGTTGTACTGATGAATTAGCTACTATAGTTTGAGCATTTTCAAGAGCTTTTTGTTGAACTTGAGCTTGTTTTTGAGCTAAATTTACTTGCTTTTCTAAATTAGTTTTTTCTTGCTCTAATTCTTGATAAGCCGCTAAAATTTCTGCTTTGGTACTTTTTGAATTAACTCTGGTCATATTTTACCTCAAAATTATTAATATTTAGTGAAAATTACCCTTAGTTATTATTAGGTTGAAAAGCTCTTAAAGCTAAGTTTTGAGCTTGATTTGTCACTTCTTTTAACTGAGTAATAATTTCTTCTATTTGGTGATTTTGTTGTTGAATTTTTGCGTCCAAAGACTGTATCTTAAAGTCATAACCTTGTTTAGTCGATTCCCATTCTTTTTCAATTAAATTAGCTTTAATTTGTGCTTCTCGATCGGCTTCTTTAATAGCTTCACTACGAGCTTTATTTACCTCTGTTTTAATCTGTTCTTCAAAACCAGTTATTTTCTCTTGATTTAGGGTAAATTCTTCTTCTTGATTAGCCAAAATAGTTTCTCTTTCTTCCCATGATTTATTTTTATCTTGATTGGCTAAAGCTAACTCTCTTTCTTGGAGTCTTTTCGCTTCTTCATACTCGTCCATTTGGATTTTTCTTTCTATCTGTAATTGATAGGTAAAATCAGCTTCTTGTTGTTCTCTTTGTTGAATTAATAAAGCGGATTCTTCAGCAATTTTTAAATCAAATTCTGTTTGTTCTTTTTCCCAATTTTTATGATATTTTTCTTGTTGTTGAGTAATATTATCTAAAGTATTTTGAGTTGAATTTTCAAGAATTTTAATTCTTTCTTGATGTTCTTGTCTTAAGATATATAAAGCATCAGCAACTAAGCGAACTTTTTGCAATTGAGTTAATTTTTCTTGTTCAACAATAATTGCTTTTTTTAGTTCTGTTAAAACATTAGATTCATTCTCTAATCGATTAGCTATTTCTTTGGTTAAATTGCTAAAATCTAACTGCAATGTTGCCATACTATTAACAATATTATTAACAGTATAATCAGCAACTTTCGCTAATAAAGCCTTATTCTTTTCTTTCTCAACAGCTTCTTCTTTCGTCTCAATTTTTGACTCTTTTTGTTGATATTCTACAAATAACTTTCCGAATGCCGTCATTATTTGCTCTTTGGTTTCTCGTATCTGTGCTTGACTCATGATAGTAAACTTGACTTTTTATTCAACATGATATTATCATCATAACTAAGGTTGATTTTTTCGTCAACAAAATGTTGATTTTTTATTCAAGTCGGGAAAAAATGCAAGAAACCGTTGATTTTGGCAAGTTAATTAAAGAGGCAAGGAAAAAAAGAGGTTATAGTCAAAGAAAGTTAGCACAAGCCCTAGAGGTTGATTACACTTATCTTTCTAAGTGGGAAAATAATCGAGGTGCCCCCAAAGAGGAGTTAATTCGACAGTTAGCACGTTATTTAGAATTGGATGAGGATGAGTTAATTTTTTTGGCGGGGAGGATTCCTTCAGAAGATGAACAGTTAATGAAGCAACATTATCAGAATATGCCCTTATTATTTCGACGAATGCGAGAAAATCCTGAGTTTGCGGCTAAAATTTTTCAACAAGTGCAAGAAGAAGAATGAGAAATCGGGAATTTGTAGGGGGAATGATATTCGCCTAAAATCACTAGGAATAAAAAACATTAATTATTGACGATGACAAATAATCCAAAAATTACTATCATTGGTGGCGGTGCATGGGGTAACACTATTGGTTACTTATTAACTCGATCGAATTATGACTATCAATTATGGAGTCGTACTGTAACAAAATCTTTAGCTACCATGACAGAAAATACGGATATTCTTATCTCGGCAGTGTCGATGAAGGGAGTTAGAGATATTCTTCAACAATTACAAACGCTAGAATTAAAATCAGAGACAATAATCGTTACGGCTACGAAAGGATTAGATTTAGAAACCACTCATACTCCTTCCCAAATTTGGCAAACTGCTTTCCCTAATCATTCTATCGTAGTATTATCTGGCCCTAATTTAGCAAAAGAAATTCAAAAAGGTTTACCGGCGGCAACAGTGGTATCTAGTCAGAATAATAAAGCGGCAGAGTTAGTACAAAGTGTTTTTGCTTCTGATATTTTTCGAGTATATGTTAATGATGATCCCATTGGTACAGAATTAGGTGGTACACTTAAAAACGTTATGGCGATCGCATCTGGGGTATGTGATGGGTTAGAATTGGGTACAAATGCGAAAGCGGCTTTACTAACAAGAGCATTGCCTGAAATGATAAGAGTAGGAGTTAAATTAGGAGCACAGATAGACACGTTTTTCGGTTTATCAGGATTAGGAGACTTATTAGCTACCTGTGATAGTCCATTATCCCGCAATTATCAAGTGGGTTTTGGGTTAGGAAAAGGAAAAAATCTTGAGGAAATTTTAGCACAATTAGAAGGTACCGCAGAAGGGGTAAATACAACCAATGTATTGATAAAATTAGCGCAACAACAAAATATTTCTGTACCCATAACCTATCAAATTTATTTATTATTAAGGGAAAAAATTTCTCCTCAAGAAGCTGTCAAAAATCTTATGGCAAGAGAATTAAAAGAAGAATTTGAGTAAAAAATAAGAAGTTATTAGAGTTGGCTGAATAAAGCAGAAAGCTATAAAAATCAAAGAATAATATCTACTACATCAACAAATAGAATCAAACTACTGTGCATTTTTTACTGGAGTTAGGGGGGCAAAATGATATATTTATTGTCAGAAATCACCTTAATTCCTAATTATTATTTATGTCTTTTCAAGTTAATCCGATTAAATTTGGTACGGATGGTTGGCGCGGTGTAATTGCTGCTGATTTTACGTTTGAGCGTGTTGCTAAACTGGCACCTATTTGTGCTGAGGTTTTACGAGAATATAACCCTAATTCTAATTTAATGATTGTGGGTTTCGATCGACGTTTTATGGCAGAAGATTTCGGGTTGATAGTGGCACAGGCTTTACAAGAATCAGGTTTTGATGTACTATTATCGGAAAGTTTTGCTCCTACTCCCGCTTTTAGTTGGGCTGCAAAAATAAATAATGCACTTGGTGCATTGGTACTAACTGCTAGTCATAATCCTGCGAAATACTTGGGTTTAAAGGTGAAAGGGGGTTTTGGTGGTTCAGTATCGGAAGATGTTACGGCTAAAATTGAATCACGGTTAAATTTGGATATTGCTATCTCTGAGAAAAAAGGTAATTTAGTATTATTTGATCCTTGGGAAAGCTATTGTAATCAATTACGATCGCTTGTTAATATTGACTTAATTAAAGGTGCGATCGAGTCTGGTAAGCTAAAAATTATTGCTGATGTTATGCACGGTGCCGCTTCTACAGGGTTAAGCCGTTTATTGAATTGTGATATACAAGAAATTAATGCCGATAGAGATCCTCTTTTTGGAGATGGTGCTCCTGAGCCTTTACCACGTTATATAGCCGATTTATTTCGTAAAATCAAAGAAATCTCAAAAAGTCATCCCGATAGTCTTAGAATCGGTTTAGTATTTGATGGAGACTGCGACCGAATCGCTTCAGTGGACAGTCAAGGAAATTTTTGTAGTACTCAAATTTTAATCCCCATTTTAATTGAACATTTAGCCACAAGAAGAAAGCTACAAGGAGAGATTGTGAAAACCGTAAGCGGTTCAGATTTAATTCCCAAAATTGCTCAATTGTTCAACGTGCCGTTGTTTGAAACTCCCATCGGTTATAAATATATTGCCGAGAGAATGTTAACCCATCAGGTGTTAGTCGGAGGAGAAGAATCAGGAGGAGTAGGCTATAGTAGTCATATCCCAGAGCGAGATGCTTTGCTTTCTGCTTTGTATGTATTAGAAGCAGTAGTGGAGTCAGGGAAAGACATAACAGAACTCTATACAAATTTACAACAACAAGTTAACTTTAATTCTGGTTACGATCGTATTGATATAACCCTAGCAAATCTTGATCACAAAAATCAACTACAACAAAAGCTGGAAACAACTCCCCTAAAACAAATTGCCGGGAAAAAAGTGGTAGATTGTCTCGCTATTGATGGTTATAAATATCGTCTTGAAGATGAAAGCTGGTTATTAATTCGTTTTAGTGGTACTGAGCCTCTATTGCGTCTATACTCAGAAGCCCCCCATTTAAAAATAGTGCAAGAAAATTTAGCTTGGGCGAAAGAATGGGCAAGTTAAAAAAAAGTTAATTTAACATACTTTACGTTTACCAATAATTTAGGACTTACGCATTGACAAAAAAGGAAAAATATGTTTAATGAAATAATTTGTTCTTTTATTATGAATCATTTACCTGCATAATTTATTAAAAAATTACTTGGTTTCTAATCAGATTAAAATTAGATGAACATATTTTTCCTTTTTTGTCAATCCGTAAGTCCTATTAAATTAAAATTTTTCTTCTCTTAACCAAAGTAAAACATCGTCTATATTTTTGTCGGGAGGAAATACTGGATAAAAATATTTGAGAATTTGACCATTTTTAGCGATGATAGTTACACGCTTAAGAAGTTGTCTTCCTTCTACTTCAAATGTAGGTAATTTGAGAGCATTTGCAAAATTCAAAGAAACATCGCTTAAAAGTTCAAATGGTAAATGGAGACGATTAACTGCTTCTAATTGATCATCTCTAGATTGAGTGCTAATTCCAAATATTTTAACATTTAAGTCTATCAATTCTTGATAATGATCTCGAAATGAACACGATTGAGGTGTACAACCTGCCGCACCCGGTATTAAAATCCATCCTTGAGGAAGAGTTTGATTGGGTTTACCTGTCATGGGGTAACAATAAATGACGACTAAGCCATTAATTTTAGAAAGATTAACAGCGTTTCCAGAAGTCGAAGTTAGATTTATATTAGGTAATAATAAGCCTATTAAGTGAAAACAAGCATTATCATCGACGGGAATGGGGAGATTGTGGGGAATCTCACGGAGAAAATCTGAAGGAATATTCGATCGATTTGACATTTGGGTATTCGCACAAGTAAGTTATAATTTTTTGATTATTCCCCTCCTCATAGAGAAGGGATTAAAGTTAATTAATTTTATTTATCTGCAATGGCAGTAAATTTTAACAGGGGAGCCATTTTAGCACGATTAAGACTTAAAACATTGTCTTTCATGGTATAATTATCAATTTGTTGTAAAGTCTCCATAAAAGTCGTTTCCATTTCTATATTTTCACAAGCCATCATGGTAGAAGCCATTTGCTCAAAATTAATTCTATTACCTTCTTTCATTTCAAAGCCCCCCATAAAATTATTACAGCCTCCAAAACCATTGACTCGGTTATTGTCATCAGTATTACTAAACATCATAAAGATAGCTTGTCTTTGATTTTCGGTTTTTGTTACTGGTTTACCCATAATTTCCACCAATTCCCAACGAGTATTGATTAAACTAACTTCTTGACTTTCTGAATTTTCCATATTTTCGGTTTTTTCTTCATCTTCACTATTTTCAGATTTATCCATAGTTTCTGTTGTTTCGCCACTTTGGGCTTCTTCAACCTTTGTTAACATATATTTTTCGGCTAAATCTCCTGTAATTCTATTACCTTCCATATCTAGTTGAAATAATATATTTTCTCCTACGAGAAACTGATTTGGTGCGTCTTTAATACCGTCTAAAGAGATCGTATTTCCTGCTTCATTCCATTTGAAAGTACCTTTTATCTCAAATACTTCTTCGCTTTTGCCTAAATATTGTCTTGACATTACAAAAGAAAGATCTTCATTAAGTGTTAAAGTAGTTTTTATTCCTTCACAACTAGCACAGGGAACAATACCTTGATAAACTCCATTCCAATCTAAAGAGTTTGCACTGGTATCACCTATAGTTTCTATTACCTCCATTTGGGTGGAGTCCATTGTCATATCTGCCTGAGAAGGTTTAATATAAGTGCTTAAGGATAATGTGGTTAATAATGCGATCGAAATAAGTAAAGATTGATTTTTCATAGTATTTAAGAATGGGTTACTAAATTTGAGTAATTCTATACCAATGACGCTTTTAGTTGACAAAAGTTTCCTACTTATGTTTGCGAAGAATTAGAGAAAAGTTATTACTCGGCATCGCTATTTTTTCCTCTAAACAAAATCCATTATTTTCTGCTACTTTCACCACATCTTCTAAATTTCGCACTCCCCAAGAGGAGTTTTGACTTCTTAAATAAAAATCAAATTCTTGATTACTTAAACTTGTGTGTTGATTATTGATTTTATAAGCACCATATAAATATACTATGCCATCGATCGACAAAATTTTGTTTGCACCTTCCATCAATCCTAAATAAGCCTCCCAAGGTGAAATATGAATCATATTGATACAGATAATTGTGTTGATATTTTCTTGTGTTAACTCTTGATGCCAGTTTGATTTCATTACGTCTATTTTTAATGGCGATCGTAAGTTATTAGTAACACAATCTGCCTTCCAAGCCTCAATACTACTTAAACATTCCTGTTGTTTATCAGAAGAAATCCATTGTTGTTGAGGAAAGTGCGGTGCAAAAAATACACTATGTTCTCCTGTCCCACTAGCTATTTCTAGTATGTTGCCACTTGGAGAAATGATTTTTTTTAGTACATTTAAAATAGGGAGAGAATTTCTTGTGGTAGCTGGAGCATATTTTTTAGTCATTTTAAGTATTTAATAGTTGATTAATTTCATCAAAAGGTAGTGGTTTACAGAATAAATATCCTTGGCCATATTCACAGTCTAATTCTTGGGTGATAATCCATTGTAAATTATTTTCTATTCCTTCCGCAATTACTTCCATATTAAAACCCTTCGCCATAGTAATAATTGCAGATACGATCGCTTTATCTTGAGAATTATCTTTAATATTTTTCACAAAATCTTGAGCTATCTTAACATAGTGAAATGGAAATTTTTTGAGATTATTAAAAGATGAATTATGTACACCAAAATCATCGAGAGTTATTTTAATTCCTAAACTTAATAATTTTTTGAGAAATTTGCGAGATTCTTCATCTTCAACCAAAGATATTTCTTGAATTTCAATAATAATATTTTTAGCAATTTCTGGACTTTGTTCTAAAACTTTAATGAATTTATTTAAGGCTTTTTTATCTTTAAATAGTTTATGAGAAACGTTAATAGCTATTGGCATTTCATAAAATTTAGTATGAATATTTATTAACTTTTCATAAATTATACGCTCTAATACCCATAAAGTTATCTCATTAATTAAATCAATATTTTCTGCAATATCCATAAAATACTCAGAACTAATTAAACCTTTATATTGATGATGCCAATAAATGAGACTTTCTAATGCAACAATACTATTATTACGATTAATAATTGGTTGATAATAAATAGTAAGTTGTTCATTAGTTAGAGCATGATTAAGTTCATTTTTGATTTTAATAAATTCTTGATTTTCATAATTAATTTTTGGACTATAAAAAGAATATTGATTTTCTCCATATTTTTTACTCATCGCTAAGGCTTGATCTGCTTTTCTGATTAAATTAGTATCATTTTCATCATCATGAGGATAAATAGAAATACCAATATTTATGTTAAGTTTTAGTTTTTTATTATTACTTATAAAAGGTTCGTTTAGATATTTAATTACTCTTTTTGCGATCGTGCCTATTTGGCTTATATCATTAATTTCGGATAATAATATGATAAATTGATTTTCTCGCCAATAAGCCACAGTATCTTCTAATCTAAATATTTTTGTTAATTTTTCTGAACAATATTTTAAAAGATGATTTTCTGTATTTTCTGTAAGGGTATCTTTTGCTAAATATATTTGATCAATTTCTACTAGCATAACTGCTAATTTTTGTTCTGTTCTTTTATAACTAGCTAAAGTTTTTTGTAGAGTTTTAATAAAAAAACGATAGTTAGGTAATTTAGTTTTTAAATCATAATCTAAAATTTGTTTTAAGTTTTCCTTTTGTTTATTTCTTGCAGTGACGTCAAAAATATATAATCTTACTAAGTTCAAATCTTTTAAATAATGAATATACTCTTCAAAATAAAAGTCATTTACTTTTACTTCTCTTTTAAACAAATTAGTTTTGATAGTTTCTGGATAAGGAATAATACTTTGTAAGAGAGGATGATTTAATTTATCTTTTAATAAATTAGGAAAATTTATCTTAGCACAAGCATTAGCAAATAAAATATTTCCCATAATATCTATTTCAATAATGGGGTGTGGAGAAAGATTAACGATCGAAGCAAATTTTAAAAGCTCATCTACTCTATAATCATAATTACTATGAGATTTAATAGCAAAGATTTCATCATTATCTTTATTATCGTGAGATAACGTATCTACCATTAACTTTTTAAACTTTGTTTCCTCAATAATTTTAATTTTTTGTTCTTGAAATTTTCCTTCATAATCAATAAAATATGTCATGATTACTTCTGAACCAATCTCAATAATGTCTCCATGTTTAAGATAGGATTCTGATACTTTTTTTTGATTAATAATTAAACCATTATTACTAATATTTCCTTGCTTGTCTCCGTCAATTATGATATAGTAAATTCCCTTAGTGTCTTCGTTTCGTTCTTGAATTAAATAACAGTGACTTCGGGATACTTGTAAAGATGATAAAATAATATCATTATCTTCACTACGCCCGATCGAAGTTTCTTTTTTGTCTAATAAAATAGTTTTAATAAGTCGCTGAATAGAAGTATTTTCTTCTAAAATTAGAAAGTGATTAATCAAATTCTCAGAAGAAAAATTATTATCTTCATGGTTTAATAAGATATGAGAATAACTAGAAAAATTTTCTTTCATGGATAATTACCTGACAATTTTTAAGGAAAATAATTATATGTTCATGATATGATTCTGAATCTTAATAACTGATTTAATGAACAGTTTAATCTCAATATTTTTGAATGGAACTAGAAACATTTATCCCTAACCTCACCAATAAAATTGAAGCAATTCTATATCTTAAAGCACAACCAACATCTCTTGATGAACTCGTAACCTTAAGTCAAACATCCATTGATGAAGTGCAAGAGGCTTTAATTCAGTTAATGTCTGATTATGCTTACCGTGACAGTGCATTAGAAATTATTGAAACTCCTCAAGGATATAGTTTACAATTAAGGAATTGTTATCAATCTTTACTAGAACATCTTATTCCCGCAGAGTTAAATCCTAGCACTCTTAAAACTTTAGCAGCGATCGCTCTCAAACATCCTATTCTTCAGAGTGATTTAATAATTCTAAGGGGTAGCAGTGCTTATCAACACGTCAATGAATTAGTTGAAGAAGGATTTATTCGTAAACGTCGTCAAGAAGAAGGTCGATCGTATTGGCTAGAAGTGACAGATAAGTTTCATCAATATTTTGAAATTAATCAACTACCACAAGAAAAAACAGATTATGATATTGTAAGAGAAAACAAAAAGTAAAGGCAAAATTCTAACAGAGGGAAGAAATAATGGTATTTGATTCAAATTTTTTTCAGCGAGAATCAGAAGCAACAATAAAAAATACATTAGTAGAATATTTGCAAAAACAACATCCTGACACCTTAGAAAGAATCGCCCAATCCGCCACCCCTGAAGTCAGAGAAATTATCACCCACAACGTAGAAGGTTTATTGGGAATTTTGCCTTCTGATGCGTTTAATGTTCAAATAGTTACAGATAGACAAAATCTGGGCAATTTATTAGCATCCGCCATGATGACTGGTTATTTTCTTTGTCAGATGGAAAAAAGAAAAGAATTAGACGAAAATATTGCCGATACTGAATGTCTTTAAGAGTTAATAATGAATAGTTGATAAATAGTAAATAATTTTTTATTGTCAATTGTCAATTGTCAATTATTAACCTCCTTTAGCAAAAGAAATCATCACTAAGAAAGAAAGTAATAATCCAGGTACTAATAAAACAATTAGCATTAAAAATTGATCAGTAGTCATAATTCCACAATATTAGTTATTAATCAATTATCATTTTAGAATATTGTTTTGAGGTTGAATAATAAAAATAAAAATGGCTCTTCTACTTTGAATATGATAAATTATGTCTAAAAAAAGGTGTCAGGTGTCAGGTAGCAGCTATTAGGTTAAATTCAAACTGTTAATTTATAATAATTGCATTTTTAAAAGAGTCAAAGCTATAGCTATCAAAGTTTATATTAATTATTTTCTATTAATTTGTCATAACTACTGTAGGAGAGCCATAAAAATAAATTATAGAATTCCTTGAACAAGTAAGATGAATTGCAGAATGTTTTATTAAAAATTTTCTCAAAAATGTCAAGATATGTAGTAATTAATGCCGATGATTTCGGTTATTCAGATTCGGTAAATGAAGCAATTATCACTGCTCATCATCAGGGTATTTTAACCAGTACAAGTTTAATGGTGACAGGAAAAAAAGCACAGTTTGCTGTTGATTTAGCGAAACAAAACCCTTCTTTAGCCGTTGGACTACATCTAGTGCTATGTTTAGGAAAATCTGCTTTACCCTTTTCTCAAATACCACATTTAGTAGATAAACACGGTTACTTTAATCCTAGCGCAGCGATCGCAGGTTTAAAATATCAATTTATTCCTCAAGCCAAAGAAGAATTAAAACAAGAAATTAAAGCCCAATTAGACTTGTTTAAAGCGACTAATTTACCACTGTCTCATGTTGATGGTCATTTACACTTACATACCCATCCGATCGTTTTACAAATATTAGCAGAATTAGCCTCAGAATATAACATAAAATTTATACGTCTTCCCTATGAAGAATTAGAATTTACCTTAAATATTGATTCTAGTAATGTACTTTTAAAAAGAGTTTATTCCTTCATTTTTACACTTTTAAGAAAATATGGGGAAAATTTATTAAATAATTATGGAATTAAATATACTGAAAAAATCTATGGATTATTACAAACTGGCAAAATAAATGAGTCTTATTTATTAGGCTTAATTCCACAAATTCAAGATAATATTATTGAAATTTACTCTCATCCTCAATCTATTTCCTCCGATATAGAGTTACAGGCGTTATGTAGTCAAGAAGTAAAAGATCTGTTAAGCTCAAAAGGTTTCAAATTAATTAACTATCATCAACTAGAGGAGAAATTATCGAGGTGTTAAATAGTTTAATCTTGTTTATCTTGGTTATCTCTCAGGTGTTAGGAGATGTTTGTTTAAGCCAAGCCATGAAAATTTATGGAGAAATTACCTCTTTTTCCCCCGCCTCTATTCTCAATATCCTCGACTATTTAATTACTTCTTCTTGGTTTTATCTTGCTTTAGGTGGCTTAACCATTTCTTGGTTTTTATATATGTTTTCCGTTTCCAAGATGGATTTAAGTTATGTTTTACCTATTCATGCCTCCAGTTATATTTGCAATGCGTTATTAGCTTGGTTAATGCTTAACGAAACCGTTACTCCCGTGCGGTGGTTTGCCACTGGGATTATTTCTGTAGGAGTTTTTATTGTTGGTTATAGTCAATATCAAACAGAAAAACAAGCTAAAAAGTTATCTAAAACTATTAATATTCCTAATCAGGAAGCAAGTAAAATTATTATTTCTCTCCCCTTTGCTACTGTTTTACCAATTATGTGGTTAGGAGTTATTCTTATGGTTATAGCAGACAGTTTAGGTGATTTATTAAATGCTAAAGGAATGAAACAAATTGGACAAATGACATCTTTTTCTTTAACAGGAATTATTCAATGGCTTAGTAAAATTTTTACTAATATCCCTGTTTTAATTGGTATTTTCTGTCAATTAATTGCATTGTTACTCTTTATTTCCCTTCTTAGCTGGGATGATTTAAGTTTAGTACGTCCTGCAAGTTCAATTAGTTATTTAATAACATTAATCTGTGCTAAATATATTCTTCACGAAAAAATTAGTAGAGGAAGATTTACTGGTATTTGTTGGATTCTAGCAGGAGTTGTCACTTTATCTTTAACTTAAAATTATGGCTCTTTTACTTTGAGTAAGATAAATTATTTCTTAAAAAAGGTGTTAGGTTTTAGCGGTACTTAGACAAAAATTAAGCCCAAATTAAGCCCAAACTAGCTTTATATGAGCTAAACACTTCCACATTGTCTTTTAACCATTGAAAAAAGCGGAAAGACACTGCCGTCCTGCCGTCCGAAACGCTTCCAATGACTCTGCAAAAGTATTTAAGGGTTTATTTCCCCATTGCCTTCTCAATCCCCCTGTCAAACGATGCCATTGAATAAAAGTATAGGCGCAAAATACCAATATAAAATGTCTCATTAAACGTAACTACCTACGTCAGGAAAATTTAAACAAAAACAACATTTTCCCCATTCAACACTTGAGTCAGAATTTCTAAAATATTTCTTCCCTGTTTTCTCGCTGTTGATATTACTGAACGAATTAAGGCAAAATTTTGTGCACCGGACATCGTCCGAAAACTTCCTGAGACTTTTTGCTTACATTTCATCATTCTTACATCTCTTTCGGCTTGGTTATTTGTAAATGGTACTTTTTCTTCTCTCAGAAATCGTAATACATCTTGCCGATATTTACTTAATCTGATTAACAGGTTATGTCCTGTTCGCCTTTTTTTCCTCCCTCGATTACTTGAGGAGATTACTGTTGGTAATGATTCGTGATATTTTAACCCTCTCTCCACAATGGAATCATATACTGTTTCTAATCTCTCAATAATTCCCTCTGGTATTTTTCCTTCGTAGCTATGCTTATATTTGTTCGCTACTAATAACAATTTACTCATCGAGTTTGCCCATGATTCTTTTTCTATTTCCATTAGGGCTTTTAATTCTCTTAAGTGGTGAGCGTTACACAAACCATGTTCCACTCCTTCTAACTGATAATAGGAGGCAAAATGTTCATTGATTACTACTCCTGAGGGGGTGTCTAACTCATCTATATTTTTTCTCTTCTGTGATACTCTATACCATGTTTCTTCTTCTGTTGATACTACGTGCAACCAATTATTTTTGCCTTTGATTCTCATCCCCGTCTCATCAAGATGTTTAACTGTGGCACTTCCTATCTTCTCTTTTATTTGTGTTACTACTGGCACTGATAATTTTGCGACAGATTCATTGATATTGGCGAGGGTTTTTTCACTCATCGAACAATCAAACAAATCTGATAATAATTCACTCCGTCGCTGTTCGGGAATAAAATGTTGATTTGATAAATATGAGGCCATGGCTTTTATTCTCATGCCATATTGTTGCGGTGCATTTACCCCCATGGGAAAACTTCCTTATATTTTCTTCCCACATTGACCACATTGTTTGACTTCTACTTGATGTTCGATGACTTCTATTTTCGGTTTTGGTAGCTCAAATACTTGTCGAATAATGGTTGAAACTAATTTAGCTGAGTGGGTGGAACAACCACAATTATCACAACAAGAGAGAGTTGGATGTTTAATCACATGATCTGGTTTTGATACCTTCTCCAAAGTCTTACCAAGGTGTCCCACTTGCCCACCGTTTTTTTTATCACTTTTCCCTCTTAGACTTCTTGTTCGAGGCGGTTTTTTCAATCCATCACTAGATGGAGGTTTGGAACTATTTTGACTATTCCTTTCCAAACCCTTCTTTAGTTCTGCTATAAGTTCTTTCAACCCCTGATTCTCTTCACGCAGTCGTTGATTTTCTTTTTGTAAGCTAATTATTTGCAGTATCTGGGTTTCGACTTTCATAAAAATTATTTTATCATTTTATGTTCTCTCTGCCTTAATTAATTTACTTGACGTAGGTAGTTACCTTTTTGATTCATTATTTTAAATTCCAAGATATTCCCATACCTTATCGAGGTGAGGTGCGATCGTGCAGTGCCGCCAAAGGCGATCGCTTTATCTAACAATCATAAGCTAAGACGCATTGATTTGGTATATAATTTAAGTCAGAAAAGATAAAACTTAGGTGTGATTTATGCCTTCTAAAAATTTTTTGTCAGAGGAAGGAAGAAAGAAAGTATCTACAAGATGCTTTAAAAATAGAAAAGAGATCGGAAGTCAGGGAAAGAATTTTAATATTTTTATTAGAGAATGATGGTAAAAATTATCAAGAAATAGCAGTTTTTTTGGGTTGTTCCCCCAAAACGGTGGCTTACTGGGCAGTTCATGGTAATCCTAATAATGTAGATTCATTGCAAGATAAAAGAAGAAAAGGAAACCAAACAAAAGCAACGGATAAATATATTGAAAGATTATTAGAAGTAGTTGATAAAAATCCTGAAGATTTTGGATATGATTTTGGTCGATGGACGGGGCAAAGATTATCAGAACATTTGGAAAAAGAAACAGGAATTAAATTAAGCAAATCACAAGTAGTGAGGATATTAAAAAGAAAAAAGTATAGTTATATTTGGGGAAAATATAGTTTAGAAGACAAACAAAATCAAGAACAAAGAAAAGCATTTAAAGAAAAATTAGAACATTACATAGAAATAGGTAAAGAGAATCCTGAGTTAGTTCAAGTATGGTTTTGGGATGGGGCGTTTAAAGTGGCGAACTAAATTCGCCACACAGCCCCTCATGAATGTGGTTTTAGTTTAAGGGTGATAAGAAGAAAAACATGGACGAAAAAAGGAAAAAGAAAAAAGGTGAAGGGAGAAAGAAGAAGAGGAAGAGTAAATATCATGGGAGGAATAAGATATTCGGATAAAAAAAGAAGATGTTTTGTAATAAAAAAAGGTGATTCAGAAACGTTTTGTGAACAATTAAAAAAGTTATGGGAAGAAATAAAAAATGAATGGGTAAGTAAGGGAAATGATGAAAAAGATTTTAAAGAATGTGGTCCGAAAATAATCATAATATTAGACAACGCAAGTTTCCATAAAAAAAAGGAAATAGTAGAAAAAATAGAAAAAAATCTACCGAATATAAGACTAGAATATTTACCGGTATATAGTCCAGATTATAACTTAATAGAATTAGTGTGGCATTCGGCAAAGGAATATATAGCTTATAGAAACTTTGAAAATAAAGAACAGCTAGAAAAAACAGTAAATTACTTATTAAATGAAGGAGGTTTAGTAATTAATTGGAGTAAAAAATTTAAGAATAAGGGTGAATTAATCAATGTAAGTTAAATGCGTCTTAGCTTACCTTAATTCAGCAATGCCGAAAATTTAAACCTAAAAGCCTTTAAGAGATTGCCCAAATTTACCGCTAGTATGCAGGAAAATTACTAACTATTTTGTCTCGTCGGGGTGTAGAAAAAATCGAGTTTAATGGGGATATACCTAATTTTAGCATCTGTCAGGTAGTCGATCGAGAGGAAAGAGAGGATATACCCGATCGAATCGAACCGTAACAAAAATTGTCCGTCAAGGGTTTAAAATAAAAGAAAAAATCCTTCGTTATGTGGAAGTAATTAAAGTAAAATCAACGGCAAAAACTATTAATAAAAACTGATTATGGCGTTCATGAATTAAAATATTTTGAAGATAAATTTTGATCCTGTATTGTAGCATACTACGATATTCTGAATGTAAATAAAATTATGCACAAATGTATTTTTTTGATCAAATTTGATTTAGGTTACACTGGAAGGACGAACAAACCAACAAGATTGTATAAATAATTGTAGCTTTCGTCCTATCTAATTCTATGGTGAGATATTTAATTAAAATTCTTTTAAAACTTTTTAAATTATTGATAATATTTTTTCTAATGCTCACTTTAAGTGTATTAGGTTTTTTGATTTACATTTATCAAATAGAACCTCAGTGGATAGAAATTAAAAATATTGAACTTAGTTTACCTAATTTAGATCAAGAATTTGTAGGTTGGAAAATAGTACAAATTACTGATATTCATATCAACGATTGGATGACAGAAAAAAGACTAAAAAATATCATAGAATTAGTTAATAAACAATCTCCTGACATCGTTTTTCTTACTGGAGATTTTTTCTCTCAAAATACCACTTATGTAGAAAGAATAGATGGAAGTTTTGTCTCTTTAGAAAAAAGAAAACCGTTATCTTTATCTAAAAAATTATTACATAAATTAGGTTTTATTGATTCTGAAGTAACAACTCATTCTTTTGTCAAAGATCAAGAAATATTAACTAGAACCCTAAAAAAACTAACTCCTAAATATAAAAGTTTTTCAGTATTAGGTAATCATGATTATGCCACCGACGTAACTTTAGTTGAACAAGCCTTAAAAGATAGTAATATTATTAATTTAAAAAATGAAATTTATACCTTTAAAAAAAATACTGGTATTCTTAATATTGCAGGAGTTGATAGTGTCTCTTTTAGCAAAGATAAATTAAAACCAATATTAAAAAAATTGCCCGATAAAGGAGTGAATATTCTCTTAGTTCATGAACCAGATTATGCAAAAAGAAGTTCTTTTACTCATCGCTTTCAGTTACAATTATCAGGCCATTCCCACGGTGGACAAGTTCGTATTCCTTTTTTCGGAGCTCCTTTATTACCTCCTCATGGCCGCATATATACACAAGGTTTATATAAAGTTAGAGACATGATTCAATACACCAATAGAGGGGTTGGTATGGCTTATCCCTATATTCGATTTAATTGCCGACCAGAAATTACTGTTTTTACGCTACGCTAACTAGATTACCTTTAGTATCAATAAAGTTATGATAGTTCCCTTTTCCCTATTGTTCGCCGATAATTTGATCTCGAACTGAGGTGAAATAGTTAAACTGTTTGATTCTTAACTATTTTCTATTGACAAGGAAATCAGATAAAAGTTATGATAGAGAATTGTGAGTTTTCAAGCAATAAATCTCCATGTCTATAAATGCAAATGCGATAATTCGGTCGATCGAGGCTGAATATCTGAAAGACAAAAGTTCATTACCCTCCATAAATGTTGGTGACACCATTAAAGTCGGTGTCCGCATTCAAGAGGGTGGTAAAGAAAGAGTACAACCCTTCGAGGGTACAATTATCGCTATGCGTAATGGCGGTATTAACGAAACGATTACCGTGAGACGAGTTTTTCAAGGTGTTGGTGTGGAAAGAGTCTTCATGATTCATTCTCCCGTAGTAGCTAACATTCAAGTAATCCGTCGTGGTAAAGTCAGACGAGCAAAACTTTACTATCTCAGAGATAGAGTTGGTAAAGCTACCCGCATTAAACAACGTTTCGATCGTCCTGTGGAAGGAAAAACCACCACAAAAAAATAGTTTCTCTAGGGTGTTACCCAATTTCTTGCCGTGAAGTTCCAACTAGCTATAAAAAAGTTAAATCAAGTAACAAACTTGACAAAATTTAACCCAACTCGTTATAGTATTAAAATATACGTCCTTAGTTCAGTTGGTAGAACGTCGGTCTCCAAAACCGAATGTCAGGGGTTCAAGTCCTCTAGGGCGTGTTGGTCTGACCACAAGAAAAATAGATGGTTAACAAACTCTATAATAGAGAATTATAGTGGTGTCTGATTTATCGACCCAGAAAAAACGTCTATTAATGAGGAAATTATCGTGACAAATAAAGAAACTGTCAAGGCTAAAAATGTTAGTCAGTCCGATACTGAGAATAACAATGCCAATAATGCTAATTTTGTCGAGGAAACAAAGCAAGAATTAGCCAAAGTGGTTTGGCCTTCCCGTCAACAGTTACTCAGTGAGTCCGTAGCAGTAATACTTATGGTAACATTAGTTGCTACTCTAATTTATCTAGTAGATAAAGTGTTTGGCTGGGCGGCTGGGAAGGTGTTTTGATGACTTTTACTCCAGAAAATGAGTCGGAATCAACCCCGAAAAGGGCGGTGGGAAAACCTCGTTGGTATGTAGTACAGGTAGGTGCTGGATGCGAAAAAAAAGTCAAAACTGACATCGAACAACGAGTTAATAGTTTTGATTTAGGCGATCGAGTCTTACAAGTAAGAATCCCTCAAAGTCCAACGGTCAAAGTTCGCAAAGATGGTAGTCGCTATAGTGGCGAAGAAAAAGTCTTACCCGGCTATGTGCTAGTAGAAATGATCTTAGATGATGATGCTTGGCAGATGGTTAAAGGTACTCCTAACGTAATTAATTTTGTAGGAGCAGAACAAAGACGGGCAGTTGGTAGAGGACGAGGTCATGTTAAACCCATGCCATTATCCCCTTCTGAAGTCGATCGCATTTTCAAACAAATGGAAGATGCCGAACCTGTGGTCAAAATTGATATGCAGGTGGGAGATCAAATTCTCGTACTGTCTGGGCCCTTTAAAGATTTTGCCGGAGAAGTAATTGAGGTTAGTACCGAAAGAAGCAAACTCAAGGCTTTATTATCAATTTTTGGGCGTGACACTCCCGTAGAATTGGAATTTAATCAAGTAGAAAAACAAGGATAAAAGGAAACTTTAACAATGGCAAAAAAAGTCGTTGCATTAATCAAATTAGCTTTAACTGCGGGCAAGGCAAACCCCGCGCCTCCGGTTGGTCCTGCTTTAGGGCAACACGGTGTGAATATTATGGCATTCTGTAAAGAATATAACGCCAAAACCGCCAATCAAGTAGGGATGATTATTCCTGTAGAAATTTCTGTTTTTGAAGATCGTAGTTTTACCTTTATTCTTAAAACTCCTCCAGCTTCTGAGTTAATCAAAACTGCTGTAGGTATTAAAAGTGGTTCAAAAGAACCTAATCGTAATAAAGTAGCGAAAATTACTAAAGCTCAATTACAAGAAATTGCTCAAACAAAAATGCCAGACTTAAATGCTAATGACATTGAAGCGGCCATGAAGATTATTGCTGGAACTGCCCGTAATATGGGTGTTACCGTAGTTGATTAATTATCAACTAAATTATTACCCACGAATCCTTATCGCTGAATATAAAAGTAATTTTATTCTGGGGAGAGGTATTTACTTCGTTAGTTTACCCAAGGAGATACATAACTTAAAATGAGTAAAAAAGTAAGTCGTAGATTTAAAGAGGCTTTAGCTAAGGTGGAAACCAAAGCCTATCAGCCTTTGGAAGCGTTGGAATTGTTAAAGGAAACTGCAACAGCTAAATTTGATGAAACGGCAGAAGTTCATATCCGCTTAGGTATTGATCCTAAATATACCGATCAGCAATTAAGAACTACTGTTAGTTTACCTAAAGGAACGGGGCAAACTGTCAGAGTGGCGGTAATTACCAGAGGTGAGCAAGTAAAAGAAGCTAAGTCTGCTGGTGCGGATATAGTTGGTGAGGAAGATTTAATCGATGAAATTCAAAAAGGAATGATGGATTTCGATGTGTTAATTGCTACCCCTGATATGATGCCCAAAATTGCTAAATTAGGACGTGCTTTAGGTCCTAAAGGTTTAATGCCTTCTCCTAAAGGTGGTACTGTTACCACTGATTTAGCTGGTGCGATTAATGAGTTTAAAGCTGGAAAATTAGAATTTCGTGCCGATCGAACTGGTATTGTTCATGTCTTATTTGGTAAATCTTCTTTTTCTGCGGAGGATTTATTATCTAATTTAAAAGCAATACAAGAAACCGTCGATCGTCAGCGTCCTTCGGGAGCGAAAGGTCGTTATTGGCGTAGTGTTTATGTTTCTTCTTCTATGGGGCCTTCGATCGAAATTGATATTAACTCTTTAAGAGATCTTAAATTAAACGATTAAATAATTACCTGAGTTCGATATAAAATTATTGTATAAGATAAGGTATTAGAAATTAGGAATTAGGAATTAGGTAAAAAAAATTGATTAAATCAATTAATTGGAATAGTCAAAAATGAATCTAATACCTACTCCTCATCACTCATACTTTTTCAGCACACCCTAATTGTTATTGAGTAATTTATTGTAAATTGTAAAAAATTTATCGATCATTATTTCTTCTGTAAATTTAGTTAAAGCAACTTTTTGAGCCGCTTTTCCCATTTTTTTTGTTAAATCATCATTAGTTAGTAGTTTAATTAAAGCAGAAGATAAAGCCTGTTCATCTCCAGGAGAAATTAGTATTCCAGTAATACCATCTTCGATAATTTCTTGTAAACCACCAGTTTTACTTGCAATGACAGGAATACCAGAGATGATGGCTTCTACTGCCGCCATGCCAAAAGGTTCTGCCCACAAGGAAGGTACAACTTGTAACCAAACTTGATTAAATGTAGAAGCTAATTTTTTTTGAGGAATATAACCTAACATTTGCACGGATGAATTTAAGTTTAATTCTTTGATTAAATTCTTTAAATTCTTATCCTCTGAACCACTACCAGCAATTAGTAATTGAGCGTTAGGAACAACTTTAATTGCTTGATTAAAGGCTCTAATTAATAAATCTACACCCTTTTCTGGTACTAAACGCCCGGCAAAACCAACTAGAGGTATTGATGATAAATTCGATCGAATTTCCCGTTTTGGAACTCCGTGATAAATTACATCTGAAACCTTAATATTTTCCTTTTCAAAAACTGTTTTCACATAATCACTATTAGCAACAATTAAATCAAAAACAAAATGCCATGATTCTAACAGTTTCATCTGTAACATTAAAGGTAAAAAATCTTTTAAAGGTAAACAGTGATTAACATAACAAGGTTTACCAACTTTAACCTGACAAATGGAATTGTTGGGTAATCTTTTTGTACCTAATGGACAAATTGAACGATACCAAACGACTTGTAGTAAACAAGGAATATTTTTCAGTAAAGGCAAAATTAAGGGCGAAAGTTGAGTTAAAAACAAAATAACATGAACTACATCGGGTTTAAATTCCTTTAAAACTTGGCGCAAACGAAACCATGCGAAAATATTAACTGTCTGAAGTAGAGTTCTAAACCTTGAAGTTGTACCAAAACAATAATAATCAGCTAAGGGTTTTTGTCCCGAAATTTGCACTGAACTTGAAAATAAACGTACATCATGACCTTTTTGACATAATAAATCTCTTAAAGTTAAGGTACTTATTTCAGCTCCTCCTGTGGGGGTAGCATAATCATTAATTAATAAAATTTTCATAGATAACCATTATTTTTAAAGCTTTGGATCATTTCCATTACACCTTCTTCTAAGGAAAATTGCGGTACAAATCCTAATTCAGTTTCAGCTTTAGTAATGTCCAAAATTCGAGAACTTAAAAACAATTCATAACGATGAGCTAAAGGCATTTCAATTCTGAAAGTTTGATGTAAAATTTGTGATATAGTTAATAATATTTCAAAAGGTAAAGTAAACTTGTTTTCTTGAGGAAATTTAACGCCTAAATTTTTGGCAATCAAGGTAATAAATTCTCGTAAAGTTATGGCATTTTTTGAGCCAATTAAGTAACAATTTCCTGTACTTTGAGATATTTCTCCACAAAGTTGCAATGCTCTCACGGCATCTTTAATGTGAATTAGATTAAATTCGTTATTACCTGATCCTAATAATTGAAAATTTTGAGTTGCGTGCGCTCCGCGTGTCTTTGACATCGCTTTGGTTAATCCTAACCAATTTAAAGCATTTTTTCCTACCATGCTACTAAGACGAGCGATAACTACAGGTAATCCTTTTTCTTGATAATAAGAAAGTAAGATTTTTTCTCCGGCTAATTTCGTGCGACGATAAATAGTATTAGGATCAGTAGGACTTTTTTCATTAACCATGTTGCAAGAATTAATACCATAAACTCCAGCACTACTGGCATAAATAAACTTTTCGACTTTAGCTTCCATCGCTTTTTCAGCTAAATTACGAGTTGCTTCTACATTTGTTTGCCAAAAATCTTGACGGGAAGATTGAGAGCGACTGGTTTTACCCGCTAAATGATAAATTTGTTGACAACCATCAACAGCTTGATCAATTATTTTTTGATCGGTAATATCTCCTGTTACCACTTCTATTTGTTCATTTTTGATCAGTTCAGGTTTTCGGGCAATAACTTTAACTTGGTAGCCACTTTTTAAAAGTTGTTCTGTTAAATTACCACCGACAAAACCTGTTGCACCCGTCACTAAAACTTTCATATTTAATCGGATTATTCTCTTTAAATTGACGATCGATCATTTCTTCTAAAATTCTTCCTTCCATATATTCAGGAATACTTTGTCCTAATAAATACAGTAAAGTTGGAGCAAAATCAAGGACATTAATTTCTGATATTTGGGCATAGGGATTAATATGTTTACCTACAGCTAACAAAAATCCTTTTCCCCGATGGTTCGTTTTACGTCGAGGAGGTGCAGGAGCCGAAATTAAACCTAATTTGGGATGATAAAGTTGCTTAATTTCTTGATCTTCTACCCACTTAAACACAATATCTGGTAATTCTTCAATACTCTCTCCTTGCACCAATTGAGAAACATGATAAATTTCTTCTATAGCAGGTTTATTAGTATCAAGATTAACTAATAATTTAAGTTCAGTGATGATTTCTTCACAAAGGGAATTATACTCCTCTCCTCGTTCAACAATACCATTTGGTTCTCTATTTTTGAGATTAATACGAATAAAACCTTGAAAATGAATGTCTAAGAAAAAAGCTCTCGTTTCTTGCCAATTAATACTTTTATTAAACTGGTAATTTTGTAATCGATCGTGTATTGTAGTGGGTATAAGGCGATCGTTAATAAAACTTCTAATATCTTGGGGAATTATATTTCTCAGTTTTTGACTCCATGGAGTTTCTAATAATTTTTCCCAACCGGTTATATTTGTTTCTTTAATTTGAGAATCTGGTTTAACCTGCCAACCAAATTTCTCCATAATTTCAGATATAAGGTGATTACCACCATAATAAGGACTAATGCCATGAACTGAAACCACAAAAATAGTTGCATCTTCATCCACATCTTTGAGAATTTCCTCACAACCTCGATCTAATTGACTATAAAGATTAGGTAAAGCCGATTGAAAATGTTTAGCTCTTTGAGCATTATAAGCCCAATGTTGAGTATTATAATCATGATAAAAGAAATGATTGCCATAATGAATTTCCCCAAAAGAAGCTAAAAATAAATCATAATTATCTTGTTCAAGTAGCCATTTTACAGCTTTAGTTTTTTGTTTTAAATTAGAAAGTAATAAATTATAACGACGTTTTTCTTGACTAATAAATTTAGGATTAATTATTTCTTTTGGGTGGCGATATTTACCGAAAAGACGAGTAATTTCTTTTACTTTATCTTCAGGAATTGAATAAGCAGGAATCATAGGATATTCTTCACCCCATCCTGTTATTTGAACACCATTAATATTCTCTAAAGGAAAAGTTTTTGGGAAATCAAAACTTGCTATTTTTTGATTATTTTGATGAAATTTATGCCAAAAAGGCAAGTATTTACAATGCGATCGAGCATTTACTCTAATAATATTAGTAGTTCCCTTTTCTAACCTTTGAAAATTATAATAACCATGTTTACCCGGAGAAACTCCAGTATGAAAAGATGACCAAGGTGCATCAGAAAGAAGACTAGCTAAAGAGTTAACTTTACTCCAAATTCCTTTGTCTTTTAACGATTGTAAAAAAGGGAGTTTTCCCTCATCTAACCAAGTAGAAATTAAATCAGGATCAGCAGAATCTAAACAAACTACAATAATCATTATTTTTACCCCAAATATTTGATAATTTTTTCTTGATCATAGGAAATAGTTGTTAAGACATCATTTTTAATAGTAAGATAAGTTATTAGTTTACGAATATCGCTAATATTAACATCTCCAATTCCACCATAAATCATACTTGTTAAATAGAATTTATTATAACCTTGATAAGGATATATTTACGATCGAATCAGCTAGAAAAAAACTAATTAAAGTTAATAATACTCCTATTATTATTTGAGTGCAAAAAGCTGTATCTAAATGTTCGGATTCTAATTTTTTTCTCAGGAAAATTTCGTGATAATTTTTTAGGGATAAATAAATTGTTAATTAGTTTAACCATTTGTGTTTAGTCTTGATATTTTTCTTTCTTATTTTAATCTTTTAAAGTCAATTTTCGATATATACGATAACTAGAATGGAGCGGTTTTATTACTGTCCAATTTGTAATTAGTTCACCCCCTATTTGATTTTTAAAATCTTTAACTTTATTCAAAGAAGCCCCGTTAAATTATTACTTTCATAGCCAAGTTCAGCTAATCTTTCAAAAATGTAAAAAGTGAAGACGATAAAGAGCAAAATTATTAAAAGCAAAAAATTGTAGAGTTTTATTCTGTTCAAAGAGAGCAATATTCTTAATTTCTTAGAGAATTAAAACCTGATCAGTAAATAATTTTGGCTTGGCTACTTTGAGTTCATAATTTTTATGATTTTTTTTGAGCTATTAATAAATAAACACCCGCTAAAATCCAAATAATAAACTGTATCTTATACTCATAAAAAGGAAATAAATTAACTGCTTTCGCAGGAATCCATAACGTTATTCCTACTATTGATAACACTATAATATTTAATTTATGAGGATTTTTAAAAGTTAATTCTAATAATGCTAATAACAAAAAAACCATCATCACATTATCGTAAATTAAATGATAAAAACAAACTCTCCCCATGATAGATGCGATCGCAAATAGAGTTAATAAAGAATAATTACGGTAGAAATAAAAAACAGTCAAACAAATTATTATCCCCAACATTCCTAAAATAATCGTAGCATTATTAGGGGAGATTCCCAAGGGTAAAAATAGATTAACTAAGGAGTTACCTTGTGCTGTAAAAAAATTAGATTGTTTAAAAATATCTGTTAATATTAACCATAAATGAGTATTAGTTTTCTTTAAAATATAAAGAGTTCCAAAAATAATATAAATTAAGAAAACGAAGATAGTTTTAAATCTCTTTTGACTGAGAGGAATCAAAAAATAAAAAGCTGAAATATTAGGTTTTGTCATAGCTATTCCTAAAAATAAACCTGCCCAAATATTTTTATTTCTTTGAAGCATTATATAAAAAATAATCAGAAAAGCATTAATAATTAAACCATATTGACCATGAGAAATAGTTGTAGAATTACTGCTAATTGCCAAAACAGATGCTAGGGCAAATAAACTATAGGATTGATGATAATTTTTACCTAAATTATAAGCAAATAAACCTAAAATACTTAAACAAATAAGATTAAGAACAATATGATATATACGAGTTAAAGGATAAGAAATAGGGGGAAAAAATAAAAATCCGCTAAAAAATGACCAAGGAAGATAACCACCAGAATCGATCGCTCCTATATTTTCGATTACTAAATTACTACCTTTTCTTGCAAAATAAGGATAATATCCGTGATAAATATATTGTTGTTCTTGCCAACGAAAAAATAAATCAATGTGTTCTTTATTAGTGGGAAATAAAGAATAAAAACCCTTAATAAGATAAACTATACTTATTAATGATAAAATAACAGATAAAATATTCAACTTTTGTGTAAAATTTATTATTTTAAAAAATTTAATTAACATTTTTGAATCTAAATAAAATTACTCCTAAACCAAAACCAAAACCACCGTATAAATAGTAAAACCAATGCCAAAAAATAGCTTTTAAAGTAAAAAATAACCCTTTCTTTGTGTACAAAAAATCATAAAATTTTCTATTAACTATTAATAAAATAATAATTATTATTAACAGAATCAGATAAATAAATTTAAGTTTTAATAAGAATAAAGTTAAAATTAGAAAACTATAAAGAAGTAAAATACTTACTCTGTTCGTCCAATTTAGATTAAGATCATTAACCACATTACCATATTTTAATAATAAAATAGTCCAAGGAATAGCCCGTTGAAAAATATCAGCTTTTAAGAGAGTAATTACTCCCCATTTTTTCAAATGTTTAACCTGAATATCTTTAACTAAATTAATTTTATATCCAGCATTTATTAATCTATAACCTAACTCAATATCTTCTACTGAAGGTAATTTATAACTTTCGTTAAAACCTCCTATTTTTTCAAAAATATCTCGTTTAATAACACCACAAGCCCCCCAAAAAGTTGATGCGTTTTCTTTTCCTTGTTGATGGGTATAATGATGAAATAAATTCTTATATTGGGACAAAAAATTATTCGCCCCGGGTTGATCATCATAAGAACCAATTAAAGCTATTTTGTTCGGATTTGTAGCAAAAAATTGTTGAATATTTGGGATAGTTTGTTCATTAATGGAAACATCAGCATCCAAGAAAAAAAGTAGATCTCCTTTGGCAATTTTAGCACCTAAATTTCTCGCATTTGCTGGGCCTAAAGGACGATCGTTTATAATTATTTTAGAGGTAAATTCTTGAGCTAATTTTCTTGAACCGTCAGTATCCCCGTCAGCTACTATAATAATTTCTGTATCTGGAGGGGCAAATTTTTTAACACTTAATAGACAATGATAAAAAGATTCACCACCATTATAAACAGGGATGATAATGGATAAAGTATAAATAAATTTCTGATAATTCACTTAATATACTGTTGCATAAACATTTTAGTTATTATTTTCATTAATTTATAATAGCTATTGTGGAAAAACTTACATTAAATTTTCTATTCTTATCAAAAACTTTTAGCTAATTTTTTATGATCGAAACATTAAAATCGAATCTGATTATTTCCTGTCAAGCACCCAGCGACTCACCTTTGCATAATCCAAATATCATAGCAGCGATCGCCAAAGCCTGTGTTAATCAAGGCGCAAAAGGTTTAAGAATTGATAGTCCAAGCCACATCAAAGCCGTAAAAAAATTATTACCGGATATTCCTGTTATCGGTTTATGGAAGCAAATGGGGCTTAATTCTTCTGTTTATATTACTCCTCGTTTTGAAGATGCGATCGCAGTAAGTGAGGCAGGTGCAGATATTATTGCTATTGATGCTACTCTGAGAAATCGTCCTAATGGGGAAAATATGGCTGAAATTATCGCCAACATTAAAGAGAATTTAGGTAAGCCCGTTATGGCAGATATTGACACCCTCGAAAATGCGATCGAAGCCCAGAAAGCAGGAGCGGATTTTATTGGTACGACTCTTTACGGTTATACAGAAGCAACACAAGATTTGATCCCACCTAACTTTGAATTTATTGATAAACTGATTAAAACCATCGATAAACCAATTATTTGTGAGGGGGGAGTCAAAACACCCCAAGAAGTGAGAAAAGCCCTTGATTTAGGCTGTTTTTCCGTAGTCGTGGGAACAGCGATTACAGGAATTGATTTATTAGCAAAAAAATTCACAGATGTAACAAAATAGTAAATAGTTACAACAAGTTTGTAGTTATTCAAACATAAAACTTAGTTAAATATATTAATTTGTATTATACTTGTCCTAACTCCTAACTCCTAACTCCTAACTCCTAACTCCTAACTCCTAACTCCTAACTCCTAACTCCTAACTCCTAACTCCTAACTCCTAACTTTTAATCCCTAAGTAGTCTTTGTTTCCGTCTCCAAAGGCTCGTCTTTAAATACAGCCTTAAGTAAAGGAGGTGCGATAAAGGTAGTGGTAATTACCATCACGATAATGGCCGCATCCGTTGCTGGAGATAATGCACCACTAGCAGAGCCTACTCCGGCAAATACTAAACCAACTTCTCCTCTAGGTATCATACCAACCCCGATCGCTAATTTGTTAACTTTTTCTTGTCCCCAAACAGTAAAGCCTGTAACTACTTTACCTACGATCGCCACAACTATTAAAAACGAAGCAATAATTAATCCTTCTCGGTTACTAGGAATTGCAGGATTTAAGACACTTAAATCAGTTTTCGCCCCCACACAGACAAAGAAAATGGGTACAAAGACATCAGCAACAGGAATAATTTGTTTCTCTAATTCTTTACGTTTCTCGGTTTCCGCTAATACTAAACCCGCCGCAAAAGCTCCTAAAATTGCTTCTAATTGAATTACATTAGCGATATAAGCTAAAATGAAGGCAAAAATTAAGCCCACAATTAAAATACTGCCCCTAGTTTTCATTTCATTAACCATACCGATTAACCAAGGACTAATCAAACGGCCAATTAAAATAGTTCCAATTAAGAAAGTGGCGGCGGCTATTACCAAATAAATAATTTGACTAACTTGAATTTCACCGGTTTTGGCAAGACTGGCAACGACGGCTAAAACAATAATTCCTAAAATATCATCTAATACGGCCGCACCAATGATAATTTGTCCTTCGGTAGAACTTAATTTGCCTAATTCGGCTAATACTTTTGCTGTGATGCCAATACTTGTAGCTGTTAGGGCGGCACCTGCAAACACGGCTGGTACGGTGGGAAGATGAAAAATATAAATTAATCCTAGTGCACCTAATAGAAAGGGTACAACTACTCCAACGGTAGCAACGATCGCCGCCGAAGGGCCTACTCTAATTAATTCTTTCAAATCAGATTCTAAACCAATCTCGAAAAGTAAGATAATTACTCCCAACTCTGAGAGAATTTCAATTACTTCACTCATGGTATGAAAAGTTACTTCTTCTGTACCCGGAGCGAGGTTAGCGGTAGTTTGTAATAATTGAATAATAAGAGAATCCTCAGCGCCTAAACCCCCTTCAGGAAATACCAATAACTTGAAAGCAGATACTCCAATTACCACACCTCCAACTAATTCTCCTAACACAGCTGGAAGATTAATTCGAGAACATAATTCTCCTCCTAGCTTACTGGCAAAATAGATTACGACGAGACTTAATAAAACACCGGCTAAAATCAAAGAAGCATCTGCTGTTTGTTCTTCTGAAGCCATTGCTAAAACTGGATGAAACCAAGGCATAAATTTTAATTACCGTCTAAGTTTACGTTTTCTTTTGTTAGTTTAACCTTTAGGGTGAGTGATTGATAATTAATGATGGTTTACCCTTTATTATCTTATTCTTATTCATAATCTAAAATAACTTTTAACCATTGGGGAGGACGAGGAATAGGGTTATTTAGTCGATCGAACATCAATAATCCTACCAAATGAACAGTTAAAGTGTAAATCAAATTATTAACTAATACTACAACCACCGCTAAAATTTGAATTGTGATAATATTAGGCTCGGCGATAATGCCTAATTTCAAGAAAATCCAATCTGCTAAACTTGTTACCTGACTGATAACATAAGCCCATAAGTCTTCTCCTAGCAGTATAGAAAATAACCAAAAACGAAAGAAAAACCCAAAGCAACCAATAAAACTGCCTATAAAAATCGAGAGATACCAATTCACTCCGTTGCGCCATAGTGCGCCTAGTTGAATACCCATTAAGCCATAAGGTATAACATAAATAATACTACGAGGTGGCCCCATTAAAATACCTAGTAATAAACCACAGACAATCGTAGTAATTATAGATGCTCGTTGACCACGACGTAGGTAAATTAAAGCAATAGGTAAAGGAAAAAGCATTTTCAAAAAAGGGCCTAAACGAAAATAATAATCAATTAACCAAATTAGACTAGCTGTACTAGCTAAAAAGGCACTTTCTACCAACGCGATCGTTGCTGGCTTGAACTGATATGATTGCAGTTTCGGAGAGGAATAATATTTTTGTTCCTTATTTTCTGGAGATAAAGAATCGTCTTCTTCATCAATCCAGTTATCATCGTTAAAGTCTTCGGGTAGAGTAGTCAAGAGTTATTTAATTTTATCGCTGAAATTTTACCTATTATAACCTTGACAAACTCCCAATAGAATTAGTTATAATAGTCAAGGCAGTAGAATAACACTGCAAAAATGCCATCTTAGCTCAGTTGGTAGAGCAACTGATTTGTAATCAGTAGGTCATCGGTTCGAGTCCGATAGATGGCTTAATGCCCTACCTCTTAAAAATCAATGGCTCTAGCCAATTATTAAGATTTTTAATTTAGGTTATGTTAAAGGATAAATCAGATTTACCCTGATTTTACCCTATGATCATTGATTATTTTCAAATGCTCATTGCCAAAATAGATCTTTCTTGAAAGTTAACATCTACAACAACAATTCGCAACGCTTACATTGATATTAATTCTCTTAAATCAGCAATTAGTTGACCGCTTCCATTACTTTTATAACCTTTTTCTTTAGCGTTAATCTTAGCTAATATTTTCTTCAATTCTAATGTAACAGTAGAGTTATAATCATTATTAACATGGTTATTATCTAACTTTTTAGCATAATTTAATATCTCGTTTTTGAGTATTTTAGGTACTCTAATTATTACTGTCTCTGAATTATTCCATTTTGATTTATTAGGTATTAATGCTTTTAAGCTATTTAAGTTATGTCCTTTCATGTGTAACAGTAGATTAGTGAGCAATTTATATTATATCGTCATCAATAAATACATTTACTCTCTTTTCTACTGTAACAGTTGATTAGTTAGTATTCTGTTTACTCTCTAACTTTCAATGATGGAAAAATTGATAAGATTAACTCTTAGGATATTGACGCTTATTTGCGTTGTTTACAGGCTTTCACTGGAAAACGTACTTTAAGTTAAAAACTATCAAATAAGAGGGCTTTTAGATAGCTTAAAATGAATATTTAATTTTCCTTAAGCATTCTTCTCAATACTTCAATTTCACCTTTTTGCATCATATTTTCCTTTTCAAGTGTTTTAATCTTATCTAAATATACTTCAAGATTTTCAGTTAAGATTTTGTTACTTTCTTTAGCGATCGCCAAAAAGTCTTTTCTTAGTTGTTTTATTAAATCTTGTTTATCCTTATCAGGGAATTGTAGATAATCAAAAATCAATGATTCTAGCACTTGTGTAGCAGTTTGCTTATTTGCTTTACATCTATCCTTAAAATTTTCATACATTTTTCGGTCAATTCTGAATGATACCGATACATTAGGATTGTTTTCAGTCATCTTTAAATTTTATTTTATCTAGCTTTACTTGTATAGATTATAGCAATAAAATCAAATTTAATTTATAATAAAAAATAGCCAATTTAGGCTATAATTTGAATTACGAAAAATAGGGTTTACGTTACCCCAAAACGTACGGGAAATACTTGTAACAGTAGATTCCGACAAAACAATTAGTTAATTACTATTATGACAGAAAATAACCGCATTGAGATAGCTTTTTGCAATGATTACGCCTTATTGGCTAAAAAGACGATCGCTCAATATGAGAGTGAGGATCAAGCTAAGGCTAAAGGAGAACCTCATAAAATAATCATTGATTATTCTGGCAATATCAAAGTTGATCGAGTTTTAGATAAAAATGGGGAAAAGAACTTTTATCTAAAATATCAAGATGATTATGGTAATTGGCATAATAAAGGGTTATTAGAAAATGAAAAAATATCTATTTATCCATATAAATCATTTTTGCTTTCTAGTGAATGTTGTAACGGTAAATATATTTTAGTTCATGAAGGTGAAAAGGCTTGTGAATATGGATTGTCAAGAGGAATTATTAGCACTGCTATTTTAGGATCAGCTAGTGGTAATTTAGAGAAAAATATCAGAGTATTTGATACACTTGTACAAACATTCAAATCATCAAAAGCTAAAGGTATTATTTATATTGCTGATAATGATAAAACAGGAAAAGATAAGGCTATCAAATTTAGAGAATTATGTACTAAACATGGTATTGAATGCTTAATTGTACCTATTGAAAATATCTATCCTAAAGCTAATAAAGGTGATGATTTTGCTGATTATTCTAAATCACTACCATTAACAGATAATGAGACTTTAAAAGATAATTTTGAGTCTTATATTAATGATAATTATAATGACTTAAAAATGATTGATTTTACTCCTAAAGTTAAACAATGTAGCACGATTACAAGTATTAATTGCAAGGATGTAGCACAATTACAAGAAGATACTAGAAAACAATCAGCATTGAGTAAATTAAGAAAACTTAATCCTAAGACAATTGATCCTAAATTCACTGACGATTATTTTATTATTCCTGATATTTTACCTAAAGGTAATATGATTCAGATTATAGCTTTACCTAAAGTTGGTAAGTCTTTATTAGCTTATGATTTAATTGGTAGTTTAATCAATGAGGAAGAATTTTTAGGCTATAAAATTAATCAAAAAAATAAAAATGTATTGTTGATTCAGTGTGATGAAACACAAGCAGAAAGTGATCCTAGAATAGCGGTTAGATTAGGACGTTTTGATGAAAGAGTTAACATAATCAATGATTTTAATTTAGATGATGAAAATATCAAAGATTTTGAAATCTGGGTAGATGAAACTAAACCTAGTTTGATTCTGATTGATTCACTTAAAAGTATTAATAATGGTACTTATAATGAGAATGATTCATCTATTGCAGAACCATTATTAAAGATGAAAAAAATAGCGATGGATAATGACGCAACAATTATATTAATTCATCATGCTACTAAGAATAAAGAGAATAAAGCAACTGCTAAGTCTAGGGGTTCTACTGCGATACCAGCACTATGTCATTCAACTTGGGTATTAGATAATGTTAACGACATTAACGGCAGTGAAAGAGTCAAATTAAGTATCACTGGTAGATGCTCTCCTAAGAAATTTCTATTAGAGTTTGATGATCAATTTCATAGTTTTAATCTAATTAATGATGATCCAGAAATACAAAATACTGTCATTGAAAATGATTTACCAGTGAGTAAAACATTAGAGAAATTAATACCAGAATTGATTAAATCAGGTATCAATACTAAGAAAGATTTACTAATTAAAACTCAAGCTAATATAAAAACTCTTGAAAGAGCAATTAGAACATTAATCACTAATGGCAAAATTGAAAGATTAGGCGGAAAACAGAAACCATACTACGTTATAAAAACGGATCAAGAATGGATCAATAATGGATCAAATAATGGATCAGATAATGGATCAATAATGGATCACCCCATTGATCCATTCAGACAAAAAACGGATCATGTACCTGAAAGTATTGAAAATTCGTTAAATAAAACGGATCAAATGGATCAAGAAATGGATCAGGGTGTGTGTGAGGAAAAAACGGATCAAGACAGTGTGTGTGAAAAAGAGTATTATGTTTGTCTTAATAATTTTAATGATGATACTAATAAAGAAAAAAATCAAAAAGACTGTAATGAAGCGATTATGTTAATCAGGGATGAATTATCAGTTAACCATTGCACTAAAATCAAAAAAGTTCAACTTCAATTTATCAATACTCTATTAGGTACAAAATATAAATCTTTTAATCAATTAACTGATAGTGATATTGACAGAATGTTTGATTATTTAAAATTAGATTATCGTATCGCTAGTTAACCGTTGTTATTTAGCTTTTAATCTTATTTCCTGAGTAATGTACCTTGATTCAATTTAAACCTCAATTAGAGTACATTTTAGAGGGATTATCAATCATCATCAAGTGTCCTTTCTCTTTGCTCGTTAAGGTGTACATAGTGAGAGTCCTAATAAAAAAATATCCCTAAACCATTACGGAATAGGGATATTAAAAATAATCAATGATTATTTTAGGAATGGGTTAAAACAACTCTGGTAATTCTAAACTTTCATCTACTGCTAAGTAATTTTTAATTAATGTTGGTACACTATTACCAACAAGTGATGATATTGTTTTTATGTCAACTTTACCCGATCGTACTAAATGAGTAATAAGGGTATGTCGCTGATCATAAAATGGCAAGTATTCTTTGACAAATCCATCTTTAATTAATCCTTGAATTACGATTTTAAATACATCTTGACTAAAATTGCCACTGTTAATATAACCACCGTTAACACTAGGAAAAATTAAATTATTATTCTGTTTTGAAATACTATCAATTAATTCTTTAAGTTGCTTATTAACTGGAAATAAACGAATATCAACACCGTTTTTTGTACCGATTTTTATTTTAGTTTTAATATACCTTTTATTGAATCTTACCCATGTTTTACCGTTTTTCTCAATAATGTCATTCCATGTTAAAGCGATCGCTTCCGATGGTCTGCAACCCGTCATAAAACGGAATGCTATTAAATGATAGTAATAACTATGTTTAAACGATGAATTAGGGTTATTGTAAGTATCATTTTTAAAAGCGTCTAAAATCGCTGTAATTTCATCTTGAGTGTAAGACTTAGGAGTCTTTATTTTTGATGTTTTAAGAGTTTCTAAAATATCAGGTATAGGATTATCAAACTTATTTTTTTTGTGTTTACAATAAATATTTATTGCACTTGATAACATTGCTAAACTAGCTCTAAGATAGGAATTAGAATAATGGGAAATTGAATTAAAATACCGATCAAGATGATTAATAGAGTAGTTGTTAATTGTACGATCAATAAATCGGTTATTTGGACAATTATAATCATAATTATCTTTTTTAAACTCTTTGTAATATTCCCAAATTTCTTTTAAACTAGGTATCCTCTCCTTTTCTTCTCTTTGAATAGTAATTTTAGATTTTTTAATCCTATACTTTTCTTTACTCTCGTCATAGTTACCATAAAGAAAAATATCATTATGAATCTGTAAGGCGATCGATTGTGCAATACTGTGGTTAGCTTTATTATTCCATGCTATTCCTAAACTTAAATCAAGTTGTTTACAGCGATAACTATATCTGAGACAAATTACTCCGTTATTGTTACGAATTGCTACGTTGATATTATCGGGTCTATAGGTTTTACTTGGTATCATAAATCATAAATAATGAGTAAACAATTATGTTATGATTTACCCTAAATTTACCCTAATTAAAATAATCAATGATTATTCTGAAAACGTTAAAAGCCTTGATTAATGGACTAAATTAAGGATTTGTAATCAGTAGGTCATCGGTTCGAGTCCGATAGATGGCTTTTAATTTATTAGGTTTTGGCTTGAAACCTCAACTAAATTTGTTATAATTTTTATCATAACCTTGCACAAATCTTGCACAAACAACCTCGGAATTTGCTTTAAAAAATGAGCCAAAAAAAGTTATATCGCCCCACAGACACCCCCGTGACTATTTATGACAACAACGGACACATAATGCTTTGATTTAACCATAAAAATAAAACTTACAACTCGTGTCTGGGTATAACTACCACTGAGAAAAATTTAAGAATTGCAGAAAAGAAATGCCACCAGATAAGCCAAGATATTATTTTTAATAATTTTGAACCTAGTAAGTATGGGTTAGAGAAAAAGAAAGAAAAACCTCCTCAGAATAATTATTTTACCACGATCGAAGAAACTTTGGAATTTTACAGTGCCTTCCATAAAAACATTGATTCTTCTACTGTCGAGAGTTTAAGGATACTAAGAAGTTGGCTCTCTCGATCGCCTTCGGAGTACTAGTTACTCACTAACATTAGTCAATTTGTTTTTTATTTGAAGTCAGGTATCCCCCATTTAGACTCTAATAAGAAGGGGTATAGTAACAAATTCCTTGCATCCCACTTAGCTATTCTTAGAAGTGCCATCAACTTAAGTTTCAAATTAGGCAAGATTAAAAATAAAACAAATATTTCTGACTTAATCAATTTACTAAAAACTAACAAACAAAAAGAAATTAAAATCTACAGCAAAGAGGAAATCAGGTGTATTATTGATTCCTCTTACAAGTTTTTTGATAACTATATTTACGGTGCTTTTATCGAGTTCAGATTTCTCACGGGTGCTAGGCTAGACCTTCTGAAGTAACCCCTCTTACTTGGGATGACATAATAGACATTGATAGTAAAAAATTTATCAACTTTAATAAGAGATACACAGACAAAATATTAAAAATTAGTATTTCCTTCTCCTTCAGGTATAAAAATAGATACAGGTAATTTCTCTAAAAGATTTTAGTAAATATTGTTTGTTTCTAGGGATAAGATTCTATAAAACTCTTCAAAAACAACCATCAGAAAAAATCGGAGCGGCGGGATTTGAACCCACGACCCCCACTACCCCAAAGTGGTGCGCTACCAAGCTGCGCTACGCCCCGTTTATTATTCACGATTATATATCATAACTCAAATATTAACTTTTGTCAAGTCAAAAAACTTCTAAAGATTGGGTAGCTTGGATCAAATCTTGAATTATATTTTCAGACCAAGTACCTTCACACTTGCGACTTTGAAAAATAATAATACGCACAGAATAAAGATGAGAATATCCTTGTGCACCTAACCACATTAATTCACTTTCTACCTCACAGACGATCGTTTCTTCTTCCATGAGATGATTACTTATATCAAGCATTGATTGATGAATTTGTAAAAGAAGACTGCGAAAATCTTGCATTTCTTGGCTAGTAAGTTCGATCGCCCAATCTTCCGCACCAATCAAACCCTTATAGATTGGAACATCTTTTCTCCAACCAATACGCCATCCTTTACCTTTTTTAATCAAACAATGAATCCTCCGAATTGATACTTCGGTTAGAGCGAGAAAACCTCGCCCTTCAAAAATTAGACTTCAACAGCCACCATTTCTTCTACATCGGTTACTTTATCCGTAGAAATTTCTGCCACAGATTCTTCTATCTCTGGAGTAGAAACCTGAGGTTGTTCTACAGGAGTAATGACAGGAGTTGATTGTAATTCGGGAATATCTTTTTCTTCAAATTCAAAACCCTTGTTAAGTTTGATCGTAAGATAACGAATTACTTCTTCACTTAAACGCATATCTCTTTCAATGAGAGCGACTTGAGAGCCGTCACCGGTATAGTGAGTTAAAATGTATATACCATCATTAAATTTTTTAATTTGATATGCTAAACGGCGTTTACCCCAAACATCCATAGATACTTTTTCTGCTCCATTTTGTTTGAGTAAATCACGATATTTATGTAACTGTTTGTTTACTTGGTCGTGACTTAAATCAGGACGCAAAATAAACATCATTTCGTAAGTGTTGATCATCTGTACTTTTCTCCTTTTGGACTAAAATGGCTTCCCCATTAACCTGAGAAGCAAGGTTTTTTTTGCTCTACACTATCTTTCAGTGAAACTGATTGATACTTTTTGATAATAGTGCTTATATATTTATAACAGAAAAAGAAATTATTGCAAAATTATTTAAAGTTTTTAAAATAAAAATTGGTTATTATGGCACAACGTTATGTGAGGGTAAAAACTACCACAGGTCAAATTTATTATGGTAAATTGCAATTAAATAGAACGGTGGAAGTCTTAGATGCTCCTCCTTGGCTTAATGGAAAAGCAACAGATCAAGTATTAGAACAATCGGAGTATCAATTATTAGCACCTTGTGCCCCTTCTAAAATTGTGGCGGTGGGAAAAAATTATGCGGCTCATGCTCAAGAAATGGGAGGAGAAGTACCCCAAGAGCCATTAATTTTTCTTAAGCCTCCTTCGGCAATAATTGCTCATGAGCAAAAAATCATTTATCCAAAACAGTCCCAAAGAGTCGATTTTGAAGGGGAGTTGGCTTTAATTATCGGTGAGCGTACTAAAAATTGTACTGTGGAAGAAGCAAAAAATAAAATTTGGGGTTACACGATCGCAAACGATGTAACAGCGAGAGATTTGCAGAAAAAAGACGGACAATGGACAAGAGCAAAAGGATTTGATACATTCTGTCCTTTAGGCCCTTGGATTGTTAAAGAATTAACCTCAGGTGCTAAATTACAGACATTTGTAAATGAGGATGAAGAGAATCCAAAACAATCAACTTTATTATTGAGTATGGTGTTTTGCCCAGAAGAATTAGTGGCTTACATCTCTCAAATTATGACTTTATTACCTGGGGATGTTATTTTAACCGGCACTCCTGAAGGTATTGCTCCTCTAAAAGTTGGGGATACCGTTACCATTGAGATTGAAAGTATTGGCAAATTAACTAATCAAATCGATGCTACCCCCTAATATACTGTTGATTATTCTATGACAAGGCGAGAAATTGAGACGGAGAACAGGCAAACAAGTGTACAAGAAAAAATATTTACACAAAATGATAAAATCAATTCTCAATTATCCATTATTTGTTACCAAGGAACTTGCCCAGAAGCAGCCTCAGATATAAGAGGAATTTCTGGATATTTACCTCTTACTGATTGTACTATCCCATAAATACAGGCAATTAAAGTTGCGAAAAACACAGTGTTGTAAATAGTTTCAGTTAATAACTCTATTCCAATCCCTTTCAAAACAATATTCACCACTAAACTAACTAAAATCAACAATATATCGATAAGTATCGCCTGCATAGTATTAAAACGGATAAAGTGACTAATGTTGGAATTTCTGACAACACCAGCATATAGTGCAAAAAATAAGATCAAACCGGCGAAAGGAATTTGATTGATAATGATTAAAGGAGTAAGGGGAATAGCTAATATTTGGAAAAAAGGAAATTGTCTAAACAGAAAAACGCCAAATGTTAAGGCAGAAGAAAGGGGAAATAGATAAACTAAAGCCCCAAAAAGTTTGTCTTTCCAATCACTGGTATTACGCCAATTCATAAAATTTATTTACTAATAAAAGTTTTAACTATTCGATATTAACAAGACGAAAGCCCATGCGACACTGATATAATTTTTGTTGATTGGATTCATCTGTAATTAAACAGTCAATACAATCTAATTTACCTTTGTGCCAACGGGGATGACCATTTTGATTTGCCCATAAGCAATTACTACAGACACCTTTAGTTGATAATACTTGTTCTTTTTGGAGAATTACTAACATAATTCCCTCCCAAATAAAGATTAAATTCTTAATATATATTTTAACTTGATTTCATTAATCTTAAAAATACCTGAGTTCGATAGAGAATGTCGGTGAAGGGAGGAAATAGGAGACAGTTATAAGAATTGACTTACACCAATACCTTCGCCAAAATGAAAGAGGAAAATAAAACTTGATGTCAACAGAGCTTTTGTAAGAAACTAGGTAAAATCAAAGATCAATTTCTACAACAGCATCGTGATAAATATTTTAGCATTATTAACTTGTCTCACACTGCACATAGACAACACAAGTTTGAAGCAACTAGGTTGCATAATTCAGGGAATGTTCGCTATGACGGGTAGAGTTACCATGTTAGGTATCTCAAGATGGACGGGAAAGGGAGGAAGTTACCGAACGATTCAACGGTTTTGTCATAGTCCAAAGAATTGGCCAACCCTAATGTGGGTATTTTTTCATAGCCATTGTTTTAACCGTGACGAAAGTTATGCTATCGCAGGAGATGAAGTCGTGACAACTAAATCAGGAAAACATACATACGGTGTTGATTGGTTCTTTTCGAGCTTAACAAACGCTCCTGTCAAAGGATTGTCATTTTTTGTTTTATCTTTAGTGGGACTAGAAAAAAGGGAATCTTATCCCTTACGAATAGAACAAATAATTAAACCGTCCGTTGAAAGTAATGTTAATTCAACTTTACCTCCAATGGTGGGGAAAAGAAAACGAGGTCGCCCAAAAGGCTCAAAAAACAAAGATAAAAGTCAATATACACTTTCAAGTGAGCTATTTCGTATTAAAGGTATGTTATCCGCATTACTATCTATGATTGGTGATACTATTGCTCTGAAATATTTACTCCTTGATGGCAAGTTTGGGCATCATAATGCGGCACAAATGGCATTGCAGATGGGACTACATTTAGTCAGTAAGTTACGTCATGATAGTGCTTTGTATTTACCTTCCCAAGGGGGAAATACTAAATGTAAGTATGGTCTAAAAATCAGTCCCCGTAAACTGTCGGACACGTTTCTACAGTTTCGTAGTATGCAAGGAGATTGGAATTTACAATGTTATCAATTACGGGTACTACATAAAGAGTTTTCTGTGCCTATTAATGTGGTCATTATTTTGAAAACTCATCAGAAAACCCGTGAACAAGGTCATGTAATTTTATTCTCTACAGACCTCACTCTCAACGCCAAAAAACTGGTAGAACTTTATTCATTAAGATTTCAAATTGAGTTCAATTTTCGGGATGCAAAACAATTTTGGGGTTTGGAAGATTTTATGAATGTGTCTCAAATTGCCGTTACAAATATGGTGAATTTGGCTTTTTTCATGGTTAATTTTTCCCAAAAAATATTGCAACGTTTTCGTCGTGATTGTGTGAATGATTTTAGTCTTTTAGATCTCAAAGCCTTTTACCGTGGCTTTAGATACGTTGATGAGTTGATAAAATTGCTTCCCCAAAAACCAGAACCAATTTTAATGTCTCGCATTGTGAATCGACTGGGAAACATTGGGGCAATCCATCCTATTTCTTTTGGGTAACACTCTCTCTTGTTACCAAAAAAAATAAAAAAATTAATTTCTGTGACAAAAAAATTTGACACGGACAACTTTTTATGGTCTTTTTTTGGCGAAGGTATTGTTACACATTATTTAAATTGATTTTCGATAAGTATTTACTAAATTTAATGATTTGTTAGGAAGAAAATTTGTTTAGTTACTACTATTAAAGCTTTATTTTTCAAGATTTTTTTACATCAAACTCAGGTTAAAAATATATTGCAATCCTAAATTATTTATCAGAATTTTTATCATCCTAACTATTTTCAAGAGAGAAGAATTAAATTTTTATTTTTTTACAAATCATATAAGAATATTATAGTGATAAAAATATTTATAATCAATCTAATAATTTTTTTATTTAGTTTATTCAAATCTAAGGGATTTAAGTTGTTTAAGTTGATTTTCAGTGCTAATTATTTCTTGATAGTAAAAAGTCATTTTTGTCAAGTCTGTTTCTTGATTTAATTTAGATAATTGTTGTTGACAATACTGTTTATATTTATCTAGTTTTACCGTTTCTAAACAAGCGATCGAGCCTCGAATAATATGTTCTGGTTGGAATAAAACTTGTTGATAATTTTCACTAAGGTTAAATAGATGAGTTAGTTGTTTAGAAAAATCAGGATAATTTATCATATTTTCTTGTACCGTTACCAATAAAGAATTAGGATCGTTATTGTCGTTTATATTAGAAAAAATTTGATGAATTTGTTGCCATAAAAAACGATAAGATTTTAAAGTAAATACTAAATCTTTATTATCTAACTCATCCATAATTATTTCTCGATAATCTGGACAATGAAGATAAATTAGAAGTAATAAAAATTCTGCTTGTTCTACTTGATTATTTTGGGAAGATTTACCAAGTTTTGAGAAAGATTTTTTATGTTCTTGATTTTTATATTTGGTGGCTAATCTTAAACTTTGATATACTTTTTTTAAATCTTCACTATTAAAGTTCGCATATTGACTTTTTTTGTTTGTTAATATTTCTGCACAATAGGTTAAATAATAATCTTTAGTAGCATTATTACTAATTTTATTAATTAATTTGACAATACTTTGAAAAGCTAATTCATAATCTCCACTATTATGTAAATCTTTCGTATTTAATAATTGTTGAATTTGCCAATCTAACCATAAAGGAGCTTGTTTGATTAATTCTTGATATTTTTCACAAGATTCTACATTTGATCGTATAAATTCATCAGCATCTTTTCCGTTGGGAATAGTTAATATTTTTAACTTTAATTGACCACTATAAACTAAATTTTCGACTTCTTTTATAGCTCGTTCTGTGGCTTTTAAACCTGCTTTATCAGCATCAAAATTAAGGATAATTTCTTTTGACTCTGTATAACGAGACAGTTGTTTTATGTGTTGTTCTGTTAAAGCTGTTCCTAATACTGCAACTACATTTTCTACACCATAAATATGAAGAGCGATCGCATCAAAATAACCCTCAACAACGATTACTTGATCTTGTTTGATAATATTTTTTTGAGCAAAATTAAGAGCAAATAAAGTCTTACTTTTAGAGAATAAATTAGTTTCAGGAGAGTTCAAATATTTAGGCTCACTACCGTCTAAACTTCTCGCACCAAAAGCAATAATTCTTCCTTGAGAATCTTGTATCGGAATCATTAATCGATCGCGAAAATAATCAATATAACCCTCTCCTTTTGACTTTTTTTTAATCAATCCTGCTTGTTCTACTAATATCACAGGATAATGCTTAATTTCGACTAAATAATTATATAATGTTTGCCAACCATTAGGTGCATAACCAAGCTGGAATTTTTGGATATTTTCTAAAGATAAATGTCGATCGAGCAGGAGATAATTTAAGGCTTTTTCTCCTTCTTTTTGTTGTAAACTATGTTGATAAAAATTATTAGCGACGGCTAAAATTTCATAAAGTTGATCTCTTAAAGATATTTGTTGTTGAATTTCTTGTTGATCTTGAAGGGCTAATGTTTTAACAGGAATTTGATACCTTTGGGCTAAATTAAAAATTACCTCTCGAAAAGACTGTTTTCCTATTTCCATCAAAAATTTAATCGCACCACCCCCAGCACCACAGCCAAAACAATAATATAATTGTTTACTCTGATTTACGGTGAAACTAGGGGTTTTTTCGTCATGAAAAGGACATAAACCGACAAAATCTCGTCCTTTTTTTTGCATCACTACATAATCTGATACTACCTCAACTAAATTAACTCTATCCTTTACTTCCGCGATCGTATCAGGATGCAGACTAATATTTTCCACTACAATGACATGACCAAAATTAACAACTTCACATTGGATCTTATCATTTTCTTAAGCTAAAGTTTCTGGTCTGTACCCTAAACCTTTGATAAATTCTTGGCGAAAACTTTCAATAATAGAACAGTTTGGTCTTCCATGAGATATGATCGCAACTCTATAATTACGCATTACCTCGATAGGGGAATCACCTATATCCAAACTCCAAAAAACCATCTCTAAACGGACACCTAAATTAAAACTCATACCCAATTCTGACAAAAAAGCCTTAATATTAACATCTTCACTTTTAGATAAAACATAAGGAGTTTTAATTCTAACAACCCACCCATTAAGTTGATGAATAATTGTTAGAGAAGCATTCTTAAGAAAAACCATTGTTTCTACATAATCAATTACTCTTAAAGTTAAACTAGCATTTGGCAAAAAGTACACATATTCCATCTCTCTACTCCCATCAAAACCTAAAGAATTTCCATAGTTTATATTATCAACCATAATTAGAAGAGAAAAAAAGGGTTAAATTCCCCTTTTCGATCGATTCATGTGGGTAAAATCCCTCTAAGCTAAACTGTAGAACTTTTGCAAAAATAGTTTTTTTTGCTTTCCCAAACTCTCAGTATGGGGGGAGGCTTTTTGTTCTTAACCCTTGAGAATCAATAGTTACGTAAGTTCTGATTTGTATTCAGGATGTTTTTATGAATTTTATTAATAGTCGCAGTTGCTTTTATCCTAGAATGTCAGATACAACCTAAAATTAAGTTATTTTGTCAAAATACTCTCAATTTATTTGATATGAAAATCATCCATCTTCCTTTCTGCTTTTACCCAGATGCGATGGGTGGTACAGAAGTTTATGTAGAAGCGTTAGCAAGGGAATTAAGTAAACAAGGAATCACTAATATTATTGCAGCACCCTCTTTTAATAATCAATCTTACACTTATAACCAATTATCCATTAGACGTTTTGCTATATCTTCAGAGATTAAGTATTTAAAAGAAATTTATGGAGAAGGCGATCGTCTTGGAGTAATAGAATTTGGGAAAATATTAGATCAAGAACAACCAGATTTAATTCACTTTCATGCTTTTACTCGTGGTGTCTCATTACGCATGGTGAAACTAGCAAAATCGAGAAAAATCCCTGTTATTTTTACTTATCATACCCCTACGGTTAGTTGTCAACGGGGAACTTTATTACAATGGGGTACTCAAGTCTGTGATGGTGAAATACAATTATCTAAATGTACAGCTTGTACTTTACAAGGATTAGGTGTGAATCGAAATATTGCCAACATTATTACCTATTTACCGTCTATCGTCAGTAAAACTTTAACTCAAATAAACTTGAGTGGTGGTATCTGGACAGCTTTACAAATGAAAGAATTAGTTAATTGTCGTTCTCAAGCCTTTCGATCGTTGATGAAAGAAGTTGATCATATTATTGCCGTGTGTGATTGGGTGAAAAATATCTTAATTATTAACCAAGTTCCTTCGGATAAGATTACTGTTATTCGACAAGGATTATGTCAAGAAATTCGAGAAGATTTAAGACAATCCGTTGGAAATGAACAAAATAAACCCTTACGGTTAGTGTTTTTTGGTCGTATTGATCCCACCAAAGGAATTGATATTCTTATTGAGGCATTAATGGCAGAACCGAAACTTAATGTAACTTTAGATATTTACGGAATTTCTCAATCTGAATTTTCTAGTCTTTATGAAAATAATATTGAAGATTTAGTCCAAAAAGACGATCGAATAACCCTCAAAAATCCCGTATCTTCAAACATGGTAGTAGAAACAATGAAAGAATATGATTTGTTGGCGGTACCCTCTCAATGGTTAGAAACTGGGCCTATGGTAATTTTAGAAGCCTTTGCCGCAAAAGTTCCTGTTATTGGTTCTAATTTAGGTGGAATAGCTGAATTAATCAAACATGATGTTAATGGTTTACTCGTAGAAGCCAATTCAATTCGATCGTGGACAACAGTAATAGGAGAACTTTGTGATAATAGGAATAAACTAAATACCTTGAAATCTGGGATCAATCCTCCCCCTCAAATGAGTTTAGTCGCAGATAGAATGAAATTAATTTATCGTACCCTAATTACCTGATGTGTTAAATTTAAAACAATTTAATCAATCCAATAAACTAACAGATGTTTAAATTTGAGCAAAACTCAGCATCAGAAGAAGAAATCCAACGTTCTTATTATCGACAAACGGCACAAAATTATGATCAATTCCATCTACACGAAAAAGATGTCCATTACTTTGCATTAACTTTTATGTTAGGGGCAATAGGGTTTTTAGATGCTCAATCTGTTCTTGATGTGGGTGCAGGAACCGGAAGAACGGTGAGTTATATTAATCAAAGATGTCCTAGTATTAGGATTAAAGGAGTTGAACCAGTCAAAGAATTACGAGAAATTGGTTACTCTAAAGGTATATCCGAAAAAGATTTAATTGAGGGAAATGGCTTATCACTTGATTTTGAGGATAATTCATTTGATATTGTTTGCTGTTTTGGAATTCTTCATCATATAAAAACTCCTAGGTTAGTCATTGAAGAAATGTTGAGAGTATCGAAAAAAGCAATTTTTATTTCTGATGGCAACAATTTTGGACAAGGTACTTTTTTGTCGAGGACTTTAAAGCAAAGTTTCAACTTTTTGGGTTTATGGCCTTTAGCGGATTTTATTAAGACAAAAGGTAAAGGTTATACAATTTCTGAAGGAGATGGACTCGCGTACTCCTATTCTGTTTTTAACGATTTTAACTATATTCGTAGGAACTGTAAAACTGTTCATCTTCTGAATACATCAAATACAAAAGGAGCCAATTTATACAAAAATTCAGATAGTATCGCTCTTTTAGGCATTAAATAATAAATAATATTTTATGAAAACAAAACTTTGTTTAATAAAAGATAGAAAATATGATGAAACAACTTAACACTGTTTTAAGGCATACTAATTTGGCAACAATGAACAATGTACAGTTGACAGTTGATAATTCTCAATTCTCCATTATTGACATATGATTAACTCTGAAAGGAAAAAATGAATTACAGCATCAAATACTATCAAGTATTACTTCGCATTCGTCCAGCTCAATTAGGTCATATTGTTAAGCAGATTTTACAAATTAAGCGAAAGAACATTGCAACTACAACAGGTTATATTTTTTTTGCTGATCCAGTTTCCGTTTTTGGCTTCACATTATTGTCTGAGGGGATGTATGAATCTCAGATGACAAAACTGCTAGAATTGCTTCTACGTCCTAATGATAATTTTTTAGATATTGGTGGAAATGAAGGATATTTCTCGGTAATTGCTTCATCATTAGTTCAAAAAGGTAAAGTTTATTGTATTGAACCTCAGAGTAGATTACAGGAAATTATTTCAGAAAATATCAAGATTAATAAAAGCAATAATATTAATTTATATCCTGTGGCAATTTCTAATCAAGCTGGGGAGGTGGAATTATTCTTAAGGCCTTCTACGAATACTGGTGCTAGTAGTTTATTTCGTCATTGGAAATTTGGAACGTTTAAAGAAACTGTACCGACTATTACTTTGGATCAGTTTTTTGAAAAAAATTTAATCGATCGAGTTCGGTTAATGAAAGTAGATTGTGAAGGTGCCGAGCATTTAGTATTTGCAGGAGCAACAAAAACCCTTCAAAAACAGATAATTGAATTTATTGCTTTGGAATATCATCCAATGATATGTGGAAAAGATAAGTGTAATGAAATTCATAATCAACTATATAGTTCTGGTTATATTCTCACAAAAGTAAATGATCAATGTATATATCATCTAATAGGAGCAGAAACAGAACTAAAATCTCTGGGTAATTTAAGTAGCAAGTGTAATTGGGATATATAAGCTAGAGACATCTGAATGGATTTTCATAGCTCCGAACAAAACAAAATAGCTACACTATTCCTTAGATGTGTTAAATTCAAAATACTTTCTATAAAAAAGATATGAACGTTCTCGAAAAACTTAGCACTGGTTTAAGACATAGTAAATATTTAAACAATAATTATCGTTTTTGGAATTTTGTCCGTCCTTTATATAACAGATTTATTGAAGTATATGGAAAAAATGGTTTACAACGTAACATTAACGGTAGAGATAAAATATTAGTGTTGCCAGAATTTAGGGGCGTTTCAGAAATTTATGAACCGGATGTTTGGCATCATCTTATGAACAATATTAAAGTTGGTGACAAAGTTGTAGATGTAGGAAGTTATATCGGGTTATATGCGATCGCCATAGGTAAGCGAGTTGGAACACATGGAAAAGTTTTTGCCTTTGAACCAGATCCCATAAATTTTCAAAGTTTGAAGTCCCATATTAGTTTAAATTTAGTTGAAGATATAGTCGAGCCTATTAATATGGCAGTAGCCGATAAACAATCGATCGTTAATTTTCAATCAGGACGAAATAGTCAATCTTCTATTCAAGAAACTTACTCCTCAGAAACTATATCTGTTCATTGTGTATCGTTAGACGAGTATTTTCAGGAACCAAAAGTAGATATTGTGAAAATTGATGTTGAAGGTTATGAAGAAAAAGTGCTTGAAGGTTGTCATCAGATACTTTCAAATAAGCATCAAAGTCCTCGACTTATTTATATAGAGGTTCATCCTTTTGCCTGGGAAAAGGTGGGTACATCGTGGAATACACTATTAAATTTATTATCAAAATATGATTATGAAGTTTTTACTTTAGATGGCACGTCTCCAAGACAAATTACATGGTGGGGTGAAATTATCGCAAAAAAAATCATTAGTTTTTAAAAACTACTCAAAATAGTATTATAAACTATATAAATTTAACGATTTCTAATGAAGCAAAATCGCATTTTATATATTCAATACACTAACCCCGCCGGTTATCCTCCCTTAGAGCATAGTTCCCAAATATTAGCAAAAGAAGGTTGGAAAATTCTATTTTTAGGTACTGGAGCGTCAGGTGCAGATGCTTTGAAATTTCCAGCTCATCCAAATATAACTATTTATCAAATCCCTTTTTGTGAGGCAGGTTGGCGGCAAAAGTTGCATTATATAAGGTTTTGTTTTTGGATCTTTATATCCGTGCTACGTTGGCAACCTCAATGGATATATGCTTCAGATATTTTAATTTGTCCGATCGCATATCTGTTAACTTTTTTTCCGCAAGTTAAGGTTATTTATCATGAGCATGATTCTCCAACTACAACCTCCGACAGTTTATTTATAAATTGGTGTTTACAAGCAAGAGTTAAGTTAGCCTATCGAGCTAAATTCTGCATTTTACCGAATCAAGACAGAGTTAATAAATTTGCCTTAGAAACGACAACAGACAAACAAATCTTTTGTGTTTGGAATTGTCCTCGCCGACAGGAAGTATCTGATACTGATTCATTCACTCAAAAAAATGAATTATGGCTTTGGTATCATGGTTCTATAGTTCCTTCTCAACTCCCGATGACTGTGATTAAAGCAATGGCAAAATTACAAAAAAATATCAAGCTCAGAATAGCCGGATATGAAACAATCGGACATCAGGGTTATGTACAAGAACTACAAACATTGGCAAATACAATGGGTATAGGCGATCGTATTCAGTATGTCGGAACATTCTCTCAACGCTCAGAATTACTTGAATCGTGTAGTAAATGTGATATTGGCTTATCGTTATTCATTAAACCCACGATGCAACCCATGACAGGTGCTTCTAATAAGCCTTTTGATTACTTAGCCTGTGGTTTGCCCTTAATAGTTTCAGATTTACCAGACTGGCAACAGATGTATGTTAAAACTGGTTATGGTTTAGCCTGTAATCCTGAAGATATAGATAGTGTCGTTAAAACTATACAATGGTATTCACAACATCCGCTCGAAACGAAAACAATGGGAGAAAAAGGACAACAAAAAATTTTAGATGAGTGGAACTATGAAACTCAATTTGAGTTAGTTAAAAATCAACTTTGAATATAAGCTATTATCTATAAGCTATTAGCTAAAAAAACCAAAAATAATAAGTTTATGTTGGCTATTATAGAAACTCATCCCATTCAATATCGATCGCCTGTATATCAAACTTTAAGTACTGATATAGGTATTCCTATGACAGTGATTTACGGTTCTGATTTTAGTATATCAGGATATAAAGATAAGGAATTTGGCACACAATTTGCTTGGGATATAGACTTACTTTCAGGCTATTCATCGCAATTTTTATCTAATGTCAAAACTGGAGGTGCTAAATCTTTTGATGATGTTTCTTCAAGAGGATTAGCAAAATTGTTACGGGAAATCAAGCCAAAAGCTGTTTTAATTACGGGTTATAATCATGCTTTGTATAAAAGTGCTTTTTATCACAGTTGGAAATTAAACATTCCCATTCTATTTCGGGCAGAGACAACGGATTTTGCCATGAAAAGAAATTCGATCAAATCTTGGTTGCGCGGCCGAACTTTATCTTTCCTGTACAGTAATTGTTCTAAATTATTATATATTGGTAACAATTCTCGAAGGCATTTTCAACGATTAGGGGTAGAAGATGAAAAATTGATTTTTTCTCCTTATTGTGTTGATACTCGATCATTTAAACTTAGTAAAATCGATCGTCAATTATTAAGAAGTAATACACGACATAATTTAGGTATTCAAGAAAATCAGAAGGTTTTGCTATTTTCAGGTAAATTAAGTTATCGAAAAGGAGTGGATTTAATTTTACCAGCCATTCAAAAATTACCTCAAGAGATTCAAAAACAGTTAGTTATATTATTTTTAGGAGATGGTGAATTAAGAGGAGAGTTAGAAAAACAAGCTCGTAGCTCATCCTATACAAAAACTCATTTTCTAGGTTTTCAGAATCAAACTCAATTGAGTAAGTATTATCATTGTTCAGATATATTAATACTTCCTAGTCGTTATTCTGAAACTTGGGGGTTAGTTGTTAATGAAGCGTTGCATCATGGATTACCTTGTGTTGTGTCCCGAGCGGTAGGATGTGCTTCGGATTTAATTAAATCAGATATAACGGGTTATACTTTTGAAACAGATTGCCTTGATAGTCTGACTCAAATGATAAAAAATAGTTTGGACTTATGCGATCGAGTAGATACACTAGAAAAATGTCAAGAACAAGTTAGTCATTATTCTGTGGCAAAAGCGGCCGAGGGAATAGCTATCTCCTATGATTTTATTTTAAAATGAGATAACTAATAATGAATTCTTTACAAAAAAATCTTTCTCTACCGAAGTCTAAAATGCTAAATATTAAACAAAAAATAAGGGATATTAAACATTTAAAATTCAACTCCAGTTTTTTAAGAAATATTTTGTCTCTTTATTATCAAGAAGGTAAAACATATCCTCTGATTTTCGGTCAATTACGGGGATTAAAACTTATTTATGATAGACAAATAAACTATCATGCTATTCTCGGATTATGGGATACAGAGACGTTTGAGATTTTATCGAAAGTTTTTGAAACACTAAATTTAAAGAATAAAGAAATAACAGTGTATGACATTGGTGCGAATATCGGGATTTACTCTCTTTGGTTTGCTAAAAATATTTCTCTAGATTCTGTGATTTATTCTTTTGAACCATCTCCTCAAGTCAAGGATAAGTTAAAATCTAATATTAAATTAAATCTCTTCAACAATATTGATGTTGTTGAACTTGCCTGTTCAGATCAAGTGGGAAGTGTTGAATTTTTCATGGCATCTCATCATCATTGTTCATCTCTTAATCAAGAATGGGCCGCAGGTTCAGATAAAGACATTAACATGACCGAGAAAATAGTAGTTAAATGCACTACATTGGATGATTTTTGCTATGGGCAAGAACCTCATAAAACACCCGATTTTATTAAAATGGATATTGAAGGTGGGGGGGTATTTGCTCTGAAAGGTTGCGATCGTTGCATTAATGAAAGTCAACCAATTTTATTGATAGAATCTCATATTCCAGATGAAGATAAAGCGATTAGTGATTTAGTATTACGTCATAATTATCAAGTTTATAGGCTTAATAATCGAAAATGGGTTACGGAAGTACATGATACATTTCCTAATCCAGAAGGTATTTGGGGAACATTACTTTTAGTACCGAACAAATTTAAGCAACTCTTAGTAGAAATACTTCCTTAATAAAGAAAAAAATTTCGTGAAATTACTGATTATTGGTTTGTCTAATATCACACATCTTGGGGAGGCTTTTTTTAAAGTAGCCAAAAATTTAAACCTCGAATCTAAATTGATTAATTCATCTTTAGCCTATCAAGCACCCAAATTAATCAAACAAATTAATTGGCATCTGCGAGAAAAATATCCTTCAAGACTAAATAGTTTCAGTCAAAATGTATTACAAAAATGTATTGATTTTCAACCTTATTGGATTTTAACAACAGGAATTGCTCCAGTAAATGCTCAAGTTTTACAAAAGATAGGGGATTTAGGGATTAAGCGTATTAATTTTCTCACCGATGATCCTTGGAATCGGGCTCATTATCCCCCTTGGTTTTTTAAATGTTTATCCCATTATGACGTTATTTTTACTCCAAGACGTGGCAATATTAATGATTTAACGGAAATGGGATGTAAAGATGTAAGATATTTATCCTTTGGTTATGATCCCGATTTATTTTATCCTGAAATATTAACAAGTATTGAGCAACAAAAATATCAAGCAGATGTTGTTTTTGCTGGTGGTGCTGATAACGATCGAGTTCCTTATATTAATGCTTTAATAAAATCTGGAATTAATTTAGCTTTGTATGGCAGTTATTGGGAAAAATATCCCGAAACAAAAGCGTATAATTTAGGTCATGCAGATATTCCCACTCTGAGATCTGCGATTGTTGGTGCTAAAATATCCTTGTGCTTAGTCAGAAGAGCAAATCGTGATGGTAACTGTATGCGAACTTTTGAAGTTCCCGCTATTGGTGGTTGTATGTTAACAGAAGATACTCAAGAACATAGAGAAATCTTTGGCAAGGAAGGAGATGCAGTTCTTTATTTTAAAACCATTTCGGAAATGTTGGAAAAAACTCGTTGGTTATTAGATCATGATCAAGAGCGTCAAAGATTAGCTAAAAATGCTCATTTACTAATTACTCAAGGACATTATACTTATGGCGATCGTTTAAAAACTATGTTGGAATTATGAAAAGTAAACTAAAAATAGCGATCGTAGTTCATGGTCGTTTTTATGCTTTTGACTTAGCTAGAGAATTAATTCAACAAGGCCATGACATAACTTTATTTACCAATTATCCTAAAAACATCGTCGAAAAATTTGGCATCCCCCCACAATATGTGAAAACTTTCTTGCTTCATGGTATTCTCACTCGTATTTTTCATAAATTAACTCAAGTTTTACCTATTGATAGTTTTGATTTTTTCTTTTCTCCTTTGTTTTCTCGATGGGCTACCAAAATTATAATAAAAGAAAATTACGATGCCATTCATTGCTTTAGTGGCATTGCGGAAGAGTTATTTAAAGCTATTCCTGATACTACTATCAAATTTTTAGTCAGAGGTTCTTCTCACATTAAAGTACAAAAACAACTGTTAGTAGAAGAAGAAATCCGAGCTAATAAACTGTTAAATCAATCGATCGAAATTGATCAACCTAATGATTGGATTATTCAAAGAGAAGAAATAGAATATCAGTTAGCCGATCGAATATTAGTACTGTCAAGTTTTGCCTATAAATCTTTTATCGAACAAGGATTTCCACCCCATAAATTAAAAATTCTTCCCCTCGGTGCTCAATTAAGTGTCTTTCGTCCAGATATAGAAATTATTGAAGCTCGTTGTCAAAGAATTTTATCAGGAAAACCTTTAAAAGTTTTAATGGTTGGTACTTTTTCATTACGAAAAGGTGTTATCGATTTTGTTAAAATTGCTAAAAATGCTAGTAGTAATTTCCAATTTCAATTTGTAGGTGGAATTACATCCGACGGATATTGTTTATTTCAACAAAATAACAAGTATATTGATTTTATCGATCGACAACCAGAGTCAGAACTCAAAGAATTTTATCATAATGCTGATATATTTATTTTTACAACGATCGAAGATGGTTATGCTGTGGTGTTATCCCAAGCTCAGGCGGGAGGTTTACCAATTTTAGCTACAACTAACTGTTGTGCACCAGATATTATCGTAGAAAATGAAACAGGTTGGATATTACCCATTCATAATTCTTCTGCTTTTGTTGAAAAGTTACAATGGTGTCATGGCCATCGTCAAGAATTATCAGAAATGGTAACAAAAGTATATCAAAATTTTCAACCAAGAGATTGGTCAGACGTAGCTGTTGATTTTAGTAAAACAATAGAAAATTATTTAACTCAAAAATAAACATAATTCAATGGAAAATCGCTCCGACTTAATAATCTGGTTAGTAATTTGGATAGGGATCTGTATATCCATTCTTTCTAGCCAGTGGAGTCAAAAAGTTCCCAGTGTTGGTTTACCCTTTGCTTATTTATTAAACTTATCCATGATTCATTTTGTGGGAGGATTAATTTATGCTTTGCCTTGGTATGAAGCTAAAAGTGCATATTTAATTCAATCTGGAGCTAACTATACTCAGGTGTCCACAGGATTTATTCAAAGCGTATATGGAGTCATTGGCTTTGGTATAGGTAGTATAATATTAGCATATTGGTTAGTAACACTTATCAAACCGAGATGGCTGAAACTAATTCCTCAAAAGCCTGATTTAAAACTACCCACAAAACTATTGAAAATAGGATTATTATTTTTCTTTTTCATAAGTCCTAATATTGTCAAGATTCAAGGATTACAAGGATTTTCGACTTCGGGAATTTATTTATGTGTGGTGGCACTCTGTTTAGCTTGTTGGCGATCGTGGTATCTAGGAAATAAAAAACAACTTTTATTTTGGATCGGAGTTAGTTGTATTTTGCCTATTATTACGATTAATCTTTTAGGCTTTATTGGTTATGGTGCTTCCGCCAGTTTAATTATTTTGATTTTTGTATCGAGTTTTTATCGTCCGAAATGGCATACAGTCCTTATTGGCCTTTTGGTGTTTATTTTTGGTTTATCCGTTTATGTTACCTATATGAGAGATAGAGGAGAAATTAGAGCGATCGTTTGGGGAAATCAAAGTATTGAATCGAGATATGAAAAAATGGTCAATACCTTCAGTAATTTTGAAATTATCGATTTTTATAATCAACGACATTTAGAAGCGATCGATACTCGACTTAATCAAAATGGATTAGTTGGTAAAGCAGTAGAATATATAAACGATGGACAAGCCACATTTGCTTTTGGTGAAACACTGTGGGAAGCATTTATCTCACCTATTCCCCGTCTTCTATGGCCAGATAAACCTATTTTTGCCGGTAGTGGGAATCTGGTTTCTTCTTTTACAGGTCAAAAATTTGCAGATAATACCAGTGTAGGTGTTGGACAAGTTTTAGAATTTTATATTAACTTCGGCTCTGTGGGTGTTTTTGTTGGTTTTTTAGTCATGGGAATCGTTATTAGAATTATTGATATGGCGGCGGGATCTTATTTAATAAATGGAGATTGGCTTGGATACACTTCATGGTTTTTACCCGGAATGGTATTACTGCAACCGGGAGGATCATTAACTGAGATAACAGCTTCTTCGGCCGCATCTGTTGTGTTAGTTGTAATAATGAAAAAATTTATCATCAAACCACAGAAAAATATAACAGTTCTTAATAATTTGGACTCTAGTCATAAACAAATAAATAGTAAGCAAGAAAATTTTTGAAAAACAGTATAGCGATATAAACAGAATGAACAGCAAAACTTTAAGGTTAGTTCAAAAACATTTTTCTTTTCTACATATATGGATTCCTAAACTATTTGAATGTAAAGGCGGAATACAAACTTACTCAATATTTTTTGTTGAAGCGATACAAAATTGTCTTCCTAATACTAATTATGAATTATTTATAAAACATGACAAAAAAACTCCGTCTTATTTTAATCCCATAAGTAACATAAAGTTTCACTATACAGGAAAGATTTTAATTTCTCTAAGAACTTTAGTTTTTGCTTTGCAACTTTTTGTCTGGGGAATATTAAAAAAGCCCAATTTAATTATCTCTACTCACCTTAATTTTACTCCTGTCGCATATCATTTAAAACGATGGACAGGTATTTCTTATTGGATTGTTGCTCATGGAATTGAGGCTTGGAACGTTAGTAATCCTAGATTACAAAAAGCCCTTAAAAACGCTAATTTAATTTTAGCTGTCAGTAACTATACACGAGAGCGATTAATTAAAGAACAGAGTCTTAATCCCGACACAATAGTTGTTCTTCCGAATACTTTTGATGCGGAAAAATTTAAAATAGCAATTAAACCCGATTATTTACTGGAACGTTATCAACTTAAACCTCAACAACTGATTATTTTAACCGTCGCTCGTCTTTCTTCTAGTGAGCAATATAAGGGGTTTGATAAAATTATTCAATGTTTACCGACAATTATCAAAGTTATTCCTCATGTTCATTACATATTAGTGGGAAAGGGAGATGATTTATCTCGTATCAAGAAATTGATTAGGGATTTGAATTTGGAAAGTTATGTAACTTTAACTGGATTTGTTTCTGATGAGGAACTGTGTGATCATTACAATCTTTGTGATATGTTTGCAATGCCCAGTAAAGGAGAAGGTTTTGGGATTGTTTATTTGGAGGCTTTAGCTTGTGGTAAGCCCACATTAGGTGGTAATCAAGATGCAGCGATCGATGCCTTATGTCATGGGGAATTGGGAGCATTAGTTAATCCCGATGATATTGAGGAAATTGCTACGACTTTAATTTCCATTTTACAGGGGAATTATGATCACCCTTTAATGTACCATCCCCAAAAGTTGAGGGAAAAAGTTATTGAAATATACGGTTTCGATAAATTCAAAAAAACTTTAGATGGTTATTTATCTAATGTTACGGAAAATTGAAATTAAGCAAGTATAAATCACCTCAAACAATCTATACTGACTTAAGAAACGATATTAAAACACAATAAGTTATCTTGGTGAGATTACTTAGAGAACTTTAAATAAGAGTCTTAGCTCAATTAAAAGATTATATTATTACTCCCCGAGTAGGATTCGAACCTACGACCAATCGGTTAACAGCCGACCGCTCTACCACTGAGCTATCGAGGATTGCTCACATTTAATTATTATAGCAAGGGATTTAAAAAAAAGCAATAGGCGTTTTAATTTTTTTCCGTCAATACTATTAATATTTATCATTTCGATCTATGCTAGAGGTAACAAGTTTAGAGGTTGATCTATGTTGACCGAACATCGTAACATATCGCTTTCTTATCTTTCGACTAATTTGGAGATTTTAGTCCATTTAGATGCGATCGCCACATTATATCAAAGAGATAATGGTAGATTTCATATTGTATTGAACAATGTAGAATTTAGTAAAATTACCGATGATACCAATTTTTATTTTCCCACGGAAGAAGGAGAAGAAAGCCAAAAAAACTTAATTTGGTTGGAGATTTCACCTTTTAGGGTAATTATGACTCAACAAAGCAAAAATGGCGTTAACTATCGTCATTATTGGGAGAAAGGAATATATGGCAAAACTCGTTATTGGCTCAACGATAATGAAGAAGGAGAAAAACCCAGTAATAGTATTTATTTGCACAATTTTACTCGAAATTTTACTTTAAAAGGGAAATCAATCCCTGAGTCTCTGAGAATTGAATATGAATTGTGGAGTAATCGTCTTAATCTTGGTCATTATGTTTTACATTTGGAAGTCAATTAGACTCGATCGCAAAATGTATAAGGTTGCCATCGTGTTAAAAATTTATTTATGTAGAACTATTGGTAATCGTTTTAATTACCAGCATTTTATGAAAAAATAAAAGAGCCAACTTTTGTTAAATTATTAATTGTGGTTTTAATTATTTATTAATGGTGTAGTTTGGTATTGGCTTTCAATTTTTGTTGATTCTGTGATAAAGCCTAATGCCATTAGAGGTTTGTTAGGTGCTTTGAGTACAACGTATTTTGAAGCATTTGTCTTTTACAATAAAATAATTATGTCAAAAGTTCTTTAATCTAAATTAACTACTACCATGTCAAAAGTTCAGACGATCGCACAAACCGCTAAAGATAAAGCCTCTCAATTAGGAATTATAAAATTTGACATCTATGGTTCGGGGGTTGACCAAACTAGCGTACAAGTGTTTCAAGGTGAACCAAAACAGGTTAAAGCATCTCAAAAATCAAGTGTTATTGTTAGAGTTTGGAATGAAAAACAACAAATTGGAGTAACTTCAACGACGGATGTTGATCCTGTGGGCATTGAATTAGCTTTGAAAACTGCCCTCGAAGCCAGTTATTTTGGTGTTACAGATCATGTTCCTGATTTTAGTACGGAAGCTAAATCTCCTTTACCTACGGTTACGACTGAATTGGGTAATCCTTCTCCTGCTTCGGAGTTAATTGAGAAGTTATTGAAAATTGAACAGGATTTATTAAATTCCCATGAAGCGATCGCCTCTGTTCCTTATAATGGATTAGCAGAACAAGAAATCGAAAAATTTTATCTTAATAGTGAAGGTGCGTTAAGGGAAGAAACTCGATCGTTTGCATCCATTTATTTATACACCACCACGGAACAAGAAAACCGTAAACCCCGTAGTGGAGGAGCGTATCAGGTAGCGAATACTCTTGAAAAATTAGACATTAACGGTTGTTTTCAGGAAACTGTTGAAAAAACCCTGAGTCACCTCGATTACCAACCTATCAAATCAGGAAAATATCGAATAGTTTTTTCTCCTGAAGCCTTTTTAAGTCTTCTCGGTGCATTCAGTAACCTTTACAATGCTCAAAATATTCTTGATAAACAAAGCCTTTCTACTCCCGAATCGCTAGGGCAACAAATTGCTTCTCCTTTGCTATCAGTAAGTGATAATGCTTTACATGAGGGAAATATAAGTGCAGAAACTTTTGATGGAGAAGGTACACCTACTTGTAACTTACCTATTATCGAAAACGGAATTTTAGTGAATTTTTTACATAGTAGTGTCACTGCTAAAAGAATGGATGCAAAACCAACAGGTCATGCTAGTATCGGAGCAAAAGTTGGTATTAGTCCAAACTATTATCATGTTTTTCGTGGACAACAACCCACCACAGAATATAGTTTAGATAGTGTTGAAAATGTTATTTTAATTGACGATCTTCAAGCCTTACACGCTGGAGTTAATTCCTTACAAGGTTCATTTTCTCTACCTTTTGATGGTTGGTTAGTCAATAAAGGAGAAAAAGTGAGTATTGAGGCTGCTACTGTTGCTGGAGATTTTCTGGAAGTCTTAAAATCGATCGTTTTTGTGGAGGAAAAACCGGAAATTACTCCTAGTGGTGTTTGTCCTCGTATTTGGGTAGATAGTCTTTCCATTACTGGACAATCTTAATTTTCCCAATTGATAATTGATCCATTCAGGGTTTAAAGTGTCCCCTTTCTAAGGGGAAAAAAATAATTGACAATTTTTCCCTATCTACTCATTTTTTTCTTTGTATTAAATAAAATTAATCTTTTTTTTATAACGGCTCAAAATTTTCTAAAAAAAATATAAAAACATGAGATTACTTAAATTATTTTTAGTGTTAATGTGCTTTGTTTTATTTGGATTTTTAATTTATTTATTTGGTGTTTTATCTTTTGCTTTTAGTATGAGTGGAAATCCTTTTTTAGGATTAATTTTTCTATTAATTCCTTTTATTATTTTAATATTTTCCTTAAAAGCTGTTATTAATTTGTAGGATTTCTTGGGCAACTTTATCACTTACTGAATCAACACCATTGTCTAAAGTTTGGATCATTTTCTCATAGTTTAATTTTAATTTTTCCTGTTGATCGAGATTAAATAATAACTCTAGAGAAAGATTAAAAATATTTTGAGAAGTTGCCTTTTCTTGCAATAATTCAGGAACAATTTCTTCCATTAGGACAAGATTAACTGGAGACATGAAAGGTATTGAAAAACGTAAAATTTTACGAGCGATCGATATAGTGAAAGGATTAACTTTATAGATTACAACTTGAGGAATTTTTAATAATCCTAATTCTAAATTTACTGTACCTGATTTGGTTATGGCTAAATCTGCTCCGGCTAAAACATCTAAAGTTTCTCCTTCAAAAAGATTAATTTTTACGTCATATTGATTAATTAATTTTTCAATTTTTTCTCGATATTTAGGTAAAGAAATTGGTAAAAAAAACTTAGCTAACGGCATTATTTTTTGAATTTTTTGAGCAGTTTCTAACATTACTGGTAATAAATATTTTAGCTCTTGTTGACGAGATGCGGGTAATAAAAGAATCATTTTTTCTTCTTCTTTAATACCTAATTTTTCTCTCGCAATTTCTCTTTTGGGTGCATTTTTCATTCGATCGACTAAAGGATGTCCTACATAAGTACTATTTAATCCTTTTTCTTGATAAAATTTAGCTTCTTCAGGAAAAATAGCAAGTAATTTGTCGGTAACAGCTATTAATCGATCAAGATCTTGTTTTCTTGGTGTCCAAACCCAAAATTGAGGACTTATATACCAAATTATGGGGATTTTTGGATATTTTTTTTTGAGATAAGATGCAATGGTCAAATTAGGGCCTAAATAATCAATTAAAACAATAACATCAGGTAAATTATTTTCCAAATATTGTTTTGCTTTTTTTTGAATTTGCCATGTAGGAATAATGAAAGGTAAAGATTCTAACAATCCAACAGAACCGATAGCCGTAGTATCAGCAATAATATTAGCACCATTCGATCGCATTTTTTCCCCTCCTAAGCCTTCCACTTGTAAGGATAGATGCTGTTTTTCGGCTTCTCGATAAAGCGCTTGAACTAATAATCCTCCTTGTAAGTCTCCTGATACTTCTCCGGTACTAACAAATATCCGCATAGCGATCTCTACTGTAAAACATCATTGATTTTACCTTAATTTGTGGTTGATAGTTGATCTTATAAAGATTAACAATTGAAGGGGGTATTTTCTTGGAAAGACACAAAGATGCAAAGGTTTTAGATACAATTTATCAGATATTATTTTTCATTAGCAATAATTTATGGTTAGATTGATTATGTTAGGTGGTCCGGGTTCAGGAAAGGGTACTCAAGCCTTAAAAATTGCTCAAGATCTTGATATTACCATCATTTCTACTGGAAATATTTTGCGTAGTGCGATCATTTCTGATGATGATTTAGGAAAAAAAGCAAAAGAATATGTAGAAAAAGGGGAATTAGTTCCTGATAGAATGATGATTGAATTTATGAGAAAGCGTCTTTTACAAGATGATGCGGCTAAAGGTTGGGTTTTAGAAGGTTATCCTCGTACTGCATTTCAAGCAGAAGAATTAGATTTTTTATTAGATGATTTAGATCAAAAAATTAACTATGCTATTTACTTAAATGTGAGTGAAGAAACTATGATTCAACGCTCATTAAGTCGAGGAAATATTGACGATAAATTAGATATTCTTCAAAAAAGAATTGAGTTATTTAAACAGCGAACAACTCCTATATTAGAATACTATGAATATAAACATAATCTTATTACTGTATCTGGTGAAAACTCGATCGAGCAAATAGAACAAGAGATATTTAATAAAACTAAAACAATTTAATTTTTAGAGAATTTAACTAAAATTATTTAAGGTGATAAATTAGGGAAATTTAAAGAATATTTAACACATTGAATTTAGGTAAGACAAAAACTTAGATAACATGACATTTTTTGAAACAATAATAACTGCGGATGGTTCGGAAACTTTTTATTCTTCACAATTTGGGGAGACATTTCACACTAAATATGGTGCTAAAACTGAAGCAGAAATTACTTACATTCAAGGTTGTCAAATTGCTGAAAAAATTAATCAAAAAAATAGTATTAAAATTCTTGATGTTTGCTATGGCTTAGGCTATAATACAGCAGCAGCATTAGATTATATTATTAAACTCAATTCTCAATGTTCAATCGAAATTATTGCCTTAGAATTAGACGAAACTGTACCTTATCAAGCCATAAAAAATAATTTATTACATCATTGGTCATCAGATATTATTAAAATTTTAACCCAATTATTAGCAGAAAAAAAAGTTAATTTACCTTTAATAAAAATGCGATTATTGATAGGAGATGCAAGACAAACAATACAAACATTAGTAGCTGAAAATTTCCAAGCTGATGCTATATTCCTCGATCCTTTTTCTCCTCCTAAATGTCCTCAATTATGGACTGTAGAATTTCTATCTCTGGTGAGTAAGAGTTTAAATCAAAATGGGATCATTGCTACTTATTCTTGTTCGGCGGGGGTGCGTAAGGCTTTTCAACTAGCTGGTTTCACCATTGGCAATAATCTTTCTGTGGGAAGAAGATCTCCGGGAACTATTGCAACAAAAGGACTTCAACCATTATCACCTTTAACACAGATGGAACTGGAACATTTACAAACTCGTGCGGCAATTCCTTTTCGAGATTATACTTTTCAAGATACCGCAGAAATGATCATATCTCGTAGAGAAAAAGAACAGTCTATTAGTATATTAGAACCTACTAGCCAATGGAAAAAACGTTGGTTTTCATAAATTTTCTTCTCTATTCGTCATTCTGATTATAAGGAGGTTTAGATTCAGCCGCTTTTAAGGTGGAGTTTTGTCGATCGTGGTGGGGGTATAATAAGATTTGTCCTTGAGATGGTTTTTTATCTACTTGATAGCCTTCTCCTTTACGTCTAGCGGCGGTTTTTTCATCGGTAGTGTTTTCAGCAATGACTTCATAAAGAATCGCTAGTTTCTCTTTTTGGTTGGCTTTACGCAAAATGCGCCCTAGTCTTTGGATATATTCCCTAGTTGAACCAGTACCCGATAAGATAATAGCTATTTTAGCATCAGGAACGTCCACCCCTTCATTTAAAACATGGGATGCCACTAAAATTTTATAGTCCCCTTGACGATATTTTGTTAAGATTTGATGACGCTCTTTAACAGGAGTTTGATGGGTTATAGCCGGTATTAGGTATTGTTGAGAAATGCGATAAACTGTAGCGTTGTCGTTAGTAAAAATAAGGATTTTGTCTGGATAATGTTCTTCTATTAGTTGAATTAATACTCTTAGTTTAGCGGATGTTCCCCCTGCTATTTCTTTTGACTCTCTATGAGCTAACATAGCACGTCTTCCTTGACTCGATCGAGCGCTGGCTTTAATAAATTGTTGCCATCCATCCATACTAGAAAGAGAAATTTTGGCTTGACGTAGGAAATCATTACGAATTTGGATAGCAGTTTGATACTTTTCCTTTTCTTCGGGGGTGAGTTGTACTTTTATAGGGATAACCTTATATTCCGCTAAAGCATCTCCGGATAACTCCTTCGAGGTTTTCCGATAAACAACTTTACCGATTAACTTATCTAAATGACGATGACTACCATCTCCTCTTTCTGGGGTAGCGGTTAAACCGAGTCTATAAGGGGCAATAGATTCTTCTGCAATTGCCTGAAAAAAATCCGTAGGTAAATGATGACATTCATCAAAAATCAGTAAACCATAAAGATTTCCCAAAGCAGTAGCATGAATAGCCGCACTGTGATAGGTAGAGACTAGAACTGGAGTATTATCATGAGAACCTCCCCCAAGTAATCCAATTTTTGTCTTGGGAAAAGCCATCTCTAGTTGTGCATACCACTGTTGCATTAAATCTAAGGTGGGTACAACAATTAAAGTAGTTTGCTTGGTATCAATTATAGCTAATTGTGCCAAATAGGTTTTTCCTGCCGCTGTTGGTAACACCACTACTCCTCTACCATTAGCATTTTTCCATGCTTGTAATGCTTCTTGCTGATGAATATAAGGGGTTTTTTCATCACAATTAACAATCTCTAAGGAGAAAAATTCTTTAGCAGAATCAATAAAAGGTATGTCATTTTCTTTTAAAGTCTGAGTCAGGGAATGATAATAAATAGCAGGTATGCGAAACTTCTCAATTCTGTCATCCCATGTGGCAAAATCAATCCATGCCTTTCCTTTTGGTGGTGGATGTAAGATTAAAGTACCTCGATCGTAAGTTAGTTTACTAGAACGACTCATAATAATTAGGGGTTACTAAAAAAGTATTTTGATGAGGAGTAGGTATTAGGTTAAATAATCAAAAATCAAAGCGTTGAGATTTTGTATATACATAAAACTATAAACTTGTTTTAAAGAAAAAAAGGTCAAAAATGCTGAGTTTTTGATGAAAAATCTTGCCGATACCTCATAATTTAATCTTTATCTTTTCAATGTTCCAACTAATTAAAATTATTGCAAAATACTTGCATTTAAAAATCTATTTTGCTATATTGATATATTAATTTAATTAATAAATATTTGCAACTAGCTTTGAAAATAAGCTAATTTTAGTAAATAATTTTTTTAACCATTGAGGGGATTATTACAATGCCATTATTGGTTTTTTCATTGATTATCCCAACTCTAATTAATCATAATATTTCTTTTGATAGAAAACCTGTCAAAGTCAAAATGTTAAAGGTGGTGTTACTTAATTAATATCTCACAATCAATAGAGAATAGTAATTATTGATGTTGATAATACATTTTCCGGTGGGATAGTTATGTGAGTAATGGATCAAAGACAAGAGATGGAAGAAAGAATGATGACGATCGTAACCAAAACAAAATAATAAATAAAAGAGGATCAAAAATGACGAACAATAAAAAATCTAAATCTCTCGAATTACTTTTAGCATTAAGTTTAACCACAACAATGGGAACAGTTGTTAATGCACAAGAAACACTCACAACAAATTTTTCCCAATTAACACCAAAATCCCAGTTTTTCGCACAAGGTGGTGAAGGCGGTGAAAGCGGTGAAACCATTGAAAATACTAAACCTAATGACGGTGGCGAAGGCGGTGAAGGTGGTGAAACCATTGAAAATACTAAACCTAATGACGGTGGCGAAGGCGGTGAAGGTGGTGAAACCATTGAAAATACTAAACCTAGCGACGGTGGCGAAGGCGGTGAAGGTGGTGAAACCATTGAAAATACTAAACCTAGCGACGGTGGCGAAGGCGGTGAAGGTGGTGAAACCATTGAAAATACTAAACCTAGCGACGGTGGCGAAGGCGGTGAAAGTGGTGAAAAATATAGTGAAGGAGAACAGGCTAACGCCGATTTTAAAGATAAAGTTACCCGAATAGAACTTCTCAATAATTTGCGTCAAGGTGGTTATATTATTTATCTTAGACACGCTCAAACGGAAAAAGATTATGCAGATCAAATAAATGCTGTTATGGGAGATTGTTCGAGTCAAAGAATGTTAAGTGAAGTGGGATGGAATCAATCAAAAATGATTGGACAAGCCTTCAGTAAATATCAAATCCCAGTAGGAGAGGTTATTTCTAGTCAATATTGTCGGGCATGGCAGACAGCAGACTTAGCTTTTGGCAAATATGTCAAAAATTCCGCCCTTAATTTTCCTAAAGCAGAGGATTATACAGACGAACAAGTAGCTCAAATGAAAGCCCAATTAATGCCCTTATTGACTAAGACTCCTCCACAAGGCACAAATACTATTATAGTCGGTCATGATGATTTGTTTGAAGCCGCAACAGGTATTTATCCGGCACCTCAAGGTATGGCTTATGTTGTTAAACCTGATGGAAAAGGAGGGTTTGAGTTAGTGGCGAATATGCTACCAGAAGAATGGGATAAATTAAGTCAAAATTAGTGTTACTGATATAATATTCTTATGTAAGTTGTATATATCTCAAAACGTAAAGATTTCGTCATTAGTCATTGGTAACAAGGATTTGGCTTGATTTTTGATAATCTTTGATTGTTTACAAATCATTTAGGATTATTGTAGTGTTAATAATTGCTCAAAAAAACTATATTTACCATTGATAATGAATGATTATTCATTTAGATAATATTTTGACAACAGAAGCTCTAATGGTTATCAACCAACAATTAGAAGTGGCTCAATTCATTGATGGAAAAAAAACCGCAGGTTGGCACGCTGTTACGGTGAAAAATAATCAGCAGTTATCATCCCAATCATCTCAAGCGGAAACCTTAAAAAAGATGATTTATAAGGCTTTAGAAAATAATAGTGTATTTCAGATGGCTACTTTACCCAGAAAAATTCACTCTCTATTACTGAGTCGTTATGAACAGGGTATGGGTTATGGTTCTCATGTGGATAACGCTTTGATGGGAACTTCTTCTATTTTTCGATCGGATATTTCTTTTACTATTTTTCTTAATTCACCATCAGAATATGAAGGAGGAGAACTTGTTTTAGAAGAAATCAATGGAGAACGATCGTTTAAATTGGAAGCGGGATCACTAATACTATATCCTTCTTATACTTTACATCGAGTGGAAACTGTTGCATCTGGAATTAGAAAAGTTGCAGTGGGTTGGATACAAAGTTTAGTTAGGGATGCACAAAAGCGAGAAATTTTATTTGAGTTAGATACTGTGCGTCGTTCTATTTTTAACAAAGAAGGAAAAACCACAGAGTTTGATTTACTTTCTAAGTGTCACGCAAATTTATTAAGACAATTTGCCGAGAATTAATTTTCTTTACAGAAAGATTACTATTTGAGTGTACTTTCTATCCACTGGATACACTCTTTTAACTTCTGTCGCATTGTCTCTTTATCACTATAATAACGTCGGCCATGGCCGGGTAATACCCAATTAAAGGAATATGGAGTCAATTTTTCCATAGATTCCGCTAGTTTTTCCCAGGAGTACCAACAATGATTTTTAAAAGCAATTAGTTGATTGAGGTTTTCTGACCATGCTAAATGATCTCCTGTAAATAAAAACTCATCTTTACATAACATAACAGTATGACCTTTGGTGTGTCCGGGTACGGGAATAATTACAATTTCAGACTCAAATTGAAGTGGTTTATCAATATCTAACGGAATCTCAATATTTTGTGTGGTAGAGGTGATGTCATCACGGTGTAAGATTCGATCGCAGTTAAAATGATCATGAAACTTTTGGTGATCTGCAATATCGTCTTTGTGAGTTAGATAAAGATATTTAATCCCCCCCATTTCTTCGAGTCGTTTGACTAAAGCAGGATTAAACTTAGGAGAATCAACTAAGATATTACCTTCTTTCCTTTGAATAAAATAACTGGCGGCGGCAAAAGACTTTTCGGAGTGATAACCACAATGATAAACATTATGAGCGATCGGGATAGGAAAGCTATTTTGTGCCTGTTGAATTTTTTGTGGTGGATTTAAAGTACCGATGGAAGCTGTCGGACAAGATAGCAACGCTTGTAAGGCTTTTATCTCTTCAGATGAGGTAGAAGGTTGTTCATAAACTGCCGATTGTTCACCAATACGGGAAAAAGTAGAGGGTGCCATCCAACGACAAGTATCACAATCAATACAAGTGCTATCAACATAGAAATTTCCTGCTATATTTTCCTCTCGTTTTTGTTCTAATCTTGCCATAGTGTTAATTTTTTATTCGTATTTTTCCATCATATCGCAGTGATAAATAGGTTTAACTGAAATTTGACATCAGTATAGAAATAGAAAAAAATGTTAAATTTTAAAATATTTACAAATTTCTCAGGAATAAGTAACGAATGTCATCATACTCTATGTTTTTTGTTAAGAATATTGATTTTGAGGTGATTCGGCGAGTTCATCAAAATATAGAACCAGTTAAAAGCTCTTCTTTTGTACGATGCAGTTATCAAAAGGATGCGAACCCTCCTGAAGATGATGTTCTGATCGGTAATATTTCCCTTACCCAAGTCCAATCTAAACAGCTTGGGGAAGTAATTTTTATCTATGGAGATACTTCGATCGATGGTTTTGTTTACGAGCACGCTAGAGATGGTGTATTGTTGCGAAAACTCGTCTGGTTTCCAATGCTCGATGATGAATGGACAGCAGGTTGGCTGTGTGCTGTGGGCGAACCTGAGTCTTGGGAAAAAGTGTTATTCAGTTCTGATCGACTTGAGAGATATATTCAAAACGAACGCACACGTTACGAGGATGAAAATCGGATTGATGAATTTGATTTGTACGAAGCTAATATAAGAGCTGATTGGGCTTCTGGGCGTATAATTGCGGGGAAAACTTACCCTGAGTGTGATGGCACTGTTACAGCATTAGTTGAACAATTTATAATTTGATTGTCAATATTTATAAGCTAAGACGCATTTAAGTTCCATATAATTTGATGAAAAATAAATATATCCTTCCTCCTGTCTTCTAAAAATCAAAAGTTATTTTTTCTGTGCATTGTTATTGCAGATCATGAGAAAATGGAAATAATATGAATATTGTAATTGACATGACAGAAAATTTAAAAAGTAAAGCTATTACTCAAGGAGTACAACGCTCGCCTAACCGTGCTATGCTTAGAGCCGTTGGCTTTGGGGATAATGATTTTACCAAGCCGATTGTTGGGGTTGCCAATGGTTATAGTACTATTACTCCTTGCAATATGGGCTTAAATGAATTGGCTTTGAAAGCAGAAGCAAGTATTAAAAATGCCGGGGGAATGCCCCAAATGTTCGGTACAATCACCATCAGTGATGGTATTTCTATGGGTACAGAAGGGATGAAATATTCTTTAGTTTCCAGAGATGTTATTGCAGATTCGATCGAGACGGCTTGTACTGGTCAAAGTATGGACGGTGTAATCGCTATCGGTGGTTGTGATAAAAATATGCCGGGGGCGATGATTGCCATTGCGAGGATGAATATCCCCGGTATTTTTGTTTATGGTGGCACGATTAAACCAGGACATCATAACGGTAAAGATTTAACAGTAGTAAGTGCCTTTGAAGCTGTCGGGCAATATAGTGCAGGAAAAATTGATGAGACAGAATTAACTGCTATTGAGAAAAATGCTTGTCCAGGTGCTGGTTCTTGTGGTGGAATGTTTACAGCTAATACTATGTCTTCAGCTTTTGAAGCTATGGGTATGAGTCTTCCTTATTCTTCCACAATGGCCGCAGAAGATCCAGAAAAAGCCGAAAGTACAGAAAAATCAGCACAGGTGTTAGTTGAAGCTATTCGTCAACAAATTTTACCTAGTCAAATCCTCACCCGTAAAGCCTTTGAAAATGCCATTTCGGTCATTATGGCTATAGGTGGTTCAACTAATGCTGTATTGCATTTATTGGCGATCGCTAATACTATGGGAGTTGAGTTAACCTTAGATGACTTTGAGACTATTCGTCAAAGAGTACCCGTAATTTGTGACTTAAAACCATCAGGACGTTACGTTACTGTTGATTTACACAATGCTGGTGGTATTCCTCAAGTGATGAAAATGTTGTTAGTTAACGGCTTATTACATGGTGACGCTTTAACAGTTACTGGTAAAACGATCGCTGAAGTTTTGGCAAATATTCCCGAAAATCCTCCCACCAATCAAGATGTAATTCGTCAGTGGAATAATCCTTTATACAAAGAAGGACATTTAGCCATTCTTAAGGGTAACTTAGCAAGTGAGGGATCTGTGGCTAAAATTAGCGGTGTTAAAAACCCCAAAATGACTGGCCCTGCAAGAGTTTTTGAGTCTGAAGAAGAATGTTTATCTGCTATTTTGGACGGCAAAATTCAGGCCGGAGATGTGGTTATTGTACGTTATGAAGGCCCTGTTGGTGGCCCTGGTATGCGTGAAATGTTAGCTCCCACATCGGCTATTATTGGTGCAGGTTTAGGAGATAAGGTTGGTTTAATTACGGATGGACGCTTTTCCGGCGGTACTTATGGTTTAGTGGTGGGTCATGTTGCCCCAGAGGCCGCTATTGGTGGTAATATTGCTTTAGTAAAAGAGGGTGATAGTATTACGATCGATGCCCATGAAAAACTTTTACAAATTAATATCTCTGAGGAAGAATTATTGCAACGTCGTCAAGAATGGCAACCTCCTCAACCTCGTTATCCTAGAGGAGTTTTAGGCAAATATGCAAAATTGGTATCTTCTAGTAGCTTAGGTGCAGTGACAGATTTAAACTTATTTAATTAAATCTTACCTTAAAGGGCATAAAATGTTATGCCCCTAGAATTACTCGATCTCATTCAGAGATGCTCACTCTATGATTATTCATTATAATATTTGATAATTGTAACTATAATTTTCCAAAAAATTAGTAACTTTGGTAACTAAAATGTCTATTAATCGATCGAGAATTTCACATCACAATATAATTTTAAATAATCAATATTTGAGATGTTTAAATAATCGAAAAACTTATTTATTTCTCTTAGGACTTACCTTGAGTGTAGGAGATCTAAAGTTAATTTTAGCTACTTCTATTTTTACGGGAACAATGTTAGTTACTTATCAGTATAAAAATATACCATGGAAAAATTATTATAAATATTTAACAGATATTTTAACACCTCAAAATAAACAATTAATTCTATCTATCTCTACTGCTGGAATTTTAGCTATTAGTAGTTATTTAATCTTAAATATTTGGACAGAAATTGACAATAAATGGTTAGCTTTAGGGATTATTTGGCAAGTTATATTTAGCACGATCGGATTGGGATTTTTAGGATGGAAAACACTGCAAAAACCTCAAAAAAACTCACAAGTTTTTACTTTTTCTGACTTAATTAAACAATTAAATACTGATTCACCCTTAGAAAAATTATGGGCAATTAATGAAATTATTAAGCTATGGGAAAATAATCAACTTACCCAAGAAGAAATAAGACAAACTAAAGAATATTTTAGCTTATTAAGAGAATTAGAAACAGAAATTATTATCGTTAATAAAATTAATAGAAGTTTAGAAAAAATATCGTTAAAAGAAATGCAACCTGTTAATTTTCCCACAAGAGTTAATCAAAAATCACGACAAAAAACACCTTTTATTATTCGATCGTAATTTGATTAATTAAGTTATCAAAAAACTTTATTGATATATTTTTCCTTTGTGTTTTAGCCATCCATGAGGATGTTTTCCTTGAGGATCTCTATGTGTCCAATGAATTACACCACCTTGCGCATTCCATTCATATTCTCCATAAAAAATGATTATATCACCAGTTTTTAAACTATTAATACGAGGTGCAATATCAATATTATGAGCAACTAACAAAGTTTGTCCAGAATTTAACTTAACTATAAATCTTTGATGTTTCCCCCCTTCTAAATCATCTTTTAATAGTTTAATGACGATTCCTTGTCCTTGTACTTGAATATTAGATATTTTTTTATTAAAAGCATTTTTAAATATTTGATCACTATTATTATTTTGAGCAATAATAGTTTCAGCAAAACTAACTTTTATTTGAGATGAAAAAGTATAAATTAACGGAAATAAAATAAGAGTAAAGATTAATTTTATGAGAAATCTATTTTTCATATTTAAGACTAAACAAAATTATATATTAACAACCAAATTGTGGGGGAAGTTTTAGGGTTTAGGTTAATTTTGCCAAATCTGTTTAATTATTTAATTAAATAATTCTAAGTAAAATCAATTGTTAATGGTTTTTCATCAATTATTTATCTAATACCTAATACCTTACCCTTACTCATAAATTTTGTGTCGAACTGAGGTTATTTAACGATCGAGCCAAAATCAGCTAAAATACGACTATGATTACGCAATAAGCCTAATAAATTAAGACGATTATTTTTTATATTTTCATTGTCAGCCATAACTAAAACACTATTTTCTCCATCAAAAAAATTGGTAACTTTAGGATTAATTTTTAGTAAAGCATTGGTTAATAATTGATAGTTACTTTCATTTTTAGCTTGTTCACTAATGGGTACTAATTCTTGTAAACCTTGATAAAATTCTTTTTCAGATATAGACTCAAATAAATTTGGATTAATAATATCTGGATTTAATTCTTTAGTATTTAAAATACCCTTGGAGGCTAATTTCGTTGATCGATTTACAGTTTCATAAATTTGAGTTAGAGTACCATTATTACGAATTTCTTGTAAAAATAAAGCCCTATCTCTTACATCTAATAAGTTGTTTAACGCCCTTTCTATATATTCAGAATCATTATCTCCTAAGACAGCATTGACTAAGTCATAATCAATATTTAATTCGTCTTGTAAAAGGGTATTAATTCTTTGAATGAAAAACTCTTTAATAGTATTTAAAGGAGACTCTTTTTTTCTGTGTGCCGTCACAAATTCTTCACAGGCTTGACTTAATAATGTCTGCAAATTTAGATTAAGACTACCATGCCATGTAATGTTAATAATAGCATTTGCCGATCGTCTCAAAGCAAAAGGATCACTCGAACCTGTAGGAATCATGCCTAACCCAATTATACTAACAATAGTATCAATACGATCGCTAATACCTACAACTTGCCCATTAAGGGTTTGAGGCATAATATCTCCTGCATTTCTAGGTAAATAATGCTCATAAATTCCCTTGGCAACCGTAGCAGATTCACCACTAACAAGGGCATATTTTTCCCCCATAATGCCTTGTAATTCAGGAAATTCGTACACCATTTGCGTTACCAAGTCAGCTTTACATAGAGAAGCAGTACTTTCAACTTCAGTACGTTGCAGTTCATTTAAGTTCAATTGTTCGCTAATTTGTTGACTAATGGCGATGATACGATTAACTTTATCGTGCATTGACCCTAAATCTTCTTGAAAGGTGACGGTTTCCAATTGAGGTAAATAAGTCTCTAAATGCTCATCACAATCAGCTTGATAGAAAAATTGAGCATCCGCTAACCTTGCTCGAATTACTTTAGCGTTTCCAGTGGCGATAATGTCAGATTTTTTAGGATCTCCATTGGATATAGTGATAAAATAGGGCAATAATTCCTCTTTTTCGTTTCTTATGGGAAAATAACGCTGATGAGTTACCATTACAGTACTAATTACTTCTGAAGGCAATGCTAAAAATTCTGGCTCAAATTTCCCTAAAACGGCGGTAGGATATTCGACTAAATTAGTAACTTCTGTCAATAAATCGGGGTATATTTCGGCTTTTCCTCCTACTGTATCTGCTAAAACCTTTATTTCTCCTTCTATCTTCGTTTTTCTGGTATGTACATCGGCTAAAACACAAGCCTTTTCTAAAGAATCAACATATTTATCCGGAGAGGAAATAGATACAGGGGAGGGGTTTAAAATACGATGTCCGGTTGTAACTCGATCGCTGTTTAAAGTAGTTGAACCATTTACTAACTCAATGGGTAAAATTTCATTATCCCAAAGGGCAACAATACTACGAATAGGGCGAGGAAAACGTAAGTCTCCATCACTCCAACGCATAAACCTTCTACCTTCTAACTTGGTAATCCATTGGGGTATCAAATCCGTTAATATTTTAGTCGTTTCTTTGCCTTCAGTTTTTTTATTAACAAAAATAAACTCTCCTTTATCAGTAGATTTAATCTGAAAATCCTCTACGGAAACCCCTTGTTTACGGGCAAAACCTTCGGCGGCGGGGGTGGGTTTACCATCTTTAAAAGCACTTTTTACAGGAGGGCCTTTTATTTCTTCTTCTCGATCGAGTTGTTTACTTTCTAATCCTTCAATAAATACAGCTAATCGTCTTGGAGTACCATAAATCTTAACATCTTTAGGAGACAAAAATTCATCAACTAAATTTTGTGTAATTTTATTTTGCCATTGACTGATGGCACTATCGATAAAATCCGCAGGTAATTCTTCTGTACCAATCTCTAAAAGAAAATTAGGCATATTCTAAATTTTTTGATAATCACTTTTCCTTCAATTATCGACTATTGTCTCTCAATAATCAACGATGAAGGATAGTGTAGGTTACAAGAATTGATTTTAAAATTCCTAAAATTGATTTTTCTCGATTTATTTTGTTGGTATTATTGTACTGATGCAAGATCTGAGTTTTATCTGCAATAAACCTTCTTAATTTATTATCAATTATGAGTTATTTTTCGATAGCTTAATAACCAATTTGCGATCGTTGCTCTACGAGTATGACGGGGAGTAAATTCACCGATTTTATAGCCTTTAAATCCTAGTTCTTCTTTTAAAAGTTGTTTATTTTCTGAAGGAATAGAACGGGTTAACTTCACTGTGGGAGGACGATTAGCAATAAAATCTGGAGGAGTGGGATATTCTTGTTTCCAAGATTCTTCTACTTGAGAATTATCCCATTTTTGATCAACAGAATCATAACGATAACCCAAATAATACCAAACTAATTGATTGGCAATATTATCGTCTAATTTTTCTTCTAGGATTTGCCAAATGGTTTCATTATTCAGAGGTGGTAACTTCTCTAACATAGTATTCTAAATTTAATGATTAATTTTTGAACTATTTTTCTAAATCGCTCATATTAAAAATAAAAGGTATATTTCCATTAGTACTACTTCCACTACTAATCAATACTTTGGGCATTTGTGCGCCTCCTTCTCTCCATGCTTCGATCGCCTCTTTCTGTAATACTAATACACCACCTTCAGCATTTAAAGTTTCTGCGAGTAATCTTTGCGCTTCGGCTTTACCCTTGGCGCGATTAATGTCTGCTTGAGCTTGTTGTTCTGCTTCTTGAGCAATATAAACTGCCCGTTGTGCTCTTTGTTCAGCGATCTGTTTTTCTTCTACTGCCCTAGCAAATTCCGGAGAAAAAGTCAGATCAACTACGCTAGTATCTAAAACGATAATGCCGTATTTATCTAAACGAGAATTGAGAGCGTTATCAAAATCATCTTTTAATTCTGTTCGTTTGGTTATGGCTTCTTCTACAGTACGTTTAGCGGCGGCAACTTTAAAAGATTCTTGAGTTTGAGGTGCGATAATTTTAGCAACAATATTTTGTAAAGTTCCTTGAGTTCTCCTAATTTCGACTATTTTCAAGGGATCAAGACGAAAGTTAATAGCAAAACTAGCAGTCAAATCTTGTAAATCTCTGGTAGAACTTTGGGCGGGTACTTCAAATTTTTGAACAGTGACATCATAAACATCAACGCTAGAAACAATAGGAGGTTTAAAATGAAGACCTTCTAATAATGCACCATCATGAGCTTTTCCTAAAATACTTAAAACACCTGCTTGTCCGGGGTTTATAATGATGAATGAGTTAAAACCGATGAATACTAATAAAACGGCTAAAATTCCCGCAATTAGATTTGATATACTGGTACTTGATTGATTATCCAATTTTTTACACTCCTTCAATTAGCAACTTTATGTATAAATTTTAACATTTACCTCGAAGATACTATGATTGAAACAAAAGAATCTTAATCACCTGAATTTTCATCTCAAACTAAAGTTTTATTAGATCAATAACTATGAATAAATTTTTGTTTTTTGTCTCTTTGATGGCCATGGTATTTATTCCTTCACAACTACCGGTGGAAGCTAGTGAGGCTAAGTGTGTAATTAAGGATGGAGCAAATCAAGTGGTTTTTCGTGATAAGTGTATTTTTGAACAATTTGGAGGTAATGGTAGTTTTATGATCAAGGCTAAATCTGGATTAATCTACGATCGAGTTTCTATTTCTGTGGCGATTATTAAACCGGGAGTAGCAGAAGTAAGAGGACTGACGACAGAAGGTATTAATTCTCGTTGGGGAGAAGCGATTCGATCGAAATCAGATAAAGCCTGTTGGGTAGGAGATGACTTTACCATTTGTGCTTATTAATTAGGTTTTTTCATTCCTCAATTTTTAATAGAGGAAAATAATGAGTTGGCACTTAGATACACATAACAAAAATCCATGAATTTACCATCTTTTCTCTGGTTATGGAAAATCGCTGCTTGGTCTATGGGATTGACCATAACTTGCTATGTAATATTAGGTCTATCAGGTACTTTTTTATACAAAATTCGTCAGGAGAAACAACCTCAAAAAAAATGGTTAAGACCATTACACCGATCAATCGGTATAGTTATGGTGACACTTATTCTATTGTTATTATCGATCGGAATTATCGGAACGATCGGACATTATGGCAATCTAGGTCATTCATGGCACTTACTCGCAGGGTTAATTATTGTTTGTTTCGCCCTATTCTCGGCTTGGAGTTCCACCCAAATACATCCTACAAAACCTTGGGCAAGAATCCTTCATGTTAGAGCGAATATCGCTTTATTTTTCGCTCTTTTATTTGTAGGTTTAACAGGGTGGGGAGTGGTTCAAAAATATTTATGATAGAGAGGAGACTAAAATCCTAAAATTAACTGTTTTCCGTCTTCATTTTCTATGGTCAATCCGGCATTCTTCTAACAACGTTCTAAAATAAAAACACTACCTTGGTGTCCTCTTGCAATTCTTAAGGTTTCATCTAAATAGGTTATTTCTAACCATCCTTGAGAATTATTTCTCCCGAAAATTCGATCGCTAAGGTTAAAATCAAAATCAAAGGGAGGAAAATATTTTCCCGTTTCAATTTTCTTAATTAAATCTTTGGGGGAAAGATACCCTAATAATCTCTGTAAACCGATAATCGATCGTTGAAATTGTACATTAACTCGTTTTGCGGATACCGTTTCAAAATTGGCACTAACACTTACTAAACCATCTAAAAAAGGTAAGCCAACAATTTCTGCAATATTATAAATTTTAGTTGCTTCTATGCGAACACATTGATAAATTTCTCCTAAATGTAGTAAAGGAATATTCTCTAATCCTAAAACACTTTTGCTAGTGGTATAAAGCAAACGCCAATCACCATTAAGTAACTTGGGATAATTTAAAGGATTTTGGTTAGGGTTATGATCTTCTAATTTTTCGATCGCCGTTAAAATATCTACTTTTTCTGTTTCCGTGACAGACAATCCTCGATTTTTGTTAGCGATAAGTTGTAACAATTCTGCTTTTAAATTCATAATTATCGATCGTGCTTTAAATGCTATAATGACAAGTTGCCCTAATTTAACTATTTTATTAGTTTATGAAAAATCCTGCCTTGCGTAAAGAGAAACGTTATGAACCTGCTCCTGTGATTCCCCTTAAGCAAGACGGTTCTCTTTTAGATTGGTTAGACGCAAATAATCGTATTATTTACAGGGAAGAAAAAGAAGATAAAATAATTGACGTGGACTTATCAGAAGAAGAAGAAATCTCCGATCTCATAGAGGGTGAAGATGATGATTTTGATACGGATTTGGATGACTTAGATGTTGATCTTGACGATGATACCGATATTATTTAAAACCATTAACAGTTAATTATCTTCTATTTAGTTGATTTTTGACTGTTAATTATTAATGACAATGACGATAGTTTTTTACGGAGTATAAGTTATATATTTTATGAATAATCAAAAAATCAGAGTTGGTGTTTTAGGTTTTGGTGGTTTAGGTCAAGCGGCCGCAAGAATATTACAACACAAATCAGAAATGTGTTTAGTGGCAGTAGCAGACCAAAAAGGTTATGCTTATAATCCCAAAGGCTTAAATCCTGATGTTTTAATTCCCACTTATCATCAACAAGGATCGATCGGATATTTACCAGAATATGGAGTTTCAAGTAATAATAGCATTTCTGACTTAATTTCTCAAGGTCAAGTTGATGGATACTTTCTCGCCTTACCAAATCTTCCTAATACTTTCATGGCCGATGTTGCACGTCAGTTTATCTCTTCTGGATGGCGTGGTGTTTTAGTCGATGCTTTAAAACGTACCAGTGCCGTAGAACAGTTATTACAACTACAAACAGAACTGTCTCAAGGTGGAATTACTTATTTAACTGGTTGTGGTGCCACTCCCGGATTATTGACGGCGGCGGCGGCGATCGCAGCTCAAAGTTTTACAGAAATTCATCAAGTAAAAATAACTTTCGGTGTAGGTATTGCTAATTGGGAAGCCTATCGTGCCACGATTAGAGAAGATATTGCCCATTTACCCGGTTTTGATGTTGACAAAGCTAAAGCTATGACAGACGAAGAAGTTGAGGCATTTTTAGATCAAACTAATGGTATTCTCACCCTTGAGAATATGGAACACGCTGATGATATTATGCTTGAATTAGCCGGTATTTGCGATCGATCTCAAGTTTCAGTGGGGGGTGTGGTAGATACTCGTAATTCCAAAAAACCTCTAAGTACCAATGTTCAAATTACGGGGCGCACCTTTGAAGGGAAAATTTCGACTCATACCTTCACTTTAGGAGATGAAACCAGTATGGCAGCCAATGTCTGTGGCCCTGCTTTTGGGTATTTGAAAACGGGTATAAAACTTCATCAACAAAATCTCCATGGCTTATTTACCGCCGCCGAAGTGATGCCTTTATTTGTAAGATAACAGTTGATACTTCGTAATGAGTACCTAACCTCTAAGTTAGAACAACATTTTCTAATTCCTAATTTCTAATTCTCCATTTCTAATTCCCTATGAATTTACCTCATAAAAAAATCGGTGTTGCCGTAATTGTCAATGAAGAAGAAAAAATACTAATTGATAAACGTTTACCCACTGGTTTAATGGCAAATCTATGGGAATTTCCGGGAGGAAAAATCGAAGCGAGAGAAACTCCTGAAGATTGTATTCGACGAGAAATTCAAGAAGAATTGGGGGTTATCATTGAAGTCGATCGACATTTAATTGATATTACCCACTCTTACAGTGAATTTTCTGTTACTTTATGTGTTTATATTTGTAAACTTATCGAGGGACAACCCCAACCCCTACAATGTGCTGAAGTTCGATGGGTAGAAGTATCACAATTACATAATTTTGAGTTTCCCACAGCGAATAAAGAGATTATTTCTACTTTGGAATTGACATTTAATAAATAAATCAAGACTTATAATTACTAATTATTATGAAGCCATCCGTGTATTTTATTGGAGCAGGCCCTGGAGATCCTGATTTATTAACAGTTAAAGCCTATAAAATTTTACAAGAAGCTGATGTTATTCTCTATGCGGATTCTTTAGTACCCAAACAAATTTTAAAAAATGTTAAGCAAGAAGCTCAGTTAATTGCAACAGGTAATCAAATTTTAGAGAAAATAGTCCCTTTGATGATTCAAAAAGTTAAAGAGGGTTTAATGGTTGTTAGACTTCAATCAGGAGATTTATGTCTTTATAGTGCCATTTATGAACAAATGAGGGCATTAGCAGAAGCAAATATCTCTTTTGAGTTAGTACCCGGTATTAGTGCTTATCAGGCGGCCTCGGCGAAAATTAGCAGTGAGTTAACTATTCCTGAGTTAGTACAGACCATTATTTTAACCCGTGTTAGTGGTAGCGCTTCTGCTGTACCAGAAAAAGAGGAATTAAAGAGTTTAGCGGCACATCAAGCTAGTTTATGTTTGTATTTGGCCGCCCGTCATGTCAGAAAAGCTCAAAAGGATTTATTAGTACATTATCCTGCGGATACTCCTGTGGCAGTGTGTTATAGAGTTGGTTGGGAAGATGAAAAAATTTTTATTGTCCCTCTTACGGAAATGGCGATCGTAACAGAAAATAATAATTTAATTCGTACCACTATGTATATTATTAGTCCCGCCCTTAAAAAACTCTCAGATTATGAATTTCGTTCTCGTTTATATCATCCTAATCATAAACATTTATTTCGTCCACATTAGATAAAACCTAACTTTGATATAAGATTGATTAATAAAGGAAATGAAAAAATATAGATATAAAATGAGGATTTATTTATAAGATTTTATTTTATTTTTAATTTTTGAAGAAGGCTATTATCTTCTTATATAAATTGTACAAAAAAAATTATTAAGTTTTTAGATATGTTTTAGGAAGAATAAATTATGAAAAAAATACTATTATTTTTATGTTTAATTATTACCTTAACTGGTTGTGTTCGCTATGATGTAGATGTTAGTTTTCCTCACGCAAATAGTGGCACAATGATTCAACATATTAAATTGGGTGAACAATTAACAAGTTTTAGCGAAACAGAAGGAAATATCTGGCTTAAAAATATTGAGAATCAAGCTAAAGATTTACAAGGTAAAATTAAACGAATTTCTAAGGAAGAATTAGTAGTAGCAATTCCTTTTAATAATGGTCAAGAATTAGCTGAAAAATTTAACCAATTTTTTGTTCCGAGCATAAGTGAAAAATCTCGTAAAAAATTAGCTCAAAATGACTCTATTTCATTGTTGGATTTAAACGCAAAAATGTCGATCGAGCAAAATAATCTACTTTTATTTGAGAGAAATACCCTTAATTTTAAAGCAGATTTGACCCCATTAGGAGTAATTGCTAATGATGGAACTATCATTATTTCATCGGGAGATTTAATTGATTTACAAATACAATTTGATTTTCCTTGGGGTGCAAAACTAATAACTAATGATTATCCTAAATGGGAAAAATTACCCAATAATCAATATAAAATTGCATTAGAGGCAGGGCAAATTAACGAAGTTCAAGCAATTTTTTGGTTACCTAATTATGTGGGTTTTGGAACAGTCTCGATCGTTTTATTTATTCTTTTAGGATATTATTTAAAGTACCGAAAATTACCTTTAATATCAAACTGAAATAAATAACTATTTATCATGGAAAAAATTAATGAAACTTTCTATCATTTTTCTCAATTAAAAGATCATTAATACTAGCATAACGAAACCGCATTAAACCATTATCAGCAAATTCCCACATTTCATTACCATAGGAACGATACCACTGTCCTAGTTGATCATGCCATTCATACTCAAATCTAACACCAATACGGTTATCCATAAAACACCATAGCTCTTTTTTGAGCCGATAATCAAGTTCTTTTTGCCATTTACGAGTTAGAAATGCCTTAATTTCTTCTCTACCATTGATAAACTCGGAGCGATTACGCCATTGAGAATCAATAGTATAAGCTAAGGCAACTTTTTCAGGATTTTTTGTATTCCAAGCGTCTTCTGCCATTTGCACTTTTTGTAAAGCAGTTTCGAGAGTAAAAGGTGGGAAAGGTGGTTTAAATTCCATTGTCTATTTTTTCTTAATATCTCTTAAACTAAGAGATTATATCACTACAACCCCTCGTTTTCAGTAGCGTATATAAATCAAATATTGAATTAGTACAATAATACTGATGAAACTCAATGGAAAAAATCAATTTTAGGAGTTTTAAAATCAATTTTTATCATTTTTTCGTTTTCTTTCCTGTCACCTGGAATTTATGATAGAGGTATAAGATCTAAATAACAGAATTTCGTTTTTCTTTCTAAAGATATAATTGATAAGCCAAATTGAATGATTCTGGATTTCAGACTAATTCGAGAATTATTCATTGGAATTGAGATAAAAAAATAATCCAAATTGTAATGAAAAAATCAAATAATTTTACTTATAATTATTTATGGGTCAAAATAAAGGTAAAATCTAATATAGTTTAATCTTTATTCACAGTCATCGAAGAAATATGATCGAAGAACTTATTTAAGCCAGACTTACAAGATTTTTGAACATTTAAAATATCATCTCTACTGTAATATAATCTATCCCATGTATTCATCAGAATTAATAAATCCAGAAGAATCAATAATCTTATTAGTCGATGACTTAAAACAAAATTTAAAATTATTAACATTTATTCTGGAAGCAGAAAATTATCAAACCAGTTTTGCCTTAAGTGGAAAAGATGCTTTGGAAAGATTAAATGTTTTAACACCAGATCTAATTTTATTAGATTTGATGATGCCCGATATGAGTGGATTAGAAGTATGCCAAAAAATCAAGTCCAATGACAAATATAAAGATATTCCTATTATTTTTCTTACCGCTAGTCAAGAAGAACATCATTTGGTTGAAGCCTATACTATTGGAGCATCTGATTATGTGACTAAACCATTTAAAAAACAAGAATTATTAAGTAGAGTCGCCACACAATTGACGATAAAAAGTCAAATTAAATATATTAGTAAATTAAAAAAAGAAATTAATCAATTAAAAGCTCTTAAAAATTAACAAATAGTAATTTTAAATTATGGATAAAAATGGAATCATACTTTATTGTTATTGAATTATTGTTGAATTTTAAGGGTATTATCGCAATTCTGCATAATTCCTAGTAAATTAATTACTATATTGTCTTATGTCTATTAAATGAATTATTTTGCCATGTCGATGATTGGATTCAATAATTTGAGAGAATTTGGCAACAAAAACTTTTATCAAAAATCTGCCTAACCCAAATTCAGTAGATCGAAAAAGAGATTTTAGATAGTATTAATTTCATTTTGTCTAATATTTAAGTATAATATACTCTTATGTTTAATACTGGTTTTATACTTCTGGTTTTTAGCGACTGAAACCCAAAAACTTGATGAAGTGGAAGTCACTTTAAATAAAAGGCTTGATGGGGAGGAGGCAAGATTAAACATTCTCATCTCCGTAATGCTTACAGGTTTGCTAAGAATAATAGCTAAACTTGTTTTCGTTAAATAGCTTGACATTCTCTATTATTGAAAATGTCTTATGAATTACTTATGGCTAAAGTGATTAATTTATCTACTAATTCTGAAAAAGGAATACCAGATGCTTCCCATAATTGGGGATACATACTTAAAGAGGTGAAACCGGGAAGAGTGTTAATTTCGTTGATAAAAATTTCTTCAGTGTCAGTAATGTAGAAAAAGTCAACCCTTGATAATCCTCGGGCTGATACTGCACGGAATGCTTCGATCGACATTTCTTGAATTTTAGTTACAATATGGGGGGGAATATCCGCAGGAATAATTAAATTCGCCCTACCATCAGTATATTTAGTTTCGTAGTCATAAAAATCTGCATTATAGGTTATCTCTCCGATAACAGAGGCTTTGGGATTGTCGTTACCTAAAACAGCACACTCAACTTCTCTGGCTTTAACTCCTGCTTCCACAATAACACGTCGATCGAGACTAGCCGCATTATCTAAAGCACTTTCTAATTCCGATCGAGTTTTTGCTTTAGCAATACCCACGGATGATCCCAGATTAGCAGGTTTCACAAAACAAGGATAGCCCAACTCCTCTTCAATTTTGTCACACAACTTCGGAAAGATACAAGCACCACTATAAATCTCATCACGATTAATACCAATATACTTAACTTGGGGTAATCCTTCTTGGGCAAAAATATTTTTCATGGCGATTTTATCCATCCCTACTGCCGAGCCTAATACACCAGAACCCACAAAAGGCACTTGCATTAAAGTTAATAATCCTTGTACTGTACCATCTTCACCATTGGGTCCATGTAGAATAGGAAACCACACATCGATATTATTACATTCAGGAGGAAAATTCCATAAGGAAGTTGTGGTAGAATCATTATCGATTGGAATACCACTGGCAAGAATTTCTCTGGCAATGTCACTACTGCGCCAATAGCCCGATTTATCAATATAAATGGGTATTACATCATATTTGCTACTATTACTTTCTGAGGTTAACCCTTTTAGGATCGATCGTGCCGATATAATAGAGACTTGATGTTCTCCCGATTTTCCTCCAAATAACAATCCTACCCTTAACTTACCCATAAATTTACTGTCTATAAGAAATAAAAAACTAAAGTCTTAATAGTAGCCTATTTTTCTCTGATTATCTACCATAAACCCTAGAGTTAAAAGCATTATCTTTTTTATGAATAATACAATTGTTAATAACAAGACTAAAAAAAACAATGAATAAGATATTTTTATGTTTGATGATAGAATTATTTTACCTCAAATCCTTTAGCTTCTAATTGTTTATATAAGGTAGAAATCATTAAACTATCAAGAGTTTTGTTACTTTCATCTTGTGGAGTATTTTTAGCAATATATTCAGTTCTTTTTTGAGATAATTCGGCAATTTTTGCTTTAATTTGTTCTCGTTTAGTCATCATCTCATCAACTATTTGTTTAATTTCCGAAACACTTAAAGAACGCAAATTTTCAGGCAAAGTGCTTTTATCTAAAGTGTTTAAATCTACTACTTTATCTTTAATGGCATCCACTAAATCCCAATCAGAATTACGATAATTACCTGTTACTTTTGCGATCGATCGATTTATTCCTGTTGACTCAGAACTACCAAAAGCATTACTATCTTGTTGGGTTTGTCGCTCATAAGAAATAGCTCCTTCATTGCCGTAATAAATATAAGTCTCATTGAGTTGTCGATTCAATTCTGCTATTTCAGCATCATAGGGAGTAGGGATAGTGACAACTTTTTCGTTTTGGTTTAAATTGAAGTAACTGCCTTTACCGACATTAGCTGCATTTGCCCAAAGGTTACTTTCAGAACTTTCTGAATCACCACAGTAAATAGTATTAACAATTACATCTTTTTTACTGGCAGATTCCATCGCTTTTTGCCAATTTAAAGTACCTTGATCAAAAGGTTCATTTCCAGCTACAAAAATTACCCGAAAATCTTGAGTATTATCACTCCATTTTAATTGATTCATTGCCGAATCAATAACCCAACCAGCATATTCTTGTCCTCCATTCGTTTGAATACTGAATAAATTTTCCGAAACTTTATCTAAATCTGTAGTAAGTTCATTTAACATTCGGTTAAAACCTTCTGAGGAGGGTAATGTATCATTACCATAGTGATAAAGAGATACTTCAAAAATAGGATTTTGACCATTTTTTGTAACTTTGGAAACAGCATTAATCACAGACCAAATTTGAGTACGAGTTTGTTCGATTAAACCATCCATACTATTGCTAGAATCAAGCAAGATTGCTATTTGTATTCTTGGTTTATTACTATTAAGATTATTATTACTAATCTCTGTTTTTTCTGATTTTAATTTAACTTCATTCTGATTTATACTTGTCGTTGTTTGGAAATTTGAGGAAATAGCTATCGTACCAGAAGTTAATGAGAGTAGCACGATCGTTCCTACCATAAGAATTTTTTTAGACTGAAGAGCTGATTTTAAGTTATTCAACATAGTTGTTTCTTTTCTTTTTTATTCAAGATCATGATCTAATGTTACAAAATTAATCTTATTTGTTGTAACCATATTATTAATTATGCCTGTTAAAAATTTCAGCAACGCCAAATTAGACAAACATATTTTTCCTTTTTTGTCAATGCGTAAGTCCTAAAATAAATAATATTAGTAGATTCTGGTTATCACCCTGATTTAATCATGTCGGAGTTAGAGAAAGTTTATCCACTATTGCTATATATAATGTTTTTTGTGGTTTATATCCACAGCCTACTCAAAAGTTGATCATTGAGAGGGAATCACAGATAATGAGAAAACAATGATATTAAAACTAATATAGATTCTCATTTTATGAATAATTCTCACTCCACATTACCCTCTCAATACGAACCTCATACAACAGAAGCAAAATGGCAAGAATTTTGGCGATCGCAAGAAATTTTTAAAGCTAATCCTAAAGATGAAAAAGAGCCTTATGCGATCGTAATTCCCCCCCCTAATGTAACGGGAAGATTGCACATGGGACACGCTTTCAATACATCTCTCATTGATACCTTAATTCGTTACCATCGTATGAGAGGAAAAAATACTCTCTGTTTGCCCGGTACAGATCATGCTAGTATTGCGGTACAAACCATCATTGAAAAGCAACTCAAAGAAGAAGGTAAAACTCGTTATGATTTAGGGAGAGAGAAATTTTTAGAGAAGGCTTGGCAATGGAGAGAAGAATCAGGAGGTGCGATTGTTAACCAACTGCAAAGATTGGGTTTATCCGCAGATTGGAGTAGAGAAAGATTTACCCTAGATGAGAATTTATGTACTGCCGTTAAAACTGCTTTCATTAAATTATATGAAGAAGGCTTGATTTATCGGGGTAATTATATGGTTAACTGGTGTCCTGAATCTCAATCGGCGGTATCAGATTTAGAAGTTGAAAATAAAGAAGTTGATGGAAATTTATGGCACTTACGTTACCCATTAACAGAAGGAGACGAATATGTAGAAGTTGCCACGACACGTCCTGAAACCATGTTAGGAGATACTGCTGTTGCCGTTAATCCTCATGATGAGCGCTATCAACACTTAATTGGTAAAACTCTTATTTTGCCGATAACCTTCCGAGAAATTCCTATTATTGCCGATGAATTTGTTGATCCTGCTTTTGGTACGGGATGTGTTAAAGTAACTCCAGCTCATGATCCTAACGATTTTCAGATGGGTAAACGTCATGATTTACTCTTTATCAATATTCTAAATAAAGATGGTACTATCAACGAAAATGGCGGTGAATTTCAAGGGCAAGATAGATTTGAGGCAAGGAAAAATGTTGTTAATCGTCTGGAAAAAGAAGGATTTTTAGTGAGAGTCGAAGCCTATCGCCATAGTATTCCATACAGCGATCGAGGTAAAGTGCCGGTTGAACCATTATTATCTACTCAATGGTATGTGAAAATTGAGCCTTTAGCCCAAAAAGCCTTAACAGAATTAGACGAGAATAATTCCCCTCATTTTGTGCCACAAAGATGGCAAAAAGTCTATCGTGATTGGCTTGTCAAAATTCAGGATTGGTGCATTTCCCGTCAACTTTGGTGGGGACATCAAATTCCAGCTTGGTATATTATCAGTAAAACTGGAGGAGAAATTACTGACGACACTCCCTTTGTTGTAGCATTCAATGAAAGCGAAGCGAGGGACAAAGCCTGTGAGCAATACGGAGAAGACATAATCATAGCTCAAGATCCAGATGTCCTCGATACATGGTTTTCCTCTGGATTATGGCCTTTTTCAACCATGGGTTGGCCTTTCAATACAGATGATTTAGTTACTTACTATCCCAATGCAACATTAGTGACAGGATTTGATATTATTTTCTTTTGGGTAGCCCGAATGACTATGATGGCTGGACATTTTACCAATAAAATGCCTTTTAAAGATGTATATATTCATGGTTTGGTAAGAGATGAAAACGGCAAAAAAATGTCAAAATCTGCCAATAACGGTATTGATCCTTTATTATTAAGTGATAAGTACGGTACAGATGCTCTTAGATATACCTTAATTCGAGAAGTTGCAGGAGCAGGACAAGATATTAGTTTACAATATAACCGTGAAACAGACGAATCGGAATCTGTGGAAGCTAGTCGTAATTTTGCCAATAAATTATGGAATGCCGCTCGTTTTGTGTTGATGAATCTCGAAGGCAAAACACCTCAACAATTAGGCTATCCCAATTTACAACAATTAGAGTTAAGCGATCGCTGGATCATATCACGATTTAACCAAGTTGTCAAAGAAACAAGAGAATCGATCGAGAATTATGGTTTAGGAGAAGCCGCTAAAGGATTATATGAATTTATCTGGGGTGATTTTTGTGACTCTTACATTGAATTAGTCAAGACTCGTTTATGGCAGAAAGAAGAATCTTCTTCTCGTTTAGTAGCACAACAAACCTTGGGATACATATTGGAAGGAATATTAAAACTTCTACATCCTTTCATGCCTCATATCACTGAAGAAATTTGGCATACTTTAACCCAAAACGAAAATGAAAGTTTAGCTTTACAGTCTTTCCCTATCGTTGACGAATTAATCAACTTATCTCCTCAAGAAGCAATAATGACGACACCCATAATGGGGATAAATGAAAATGAGGAAGGCACTATTATTAAACTAGGAAATCAAGTAGTGGGTTTATTAGATCAACTACCAGATAAGGTTAGTGAATTTATCCGTAAATATCAACAACCTTTCACCCTTTTAGGAATAATTTTCGCTACTTTTCTTGTTTTAGAGTTAATTACGTCTGTTATTACTGCTATTCATGAATTTCTTCTCTTAGCCCCGTTATTGCGTTTAATCGGATTATTATATAGTTTATGGTTTGGTTATCAAAATCTAGTATTTGCAAAGACAAGACAAAAAACTTGGCAACAATTAAATAATTGGAAACAAGAAATTTTTGGAAATTCTAGTGATGATAAAGATATGGCATTAGAAATTGAATCAACCACTCCAAAGGTTATCAGTCTTCCTTTAATCACTCTTATCGATAACCACTTAGAAACCAGTTTTAGCGTATTATTTGAGACAATTCGAGCAATTCGTAATCTCCGTGCTGAAGCAGAAATTAAACCAGGTGTTAAGGTTAATGTGATTTTACAGTCTGATAATGATGCTGAAAGAATAATTTTAAACCAGACTAAAACTTATATCAACGAATTAGCAAAAGTAGAGAATCTTATCATCACCCATAGTTTAACAGAAGAAGTTTTCACAACAGATTCTCGTGGAATAGCTTCTGTTGTTGGTACAATTCAAATATTGATACCCTTAGAAGGTATTATCGATATAGAAAAATTAACAGTTAAACTAGAGAAAAAACTAGGTAAAATTGAAGGAGAAATCAAATCTTTAGAAGGAAGATTAAATAATCCTAATTTTGTTAATAAAGCACCCAAAGAAATTATTGAAACAGCAGAAAATGCTTTAAAAGAGAGTAAAATTCAATGGAAAATTTTACAAAAACGTATTGCTTTATTAAAATAGGTAATACTTAATAAACAATTAACAATTAACAATCAATTTCTATTCCTAATTGTTCATTATTCACTATTTACTTTTCACTGTTAAATGTTATATCTTGCCCAAGTTACTAAAAATATAATGTCAGGGAAATTAGAATTACATTTACTGGCAGTAGAAGAATCGAAGTTACAATGGACATTATGCGATGAACAATTTTTATCTTTAAATATTCATCAAAATTTAGTGGATGGGTCTTTGGTGTTAGTAGAATTAGATAAAGATGAGCAAATTGTTCGTTGTCGAGATGCTAAAGATTGGGTGCTAAATTTGGTAAAGGAATATTTAGTAGAAGGACATTTTAATGCTAATATTAACGTTTCCGAAGAACAAGCTAGAATTGAAAAATGGCGACAGGAATTAACTTCTCAAAGTCAAGATTTAACAAGAATAAGACTAGAAATTGAAACTCGTCGAGAAGAATTACAGGAATTAGAGCAAAATTTACACACTGAGAGAGAAAAACTTAAATTAATTAGTGGACAGTAGATTATTAATTATTAGTTTTATGCTATAATGGTATGCCAAGATTAATATTGCTACCTTAGCTCAATTGGCAGAGCAATTCATTCGTAATGAATAGGTTACGAGTTCGACTCTCGTAGGTAGCTTACAATTCTATTCGGCTTTGTTGGATGAATTAATAAATAGTGAATTTTGTTTCAACAGGTGCGACCACAAACCTTATATTTATCCGTTATTAACTATATAGCTATCTGGTTTAGCAATTTGTATCATTCTATTTAACAACAGACATTGAACAAATAACTCTACTGCCTGATTGTCAAAATCTCGACTACCGGTACTTAAACTAAAAATATTAAATTATGAGTCTCAAATCGTTATAAATCAAAGATTTTACATTGATCGATAACTTTTCCTTTTATACCAAGAGTTTCAGCCGTTTTTATGGCTTTTACCTAAATCTCTTACTCTGACTGTATTTGAAGCTATTTTTGCCCCAAAATTTTTCAAAGTACCGCTACTTACTTTGCCTCCAAATATTGTTTTTAACCTAAACATTGTTGTTTCCGAAATAGAACGTCGATGATAGCCACTTTCTTCTTTCCATTCTTTTCTTCCTATTTCTTTTATTCTTTCAATATTTTTATTTCTGTCTCCATCCATATCTGACCATTTCTCAGATGATATTTTTGTTTCATCGTCAATGTTTTTATCTTGAGACCATAGGAGATGTTATTATTTTATACACAAAAGGACTTGAATCTATCATTCATGCAACAAAGCCCAATGAGTAAAAAAGGGAAAGCCCAGAATATCTACACCCAAATGTCTCTTAATACCATTAGTGAGTTTTTATAATGACAAAATCCTTTACTTTTAACACTGGCATTACAAGTGTTTTTTACTGCTTGAGAATCGATGATCATTAATTGAGTCCAGTAGGGTTTTTTTTTACTTTTTCTCTCAGTTGCTGATGTAATTGGGACATAATATTATCGATAACACTATCTTTTTTCCAGTGTTTGTAATGCCAATACACGGTAGAATAAGGGGGTAAATCTATCGGCAAATCACACCAATTACAACCGTTTTTGAGTCAAAATACCATCCAAAATTTGTCTTTTAGACCATTTGAGGGGACGGGTTAGTTTCTTTTGTAGCAAGAGGGGTTTAATGATTTCCCATTCTTGATCTGTTAGACTACGGGAGTAAAACATGATAAAAGTTACAAGCATTTTCTCATAACATTGTAATAGATACCAAATGGTTTCTATAAGAAGTTTTATGCTATGATATAATTTATCTGACAACTCTACTTTTTCATCATTTTTCCATTAAGTTAAACATTCAGATCATCTCAAAGCCCTAAAAGTTGGCAACGATCATAGTCTGAAACCATGAAAAAGAGTCAAAAATGTATCGACGGAGTGGGTAAACCCCGCTTTTTTTATTGCTTTTTATTGTTTATCGATCGAAATTGTATCTAATTTATGACTCATCCTCTGACACCGAATATCACTGAAATAGCCGAATCCATCGCCCAAGAATTAAACCTAGAAATAGTTAATTTAATATTTCAAGCAAACAAAAATCCTCCCGTGTTAAGGATTGATATTCGCAACCTATCAGGGGATACCAGTCTTGATAACTGTGAAAAAATGAGTCGCCTATTAGAAGAAACCCTCGATGCAAAAGATATTATTCCCTCTGCTTATATGTTAGAAATTTCGAGTCCGGGCATTGGAAACAATCTTACTACTGATCGAGAATTTATCAGTTTTAAGGGCTTTCCCGTCATTGTGGAAACGAATACGGAATATAAAAAACACACTCAATGGCAAGGAAATCTTCAAGGTAGAGACGAAAAAGCAATACACATCAACTGTAAAGGCAAAATGATAGCCATTCCTAGAGACATTGTTAAACAAGTTCAACTGGAGAACAAAGAATAACAGACGAGGAGACTAGAAGACTAAAAAATATTTAACTATCAATTATTCACCATTTATTATTCATTATCATGAGTATCGTTAAATTACCCGGTTTAAAAATGCTGATTGAAGAAATCAGTCAAAGTCATAACTTACCCAGAAATTCTGTTCAGGAAGCTCTAAGAGAAGCACTATTTAAAGGCTATGAGCGTTTTCGCCGTTCTAAACATCCTCAACCTTTTCTCGAAGAATATTTCGATAATTTTCGGGTAGAGTTAGATATAGATGAAGAAGGGTTTAGAGTTTTAGCTCTGAAAATGGTCACAGAAAATGTAGAAGATACAGATCATCAAATACCCTTAGCAGAAGTAAGAGAGTTTAATGAAGATGTTGAACTTGGTAATGAGGTTTTAGTTGATGTCACTCCCGAACAAAAAGACTTCGGACGTATGGCGGCTATTCAAACTAAACAAGTATTGCAACAGAAACTTAGAGATCAACAAAGAGCTATTATTCAAGCGGAATTTAAAGAGTTAGAAGGAGCAGTTTTAACCGCTAAAGTGCTTCGTTTTGAGGGAAAATCTGTTATTATGACCCTTCAAAGTGCTTACGGAAGACCAGAAGTTGAAGCAGAATTGCCTTTCCATGAACAAATCAGCAGTGACAATTATCGAGCAAATGCCTCTTTTAAAGTTTATCTGAAAAAAGTACGAGAAGGTTCTCAAAGAGGCCCTCAATTAGTTGTTTCCCGTGCAGATGCTGGTTTAGTCGTTTATCTTTTTGCCAATGAAGTTCCAGAATTAGAAGATGGTGTTGTTAGAATTGTGGCGATCGCAAGGGAAGCAAATCCCACAAACCCCAATATTTCAGCCCGGACTAAAATTGCCGTGGACACTTTAGAAAGAGATGTTGATCCTGTAGGATCTTGTATTGGAGCAAGAGGTTCTCGTATTCAAGCAGTAGTTAATGAGTTAAAAGGAGAAAAAATAGACGTAATTCGTTGGTCGCCTGATCCGGGTACTTATATTGCCAATGCTTTAAGCCCCGCTCAAATTGATTTGGTGAAACTTCTTAACCCTGAAGAAAGACAGTCTTTAGTGGTAGTGCCTGACAACCATTTAAGTCTAGCCATCGGTAAAGAAGGACAAAATGTTCGTCTAGCCGCTCGTTTGACAGGATGGAAAATAGATATAAAACGTAAGTCACAATATCTTGATGAAGAATCCGAATAAACAAACCAATTATCGTCGTTGTATTAGTTGTCATCTCATCAACGATCGGACAAACTTTTGGAGAATTGTTAAAAACCATCCTGATAATAATATTACTTTGGATGTTGGTATGGGTCGATCGGCTTATCTTTGTCCTCAATACCAATGTCTGAATTTAGCCCAGAAAAAAAAGCGTTTATCTAGGGTATTAAAAATTGATGTTCCATCAGAAATTTATCAACAATTGTGGCAAAAACTAGAACAAACTAAATCTCAAACCTAATACGTAACATCCTACCCTCATAATGACAAAAAAATCATCATTGAGTTAGAAAAATCATCATAATAGTAAATGTGGGAGTTAAAACAAAGGTTAAGAAATGTAAAAAATTCTTATTCGATGAGTTAAAACCCATGAACAATAAAAATATTAGATTGATTCGATAGGATTGGTATATGTAATCATTGCTTAAGTTCTAAACTCGATCTTAGGCAAAAATAGAGAAAGATAAAAACAACAATTTATTTGTCTCAAAAGAAAAAACCAACTGCTATTACAACTATTAATAGGCTATTAAAAATAACCAAACCCTATTAAACAACTCACAATTAAATATAAAATAAAAAACCTTATTACTAAAAATTAGTAAAAACAGTTATAATATAGTACAATTAGGGCAATTTGTGGATGAAAAACGGAAAAATAAGAATATACGATTTATCAAAAGAGCTTGAACTAGATAACAAGGACGTATTAGATATATGTTCACGTTTGTCGATCGATGTTAAAAATCATAGCAGTACTATCACAGAAACTCAAGCAGAAAATATCAAAAAAGCAGCAAAAAATTATCCTATGACCTCTGCCAATAACCAAGTCAAAAAAACTACCACTATTAACCATAAAGATCAAAAAAATCCTGCGTCATTAGAATTGAAAACCAAAAATAAAAAGCAAGAAATCCTTGCAGTATATACCAACCACCCGTCATCACCAGAAGGTTCTTCTAAGGATACTCCCATGTTATTGACCCCCCCTCGTCCTCAAATGTCCTCTTCTGAAGGCAATAATAGCAACAACAATCATTCCCCAGTCCCATCAACAGAGGCAAAAACCACTAAAGTAATACAACCAAAGCCTCTAGTTACTGCCAGTAAGCCCACCATCAAATCTCCTCCTAAAATTGATTCGGCAAAAGTACACAAACAAGAGTCGGAAGAATCAATATCTAACAAAGAAGAAAAAACCTCGACCGTAGTTAACATATCTTCTAATGAGGAAGACAAAAAACCAAGACCAAAAATAGCAGGTAAAACGAATCCCCCCCGTCGTGGTAATAAGAATAATCAACGTCGGAAAGATTCTGAGACTTCAGAAATATTGACTCTCGATCGAGAAAATTCCCCTAAATCTCCACGACAATTATTAGGAAAAGAAGAAACCCCAGAAAGAGAGAATTTTAAAGCCGCTCCTAAACCAAAACTACACAGACCTCCTCAACGACCTACGGTGATCGAAGAGCCAGACTTGGACTTAGATGAGGATATGGAAGAAACCGCTTTGGCATCTCCTGATGATGATTTTGAAGGAGAACCAATATTATTAGAAAAACCCAAGAGAATTAAGCAGAAATTGAAAAAACCTCTGGAGAAAGGGGAAACTGCTGTATGGGATGATGATGATGAGAGTGGTAAAGAAGCGAAAAAAACAGCTAAGAAACGTCGCTCATTACTCATTGATGAAGATGACGACGATTTAATCGATTATTTAGACGGTGAAGATGGTGAAAACGAAGTATTAAATTTAGCTTTAGCGAGACCTCAGAAAGAAGTTAGTCAACAACCTAAGCCACCAGAAAAAACCCGTGCACCTCGTAAGCAAAAACCAAAATTTGACAAAACTGAACTTAAAGTTGATAAAAAATTAAAAGCAGAGAAAGACAAACTTCCCGAATTTATCGTTCTAAAACAAAGTCCCACTTTAAGAGAATTAGCAGATTTGCTTAATACTCCTGATACAGAAATTATCAAACTCTTGTTCTTTAAGAGTATTGCTGTTAATATCACAGAAACTTTGGATATGGAAATCGCTAAAATAGTGGCTTCAGATCTAGGAGTAGAAGTTATCACTGAAGAAGAAAAAGCAAGTGCGGCCAAAACAGAGATGATCGCAGAAACGGATCTCGATAGTCTTCAAAATCGTCCTCCCGTTGTTACCATTATGGGTCACGTGGATCATGGTAAAACTACCCTTTTGGACTCCATCAGAAATACTAAAGTTGTACAAGGAGAAGCCGGAGGAATTACTCAGCATATTGGTGCTTATCATGTGGATGTGGAACATGAAGGCAAAACTCAACAAATTGTTTTCTTGGATACTCCCGGTCACGAAGCCTTTACTGCGATGAGAGCAAGGGGGGCAAAAGTAACAGATATTGCGGTATTAGTGGTAGCAGCCGATGATGGCGTAAGACCTCAAACAAAAGAAGCTATCAGTCACGCAAGAGCGGCTAAAGTTCCTATCGTCGTAGCTATTAACAAAATCGATAAACCTGATGCTAATCCCGATCGAGTTAAGCAAGAATTAGTGGACTTAGAATTAGTTCCTGAAGATTGGGGTGGTGATACTGTAATGGTTCCTGTCAGTGCCTTAAATGGTCATAACTTAGATACCCTCTTAGAAATGATTGTTTTAGTGTCAGAAATGGAAGAACTTTCCGCTAATCCCGATCGTTCAGCAAAAGGTACTGTCATTGAAGCTCACCTCGATCGAGCTAGAGGTCCTGTTGCCACCCTTTTAGTTCAAAATGGAACTTTGAGAGTGGGTGACATAATTGTAGCTGGTTCAGTTTCTGGTAAAATACGGGCAATGATTGACGATCGAGGCGATAAAGTAGAAGCGGCGACTCCTTCTTTTGCGGTAGAAGTATTAGGCTTAAATGAAGTTCCGGCCGCTGGGGATGAATTTGATGTTTACAAAAATGAAAAAGAAGCGAAAGCGATCGCTGAAAGTCGTGCAGAAGCCCTCAGAGATACTCGTTTACAACAAGCGTTATCTTCTCGTCGTGTAACCCTCAGTAGTCTGTCCGCTCAAGCTCAACAAGGAGAATTAAAAGAACTCAACTTAATCATCAAAGCAGATGTACAAGGTTCTGTAGAAGCTATTTTAGGCTCTTTGAAACAATTACCCCAAAAAGAAGTTCAAATCAGAGTCTTGTTATCGGGTGCTGGAGAAGTTACCGAAACTGACGTTGATTTAGCGGCCGCTAGTGGCGCTGTTGTTATTGGGTTCAATACCACTTTAGCTCCCAATGCCCGACAATCGGCTGAACAAGAAGGAGTTGACATTCGGGAATACAACGTTATCTATAAATTACTTGATGAAATTGAAGGAGCAATGGAAGGATTACTCGATCCTGAAGAGATAGAGGAAAGTCTAGGAGTAGCTCAAGTAAGGGCTGTATTCTCTGTGGGTAAAGGTGCTGTTGCCGGTTGTTATGTTCAATCAGGTAAAGTACTCAGAAATCGCTTTATTCGAGTTTTACGCAATGGACAAGTTATTTATAACGGTAACTTAGATTCTCTCCGCCGAGTTAAGGATGACGTAAAAGAAGTCGCTGCTGGTTTTGAGTGCGGTATTGCTGTCAATAAATTTTCTGATTGGCAAGAAAACGATCGTATCGAAGCCTATGAAATGGTATTTAAACGTCGTACTTTATCTCAGTAAATCGACTCAGAAGATGGTTAGACAGGGAGATAGGAAGACAGGAGAGAGGATTTTTATCAAAACTATAGTGTATTACTAAATACATTGTAAAGCTAAGAATTAGGCTAAACACCTTGATTTATAAGTATTTAACCTGATACCTAACACCTAATACCTAACGCCTCCTCCCCACCAAAAAACTTTTTCAGCAGACTCTATTTAAGTTTTCTTTCTATTTGACCTTCTCAATTCTGTTCTTGATTTTTTTGATAAACTAAATAATTATAGTAAAGTATAAAAACCTTGATTATAGGAAGCATGGTGCTGTACGATCGAGGGTAAATAACGAGAACAAACTGGAGAAATTAGCAACAATGGGTAGAGTCGTTGGAATAGATTTAGGTACAACAAACTCAGTGGTGGCAGTGATGGAAGGGGGAAAACCTCTCGTTATTCCTAATTCAGAAGGTAGTCGCACCACTCCTTCGGTGGTAGGTTTTAATAAAGATGGTGAATTAGTTATTGGACAAATGGCTCGACGACAAGGGGTGTTAAATCCGCAAAACACCTACTATGGTATTAAGCGTTTTATGGGACGTAAATATACAGAATTAAATGATGAGTCGAAACGTGTCCCCTATACTATTCGTCGAGATGAGATCGATAATATTAAAATCCGTTGTCCTCGTCTTAAAAAAGAATTTAGTCCAGAAGAAATTTCCGCAATGATTTTACGCAAGTTAGCGGAAGAAGCAGAAAGATATTTAGGAGAAGAAGTCACTGGGGCAGTTATAACTGTACCGGCTTATTTTAATGATGCCCAACGTCAAGCCACGAAAGACGCTGGAAAAATAGCTGGTTTAGAAGTGTTAAGAATTGTTAATGAGCCGACGGCGGCCTCCTTAGCTTATGGTTTAGAAAAAAGACGCAGTGAAAAAATTTTAGTATTTGATTTAGGAGGAGGCACTTTTGATGTTTCTATTCTTGAGGTGGGTGACGGAGTTTTGGAAGTTAGGGCCACTAGCGGTGATACTCAGTTAGGGGGGAATGATTTCGATCGAAGAATTGTGGATTATCTTGCCCAAGGGTTTTTGGAAACTGAAGGAGTCGATTTAAGACGGGATAGACAATCCTTACAAAGACTAACAGAAGCGGCTGAAAAAGCCAAAATAGAGTTATCAGGAGTTAGCAATACGGAGATTAACTTACCCTTTATCACGGCAACGGAAGAAGGGCCTAAACATATCGAAACAAGCCTTAGTCGTGCGAAATTTGAGGAATTATGCGGTGATTTGGTATCGAGGTTGCGTCGTCCGATTCAACGGGCTTTAAAAGATGCTGGTTTAAGCCCTGTACAGATTGATGAGGTTGTCTTAGTCGGTGGCTCAACCCGTATCCCTTTAGTACAAGAGTTGGTGCGTAGTTTTATCGATATTGAGCCTAATCAAAATGTTAATCCTGATGAGGTTGTAGCCGTAGGGGCAGCTGTTCAAGCTGGAATTTTAGGCGGTGAGGTCAAAGATATTCTACTCCTTGATGTGACCCCTTTATCTATCGGTGTAGAAACGATCGGAGGTGTGACTAAAAAACTTTTACCCCGTAATACGACAATTCCCGTGAGAAGATCAGATATATTTTCAACGTCAGAGAATAATCAAACTTCCGTTGAAATTCATGTAGTTCAAGGGGAGCGAGAAATGGCAGAAGATAATAAGTCTTTAGGGCGTTTCAAATTAACGGGTATTCCTCCGGCTCCTCGTGGGGTACCACAAATTCAAGTATCTTTTGACATTGATGCTAATGGTATTTTACAGGTGATTGCAAGAGATAAAACGACAGGGAGAGAACAAAGGATTATTGTACAAGGTGCTTCTACTTTATCACAATTAGAAGTCGATCGTATGATGAAGGAAGCTGAAGAATTTTCGAGGGAAGATAGAGAAAGACGAGATAGAGTAGAAAAACGTAATCGAGCAAAAGCTTTGACGGATCAGGCGCAAAGACGTTTAAGGGAAGTTACCCTCGATTTTGGCAGTCAATTTACTAATCCCTATCGCCGTGATATAGAAAATCTTTGTAGTGAGATTCTCGACAGTTTAGAAAAAGATGACGATCGACGTTTAGATAGAAGCCAAGCAGATTTGCAGGATGTTCTCTATGAGTTAAACAGAGAAATTAGACTACAATATGATGATCAAGAAGAAGGATTTTTCGAGTCTATTAAAAAGACTTTCATCGGTGATGACGAAGATGACTATAATCCTAGAGATAGAGGTGCGGTATATCGCAATCCTGATACAACTTTATATGGTGCAAGGGTAAATCCTAGCCGAGATGGTAGAGATTACCGAGATTATGATAATCCTAATAATTATGGTTATGGTAGTGGAGGCTTATCTTCTCCTCGCAATCCCAAAAGTTCTCAACCTACTTCATCTCGTTCTCAACCTCGCCGTTATGACGATTATCCTCCAGAAGACGATCGAACTGTTAGTCGTGGCAATAAACGTTACAACGTGGGGAAAAAGCGAGATATTCCTTATGAAAATGGTTGGGAAGATGATGATGATTGGTTTTAATTATTATTAAGACGAAGATTGAGTTGTTGATTTATAACTATTTCTCCTTACTCCTATTCTTGATCTGTTAGACTACTGGAGTAAACTATGATAAAAGTTACAAGCATTTTCTCATAACATTAGGCCATTTCCAAGAAAGAATTTACCCATCTTCTTTATAATTTCCTCTTTGTGTTTTGGGGGCTAGGGGGATTTAGCAGGTATATTTATTATTAGAAATCACCTTATACCAAATGGGTTCTATAGAGCAGAATTAAGACTATAGAGTTCTAAGTCAAAAATCGTTAATTTTCAATAGCTATGAAAATTTAAAACATTGCCTTTATTTATGCACCTTGGTAATAATCATAGAAATGAGAGAAAAATAGATGGATATTAATTTTTTAAGCTATAATCCCACTTAAATATAAAATTATTGGGGGTGTTAAGGACATTTTCGTTAATTTTAAGCCCCTAATTATATAAAATACTATTGTGTGAGGAATTAAATATGGTACTTTCTTTTAGTAAAAACTCGTTAGATTATAGTGTCTCAAAACCTAGTGATCGATTACCTGAAAAGTTATTTGGTACGGATGGCATTCGAGGCAAAGTAGGGGATTTATTAACTCCTAATTTAGCTTTAGAGGTAGGGTTGGCGGCCGGTAGTGTTTGGCAAGAATTTAAAGCGTCTGAAGGTGTGATTATTATTGGACAGGATTCTCGCAATTCTAGCGATATGTTATCTATGGCGATCGCATCTGGTTTAACTTCTCTAGGGTTGGAAGTGTGGAATATCGGTTTATGTCCAACTCCTTGTGTTGCTTATTTAACCAAAACAACCGAAGCGATTGGTGGTATTATGATTTCCGCTAGTCATAATCCTCCGGAAGATAATGGGATTAAGTTTTTTGGTTCTGAGGGTACTAAATTAGATAAATTATTAACAAGTGCGATCGAAAATACTCTGCGAAAAAATATTGATGGAGAGATGAATGTAACGGGGGGCAAATGTGGTAAAACTCTCCAACCCCATCATTTAGTACAAAATTACACTCACTTCTTAAAAACTTCTTTACCTTCAGACTTAGATTTTACAGGAATGCGTATTGTCTTAGATTTGGCTTGGGGTGCTTCTGTTGAACTCGCTCCATCCGTTTTTCAGGCTTTAGGTGCTGAAGTTATTTCTCTTCATTGTAATGCTGATGGTGATCGAATTAATGTTAATTGTGGTTCAACTCACTTAGGAAAGTTACAAAAAGCAGTACAAGACTATGGAGCAGACATGGGATTCGCTTTTGATGGAGATGCCGATCGAGTTATGGCGGTGGATGCTCAAGGGCGTGTTATTTGCGGTGACTACATTCTGTATTTATGGGGAAAGTATTTAAAGGAGAAAAACCAGTTACCCGATAATTTATTAGTAAGTACGGTTATGGCTAACTTAGGTTTTGAACTAGCATGGCAAAAACTAGGCGGTAAATTGATGCGTACGGCGGTGGGAGATCAATATGTTCAGGCAGCCATGTGGGAAACTGGTGCAATGTTAGGGGGTGAACAATCCGGACATATTCTCTGTCATCATCATCATTTTTCAGGAGATGGTTTACAAACAGCTTTACAATTAACTGCTTTAGTACGTCAACAAGGGGATTGTTTAGTCTCTTTAGTAAATGATAGCTTTACTCAGTATCCTCAAGTATTAAAGAATGTAAGGGTAGAAAACAGAGAAAAACGCTTAAATTGGCAAAATTGTGATGCTTTACAACAAGCGATCGCCGAAGCAGAAACAGCCATGGGAAATGAAGGTAGAGTGTTAGTAAGGGCTTCGGGTACAGAACCTTTAATTCGGGTAATGGTAGAAGCACAAAATCATGATTTAGTCAATCATTGGACAGATTATTTAGTCAAGGTTGTGGAAGAAAACTTAGCAAACTAAGGAATGGGGAATGAGGAATATTCTTATGTATTTTATCCTTGAAAAAATATTCCAAATTCTGTACACACGGCCTTTAAAGGCTTATCCCATAATTCTACTGGGAGATGATCTACATAGGCAAAGTCAAAAACAATGCCTATGGTTGGGATTTTTTGCCACAAAAGAGAGTCTAACATTCGATCGTAATATCCCCCACCATAACCTAAACGATAACCTCTTCGATCGATCGTCACGGCGGGTATTAAGATTAAATCAACGGTATCTGTATCAATAAGAGGAGAATTAAACAAGGGTTCAGGAATATTATAAGCCCCTGTTTGTAGATTATCTCCCCATTGCCATTGATGCCAAATTAAACTTTTGCCCTCACAACGAGGTAAACCCCAAATAACTTTATTTCTTTGATGTAAAAGGGTTAAATCTGGTTCTTGTTTAAAGCTAAAATAACTTAAAACGACTTTTGCTTCACGAAAAATAGAAGTATTTAATATATTCTGACAAATTTGATTACTTTTCGATCGATATTCTTGAAGGGGAAGTTGTAACCGTTTTTGAAGATATTTTTTTCTTAAACGTTTTTTTTCCTCAAACATAACTGTAATTAATAAAAAGTTTATAACAATGGTTTTAAACTAAAAAAATTTATAACTAATTTATTGCAGTTATTAGTATTATTATTAATAATCATTTTTCCTCCATTAGTTAATTTTTGACCTTCTTTATCCAATAACACAATATAACATTCTTAAATTAATTTAGTAAAAAGATATTAGCTTTAAAAAATTTTTATAGCAATTTCCAGACTAATGAGGTACGCTTAAATCGTTTAATAAAGCCGACTTTAATTTTATTTTTGTACCTAGTAACCATAAAAAACGCTATAATACTTTTTTCTAATAATTGATTATTAATATCCTATTTGAGATTACTATAGAAAATAAAATTTAATTAAACTGTTTTAAAATAGATTTTCTAAATTTTATCTATCAAGTATTTTATTTCTACTTTAAAATCTCATTATAAAACTAAAAATTTATTTTTTACTACTTGTTGATTATGATGAAAGCGATTGTTATGACTTGTGCAGGAGATGTTGATGTTCTTACTTTACAAGATGTTGCCATTCCTTCTATTAAAAAATCTACTGAAGTATTAGTTAAACTCAAAGCCGCCGGGGTTAATCCCATTGACACAAAAATTCGCAGTCGAGGTACTTTTTATCCAGAATATTCCTCTGCTATTCTAGGTTGTGATGGTGCAGGTATTATTGAAGCCGTTGGAGACGAAGTAACAAAATTTAAGATAGGAGATGAGGTTTATTTTTGTGCAGGTGGATTAGGTAAGCCTGACACGGGAAATTATGCTGAGTATGCTGTTGTAGATGAAAATTATGTGGCGTTGAAACCGAAATCTTTGTCTTTTGCGGAAGCGGCTTGTGCTCCATTGGTGTTAATTACTGCTTGGGAATCTTTATTTGATCGAGTAAACTTAGATAACCATGACACTGTTTTAATTCATGGTGGTGCTGGTGGTGTCGGTCATGTTGCGATACAATTAGCAAAGATAAAGGGTGCAAAAGTGGCAACGACAGTCAGTAATCCTGATAAAGAGCGGTTAGTGCGAAAATTAGGAGCAGATTTGCCGATTTTATATCAACAACAGTATTTTATCGAAAGTGTCCTTGATTGGACAAAAGGGAAAGGGGTTGATGTGGGTTTTGATACCGTGGGGGGTAAAACTTTTTTTGACACTTGTAAAGCCGTCAAAGTTTATGGAGATGTGGTGACAATTCTTGAACCAGATAGTAACATTGATAGCTTAAAATTAGCCCGTAGTCGTAATCTAAGAATTAGTTTAGAGTTGATGTTAACTCCTGCTTTAATGAATTTATCGGACGCTTTAAAACATCAAGCTCAAATCTTAACCCAGTGTGGAGTATGGTTTGATGAAGGTAAGTTAAGTATTCATGTGGAGCAAACTTTTCCTTTAAAAGAAGCCTCTTTGGCACACAAAACCATCGAGCAAGGTTCAGTAACTGGTAAAATTGCTTTAATTATTGACTAGAAAATATCAGAAATTTATAAGACTAAGATAGGAAACAAAGTAAGCCAGTTAAAAAAGTGTCTCAAAGATAAGCCCGATCGAGAAAACAAAATATTATGATCGTAGTAAATTAAAATGGAGATAAAATCATGGGTAAAGAAAATTTTAATCAAACTCACAGCAGTGCATGGGTGATTCAAACTTGGTTATCTTTTATTATTTCTATTGGAGCTACTTCGATCGGTATAATTTATTTACCTGTAGATGTATGGATTAAAGGGTATATGGGGATGGGATTAATTTTTTCTGTAGGCTCAACGGTTAGTTTAACAAAAACCCAGAGAGATATTCATGAATCTAGCAGAATTATTGCTAAGTTAGAAGAAGCAAAAGTAGAAAGAATTTTAGCCGAACACAATCATATTAACTAATGTTGACACAAAAAGTCAAATATAGGATACAGGATACAGGATACCTTAACAAATAATTGTTATTTCTAGTCCTCATTCCTCATTCCTTATGGTGATTAAGTTAATTTGTACCAGAGAAGACTACTGAAGGGAATTTTTGTTGAGCTTGAAGCATACTCGTTACTCTACCTTTTTCTTGCCAGAAATTAATCACTTCTGTAGCTTGGTTAAGTAATTCAATTTTTTCATGATCAGTAATCCAGTTTTTCTTGTCTAACTCATCTTTCAATTCTTGCCAAGCATCGCTACGAGGCCAAAAATAATAAGGGGTTAAAGGGCTAGTACCTTTACTGATAACATAATCAACGGCTAAGGCGACATCTTTATCTAACCAAACCACTTTTAATACGAACCGAGAATCAATTTTTGTTTGAACGGCGGATTCCAATTAAACCTCCAAATAACAACTTTTACACATAGATAATTTGACATATCGATTAATTATAACCTAATATGTGCCATTAGAAATTTTTTAAAAAGTATTTTGGTAAAGACAGAGAGTAGGGTGTAGGATATAGGGTGTAATTTTAAAAACTTAGATGATCAGTTTTTACAGTTTTTACACACTCAATTAAGGGTTTTATTTCACCATGGTTAATGTTATTTGTAAAGAAAAAATATTTAAAAATATAGAAGCGATTATTTTTGATAAAGACGGCACATTAGCAGATTCAGAGAGTTTTTTGAGAGAATTAGCATTAAAAAGAGCACGATTAATTGATGCTCAAATACCGGGTATTTATGAACCTTTACTTATGGCTTTTGGCGTAGAAAATGACTATCTCAATCCGACAGGTTTAATGGCAGTAGGAAGTAATCGAGAAAATCAAATTGTGGCGGCAGGTTATATCGCTGAAACGGGAAAAAGTTGGTTTGAAGCATTATCGATCGCATCTGAATCTTTTAATAATGCAGAAAAATCCTTTCCTATTCGTGGCAAAACTTCTCCTATATTTGCAGGAAGTCTTGAAGTATTACAATTCTTAAAACAAAAAGGTTTGAAAATGGCAATTTTATCAGCAGACACTACCAAAGGAGTAAAAGAGTTTGTGGAAAATCATCAATTATCGGATTATATTGATTTAATAATGGGAGTTGATACGGGATTATTTAAGCCTGATCCTCGTTTATTTTTACAAGCCTGTGACAAGATGAATGTAAAGCCTGAAAATACCTTAATGATAGGAGATTCTCAGGGGGATATTGCTATGGCAAAAAATGCGAAAGCGGGGGGAGTTATCGGTATTTGTTGGAAATATCCAGAAGCACCTCATTTAAACACAGCAGATGTAGTTATTTCTGATTTAGCAGATTTACAATTATCTTAAACTAGCAGGTGAATAATATGGAAGATAATAACCAAAAATTAAACATAATTATTCCTTTTTATTTAGGAGAAAAAGAAAATATAAGTCATCTTAAAATTACAGATATTTGGAGGTGGGATTTTGCTAAGTTAGAATGTACTCATGATTATATTCAATGGTTATTCCCTTTAAATGAGGCTAGTTTTTATAATCCTGATGCACCTATTTTAGATTCAGAAAGTATAAATTATTTTAGAAAAAATCAGATTTTGAGGGATAACTTAAAACGATCGTTATTAATAATGTTAAGGTTTTATGGTTTAACTTTTAATCGTAGTGAAGGGAAAATTTTTATTGATAAAGGAGATAATTATTTAGCCCGTAAATCTTAATGGATTAGTTATCGAAATCATAATTATTTACGTCTTACTCGTATTTTAAAATGTTTGAGGATTTTGGGATTAGAAAAATATGCTAAATCTCTTTATAAATGTCTTAGTAAAATTTATTTAGAAGAAAAAAAATTTATCGGTGAAACAACTTTTAAATATTGGCAAAAAGCTATAATTAATTGAAAATTTATGATCGATCGAATTTTAGAACCAGAAGTCATGGATAATGACATAGAAGCCTATGAATATGATCAAATGGACTTCACGGAAGTTAACACAGATTTTGCGTTATTAGCAAGTAAATTAGGAAGAAATGAGGGAAAGGTCTTAGATATTGGCACTGGAACTGCTAGAATACCTATAATTTTATCAGATTTATGCCCAAAATGGCATATTACGGCGGTTGATTTAGCCGAATCAATGCTTAAATTAGCTCGTCAAAATATTAAAAAAGCCTCTAAATCCGAACAAATTACTTTAACTTTGGTTGATGGTAAAAAGATGTCCTATGAAGATAATACTTTTGATCTAGTTATTTCCAATAGTTTGGTTCATCATATTCCTAACCCCCTAGATTTATTTTATGAGATCGATCGAGTTGTGAAACCTGACGGGAATATTTTGATTAGAGATTTATTGCGCCCTGTCTCAGAAAATGACATCGAAGAAATTGTGACAGAGGCTAATTTAGACTATAATCCTCGACAAAAACAGTTATTTAAGGATTCTCTACGGGCGGCACTAACTATAATGGAAATTGAAAACATCCTATGGCAAATAGGTTGGCATAATGCTCAAATATATCAATCTTCTCCTCGTCATTGGACAATAATTAATATAAAGTTAAGATAATTAGTTATAAAAACTTTCTACCTTCTTTATGTATTTACGAGAGAAAATATTAAAACTATTTAAACGAACATGATATAAGGAGTTTCTTATTTACTAATGTATCGATGAAGGGTTGTTAATACTTTTACTTGAAATTCTTGCTCAAAAATGGGTTTTTTATAGTCCAAATTCCATAATTCTAAAGCACAATCATCATCCGGTTGAGTTGGGGTTAAATACAGATGCAATTGTCTATATTCTTGATCATATCTGCATTCTAAGTTTTTTATTGCTCCAATTTGTCTTCGATCGAGGGCAATAGCTAATCTAAGAATAGCACTTAATTGTTTGATAATTTTACGATGATTATCTGATAAACAAGCATAAGTTTCGTGTTTGCGTTTGGGTTTACTTTTTCGATGATAACGAGCAATTTGGGCAATTAACTCTATTTCAATCTCACTAAAACCCAATAACTCAGCATTGCGAATTAGATAGTAGGAGTGTTTGTGGTGGGCAGAGTGAGAAATATATAAACCAGAATTATGTAATATGGTGGCTGACCAAAGATATTCTCTTTCTAAATCTCCCCAACAGTGTAATTGATTTTTGGTACTATCAAAGATATTTAAGGCAAAATGGGCGATTTTTTCGGCATGAGGTAAATCTACCTCGTATTTATGAGCAATTTTATACACATTTCGAGGTCTAACTTCTCCTTGAAAGGCAAGACGATCTTCAATATAGCCATTTTGCAACATCCAGTCAACTATAACTCCTTCTCTTAATGCTCGTTCACAAATAGTGAGAGAATCAATATCAAGCATTTTCATGGCTTCGACTAAAATAACGACTCCAGCAATAATAATTTCTGCCCTACGCTCAGACATTCCTGTTAACGTCGATCGTTGGCTATAATTCATGAAGATTAGTTTATTTAAAATAGTTTCTATCTCACGTCTTGAAATTTGATAACCATTAAGAGTTAAAGGCTCAACTCCCTGATTTTCAGTGGCATGAATTAAGGCTAAAGCCTCTGAAGTACCAGATGTGCCGACAAAAAGCGGTTTTTCCCCTATCTTAAGGGCGTGTTTAAATTCTTCCACAGGGCGCTCTAACATCCCTCTCACATAAGCCTGTAAAGCAATTAATTCTGTGGAGTTGATGGGATCAGTATGGATAAAATCTTGAGTAAGACGCACTGCTCCTATTTTTGTGCTACTTAAAAATCTAGTTTCTTTACTATCTCCTAATATTATTTCCGTTGAGCCTCCGCCAATATCAATGACTGAATGAACTTTCCCACCAAAATCCATACCAGATAAGACTCCTAAGTAAATTCTTCTAGCTTCTTCCTGCCCAGAAATCAAGTCAACTACTATACCTAATTCTTCTTCTATCTGTCTTAAAAATTCTTTACCGTTGGGTGCTTCTCTTGTCGCACTGGTAGCAACGGCAATAATCTGATCTACTTTAAGGCTTTGGGCTAGGTGTTTACAGCGTTTAAGGGCGGCTAAAGAACGATTTATGGCTGTTTTTGTTAGATTTCCCGTTTCATGATCTCGATCGCCTAATCTTACGGTATCCTTTTCTTTAGCGATGATACTAAAAGAAGGTATTTGAGCATTAATTTGCACTACTACCATATGAATGGAGTTTGTACCAATATCGATCGCACCTAGAATACAATCTTTTAAAGGTCTTTTTTTTGCCAACTCACTGCTATAGATACTTACCATAAATCTGTTACTTCTTATAAAGTTGCCTTTTAAAAATACTATTACAGTTTGAGTCACTGTCGATCGAGCATTTATATTTTCACAGAAAATAACTTTTTAGATAGACAACTTCTAGGAAGTCAGAGAATAAAATATTTAAGCTAAAATCTGATAACAAATAGTTAGCTGTCGAATTATCTCCTCCTCAACCTCATAAACTTCTTGCAGTTTTTCATAGTATATAATCGCATCTCGATATAAACATTGTCTTTGATAAATAGTAGCGATTTGGTGTAATGTCCAATAGTCATTAGGTTTAATGGTTAAAGCCTGTAGATAACTTTTCTTGGCATTTTCCCACTGCTTTAATTTCTGCTGACATTCTCCTTGCCAATAGTAACTCCAATAGTCATGGTGACGAATTTTTAAGGCTTGTTGGAAATAATCTAAGGCTTGGAGATATTTTTGGTGATGATAATAAGATTTTCCGAGACGAAAAGTTGCCCAATAATCTTGCAGTTTATTATTTAAGGCTTTTGTAAAGCATTTGATAGCTTCCACATGATTTTCCAATTTTTTTTGCCAAATATAGCCTTGATCATACCACGACCAGTAATTATCTTTTTCAATATCACAGGCTACTTGCAAACTGGCAACTGCCTCGGCATATCTTTCTAACTCTTCTAATACTTTGCCTCGATAATACCATGCAAAATAATCATCAGGATGATACTCGATCGCTCTTTCATAACTATATAACGCATCTTGAGACAAATTACGTTCTCTAAGTTGGTTAGCTTGATAATACCATCCCTGATAACTGTCAGGGCGACATTCCAAAACTCTATAAACCTCATTCACATTACTTACTACCATCGTATCCCCTTTTGAATGATAATGTTTAATTTTTTAAATCAATATCTTTAACAAATATATGTTGATATTTTTTGCGACACTTTTTTTAAACTAGAGAATATTCTCAATTTAGTTAACAAAGCCTATAATCTCAAGGATTTGCAGACAGATTTATAGGATGATTGTGATGTTCTCTTATTTTTGACTGGATCGCTAAAGAGTTTTGATTTATGATTAACACTATTATAGCAGTCAGCAATTGATCAAGCGTAGAGAAAAAAAGGTGACCACATTTAATGAATAGTAATCATCCCATTAGACACATATTAGCAGTAGAATCTGGAACTTGGAAAAAAAACTTTTTTCTGGATAAAAATACCTATTCAATAGGGAGAAATTCTACTAATTCTTTTATTATTAATCATCGAGTTATTTCTCGAAATCATGCCAGTTTAATTAAAGTAACTTATTTTTCTCAAAAAGATAGTCATCAATCAGAAAGTATTTTTTGGCTTGTGGATGGAGATTTGAAAGGGAATAGAAGCACAAATGGTATATATGTTAACGGTAAACAGTGTTTTTCCCATCTATTAAAACCGGGAGATATAGTTTTTTTTGGAGGGATAGAAGTTAAAGCTAAATATGATATTGTTAATTTAGAAACTAAGACTTTTTTTAGTTTTAATTCTCAAGAACAAATTTCTATTTTTAATGAAGAAATGAGTGAATTTGAATCTACAGATCTCAGTTTACCTGTTATTGAAAATAAAGATTTAGAAAAATTTGAATTAATTTCTGAAGGCATTTTAATCATTGATTTAGACACTCAACAAGTGTTAATGGCTAACTCTACTTATAGCAATATAGTTGATTATCCTTTTTCAGATATTATTAGTTTGAAAGTAGAGGATTTATTTGTTATACATAAAGATGTTATATCTCATGATTTTAATGTTATAAAAAATTATCATATTTCTAGTATTAGAGAGTCTATTCATCGAAAAAAAGATAATAGTTTAGTTTCTGTTTTAGTAAAATATACCCCTATTATTTATAATAAAAAAAGATGTTTATTTGTTTCTGTTCAAGATATTAATGAATTGAAAAAGATTGAGGATATTATTAGGTTTCAAACTAATCATGATCCCCTCACTAATTTGCCAAATAAAAGATTATTTATGGAACAATTATCTCTTTCTTTGGGACATAATCATATTAAACAAGAAGAATTAGCTATTATTAAATTACGTCTTAATTATTGGCGAGAAATAAGTTCTTTTTTGAATATTGATCCTGAAAATAAATTTTTACATAATCTTATTAAACAAATAAAAAATACTCTTTCTGCTGGTGATACGATCGCAAAATGGTCAGATGATGAGTATATTATTATGATTGAAGAAGCTAAAAATCATGATAAGATCGATCGAGTTATTAAAAATATTTTAGCGAATATTAATAAAGTTTGGACTATCGAAGATAAATGTTTTTTAATTACCCTTAATTTTGGAATAAGTATTCATCCTCAAGATGGGAAAAATATTCAAGAATTATTAGATAATGCTTCCAAGGCTCTACGGTTAAGTTATATAAAATCGATTAACAGTTATCAATACTATAATTCAGAACTTATTGAACCGCAAAAATCCCTAGAAAATTTAGTTTTTCAAGCTATAAAAGCCAAAAGTTTATCGGTAAAATATGATCCGATTGTTAATACTCAAAATCAGGAATTTTTTAACTTGAATAGTCGTATTTCTTTGAAAGATAATGAGGAAGAAGCTTTAACAGATATATCGATATTAACAACAGCTTCCTCTATGGGGTTAACTCCAAATTTAATACATTGGTGGCTAGAAAGTATTAATCAAGATATAAAATTATGGGAAGAGACGGGTATTATTATTCCCAAAATTAGTGTTAAAATACTTCTTTCTTCTTTGGGTGATAGTGAATTTGTTAAATATTTAGTGGAGATAATAAAAGAAAAAAATATAATTAATTTGGAATTAGATATTATTTGTGATCGATCGATATTTGATCTAAAATTAATAGAAGAAAATTTAGTAAAATTAAATGAAATAGGTGTAAGTTTTGCTCTCTTTGATTTCGATGTTACTAAATTTAGCGACTTAGATAATAATAAAGTTAAGTTTTCTACTTTAAAAATTTCAGATTCTCTTACCAGTAATTTAGAAGACAATTCCCCGAAAAGACCATTAATTTACAGTATAATTAGCTTGGCTAATGCTCTTAATGTTAAAGTAATAGCAGAGGGTATAAGTACAGAAACTCAACGAGATATTCTTGTTAATTTAGGTTGTGAAGAAATGCAAGGAATATTATTTACTCCTTCACTTTCAGCTGAAAAAATAATTACTTTTTGTCCTAGTTTACCTTTTGAGGTTATCTCATAAAATAATTATGTTTTATGACTCTGTTACTTTGAGTGTCATAAATTATTCCTTGAAAAAAGTGTTAGGTATTAGGTGTTAGGTTAAATGCAGACGGTTAATTTATCACAAATTCATTTTTCAATTTTTGTAATTTTTATAATCCAAACCTTCTAAGGTTTATTTGAATTTATCATAACTACTGTAGAAAAACCTGTTCTATTTAGATCTTGCAACTCTATCATAAATTCTAGGTGATAAGAGGTAAAAGGGAAGAAGGAAAAGTGACAACAATTGATTTTAAAACTCCTAAAATTGATTTTTCTCGTTTTGCTTTTTAGTACTATTGTACTTATATAAGATCTGAGTTAAACCTGAGTAATCTTTTTTAATAAAATTGAATGAAAAAAAAAGAAGAATCATCAAAAAAAATGAGAACTTTCGCTCTTTTATTTCCTCTCATGTTTTAAAATAATATTAACTTTTGTTAAAAATATTAATATATATATCAAAATATAACTTTATAATGAGTTTTTTTAAGCCTCAACAACCAATTTTACAAAAAAAGCAATTATCTTTTAATTCACAGCAGTTAATTTCCCTGAGATGTTTAAGGGTTAAATTCTTAGAATTTATTCATCTTTCAGGTATTTATACTTGTATTGATCAAGCTATGATGATATGGGGAGTTGTAGCAGGTATTATTTTTATGGGGGCTCAATTTTTATCCATTAATTGGACAGATCAAGCTATTTTTTGGTCTATTATTACCTTAATCGCTATCATTATTATGATAAATCTAACCCATTCTTGGACGATGGTGGAGAAAATTGCTTGGTTATTATATGGATGGGTTGCCTTAATGGTTATCGGAATCATTATTACAGATTGTTCGATCGTTTATCATTGGGGAATCATCCTATCTCATTTGTGTCACTTGTGGCTAATTTTAAGCACCATTGGTTATGGATTAACCGCTTGGGGAATGCGATCGAGAGCCTTTGTGATTGCGACTATAGTTCATGGGATTAGTATCGGTTTTTTGCCTTGGTTTAGCAGTTATCAATTTGCCATAACAGGATTAATTATGATGAGTAATCTTTTAATATTTGCTGAAGGACAATGGGATATGCTATTACCAAGAGAATTAAGAGAATATCTACCTCAAACTATTAATAATACCTCTCACATCACAGGAGTTAGAAATCATGATTCACTGGTAAGAATTAAAACTTTTGTCACTAATAATATGTAAAAATTAAGTTAACTAAAAATATGTTCATAAGGTTACTTGTTAACAATAAAAGTATTTAAAACTCTATATTTATTTACTTTTGTCTTGTTAAAAAAAACTACATAAAAATTCTATATATAATTATTTTCTCTATTTTGATTGATACTTAGTTATCAATTTTTAATTAAAATCATGACTATTATTTGTACTGTTTGTGGTTACGATCAAAATTCTGATGGTTTAGAGTTTTGTGATGCTTGTGGTGCTGAACTGCCTATAAATACAACTATTGAGCCTTCTTTAACTCCTTCAACGGAAATAACTGACATAAACGAAATTACCGCCACTATAGAAGTTTCTCCTTCTTCCTCAATTCCTGATACTTTTGGGGTGGAAGGAAGTCATATCGCTAAGTTAATTTGTAAAATGCCAAATCCCGCTATTGCTGAATTTTCGATCGAGAATTATAGTTTAATTGGTATATTTGATCCTGATACTGGCCCTGTGGATATTGACTTAGAGAATTTTGTCGGTGGTGAAACGGTATCTCGTCAACATGGAGAAATTTATTGGGAAAATGGACAATGGATGATTAAAGATTTAGGCTCGACTAATGGCATTTTTATTAAAAAATTAGGTAATAATCGTTTTAATGCTCGTATTACAACCCCTGAAATCATCGAACATGGAGACGAAATTGCGATCGCAAAAATCCGTTTTAGTTTTAAAATAGATTCGGAAAAATAATAAGGTTTCTAACATCGAACTCAGGTGATCCTAGACAAAACAAGGAATGGTTAGGGTTACTCCAATCAGTGATGTTGTTTGTTTCTCCTTTAGCTTTAGTTATCAAGCCTTTTAGCATATCAATTTTTAAATTATCACGAATAATCGTCAAAGTTTTTGTATTTCTTAATTCCAAATTTTGATTATATTGCATTAATACCGAATATCATGGTAGGATAAAGGGTTATCTTCGTTGTTTATACCTGAAAAATGTCTTTATTTAGTTTAATAATTAAAATTGATATATTTGAAGTTTGTTAACAACTTTTTGGATGCTTTAGAGATAAAATTTACTCATGAAAATTAGTTGGATTAATCGTGCCGATCGCTTAAGTGCTTTACCACCTTATGTTTTTGCCCGTTTAGATGAATTGAAAGTCAAAGCCAGAGAACAAGGCCTAGATTTAATTGACTTAGGTATGGGTAATCCTGATGGAGCAACTCCTGAACCCGTTATCGAAGCGGCAAAAAAGGCGTTGAATGTCACAAAATATCACGGTTATCCTCCCTTTGAAGGTACAGCTAATTTTCGTCAAGCGATCGCCAATTGGTATCAAAGACGTTACCAAGTAGATTTAAGTGCCGATAGTGAAGCATTACCCCTATTAGGTTCAAAAGAAGGCTTATCTCATTTAGCTTTAGCCTATATTAATCCCGGAGATACCGTTATTGTTCCCAGTCCCTCTTATCCAGCTCATTATCGAGGGCCAGCTATTGCCGGAGCCAACATTTATGCACCCATTCTAAAAGCAGAACAAGATTGGGTATTAGATTTAAGCAGTATTCCTGAAGATGTTGCCCAAAAAGCCAAAATTCTCTATTTCAACTATCCCAATAATCCTACCAGTGCTACTGCTCCTCGTAGCTTTTTTGAGGAAGTGGTCTCATGGGCAAAACACTATGAGATTATGCTAGTTCATGATTTGGCTTATGCCGAATTAGCTTTTGAAGGATATGAACCCACTAGCTTATTACAAATAGAAGGTGCAAAAGATATTGGGGTAGAATTTCACACTCTCTCAAAAACCTATAACATGGCAGGTTGGCGTGTGGGTTTTGTGGTGGGTAACAGCGATATTATTCAAGGATTGCGCACCCTTAAAACTAATCTTGATTACGGAATTTTTAGTGTGATTCAAGCGGCCGCTGAAACTGCTTTACAATTACCTGATACTTATATTCATGCAGTACAAAAAAGGTATCAACAACGGCGAGATTTCGTCATTGAAGGGTTAAGTAAATTAGGATGGAGCATGAAACCTTCTAAAGCGACAATGTATTTATGGGTGAAAGCTCCTCGTAGCTCTAATTCCACAGATTTTGCCCTCGATTTATTACAAAAAACGGGAGTTGTCGTAACTCCGGGTAATGCTTTTGGAGAAGGGGGAGAAGGTTATGTGCGTCTTAGTTTAATTGCAGATTGCGATCGTCTTGGGGAAGCCTTGAAACGTTGGGAAAATGCTGGAATTTGTTATTAAATATCCTTTGTTTAAATTTGCTTTTATTTAACTCGATGATAAATTTTTTTTAAAAGTAAAATACTAGGATGATTAACGTTATATGTTGTGATGATTTCTCCTGTTTTAATAGTATTAAAAGGGATTATTTCCATCACACTATTACTATAAACGATCGTTTCTAACTCTTGCACAAATGTTTGTGACCAATGATTAATTTCTATAGGAAAATCTGCTTTTTCTAGGATCATTTTTCTAGCTATACCGGGTAAAATACCTGTTTCCAGAGCCGGAGTAAACCAAATTCCCCGTTTATATCCCCATAAATTTCCCGTGCTGGTTTCTAACCAATTATGGTTTAAATCCGTTAATATTGCTTCATCATAACCTTGTTTTTGTGTCTGTTGTAAAGCTAACCAAGGACTTAAATAATTACCTGTTTTATGTAAAGGTAAAGAGCGTTGTATTTGTGGCTCGATCGAAACTAAACCTTTTACTCCTTTTTTTTGTTTTTCTTCTAAATTTAATGGCAAATTACGTCCGATAATTAATTCTTTACCATCAGGAAAAAGAGTGATTCTTAGGACTGGAAAATGTTCTAATAAAACTGTTGCTTCTTGTTCTATTTTTTCCCAGTGTGGCATCATCCATCCAAATTCAATAATACTAGATTTAAGTCGATCGCAGTGACTATTCCAATTAGTTAAAGGATGAAAAAGAGACTTTTCATAAACTCTTAAAGTTGTAAAAATTGTTGCACCATACAACCAAGTAGAATCATAAATATCTAACTCAATATAGTTACCTTCTTTTAATTGTCCATTATGGTAAAACATTGAACTTTTTTTCTTAAATCAAGTACTTATTTATATAAATTTTCTCTAGCCTGATGTGCGACAGTTAGAGAAATAATCCGAGAAAATTGACTAGCATTATATGATTGAGAACTTAGTAAAAAACTCTTATGAGAGTCTGCCATTAAAGAAGCAAAAAAACCGACTACTACATAAATAACTAAACAATTACGAATAAAAAGAAATTGACCATTAACTTTTTTTAACATAACCGAAAAAACTGAAAGTTTTAAATAATTAACTTTGATATTATTTTAGACTGATTGATTAATCACAAGGTTCCCTTTTAATTATCAAATCATATCTCATAAATCAGAAAAAGTAATCTTTTTTTATTTTACTGACCAAAATTTTCGACAAAAGTCTTTAATTTTGATTAAACATGAACGACAATCTGAAGTCATATCGCAACAAAGGAGATAATTAGGAAATTTATAAATTCTGAAACCCTTGCATATTAGGTATTTTTCTTCTGCCTTCTGCTATAGTATATATTTAATATTTTTTTAAAATTGTATCTCTTCGATCGAAATTATTAGTTAATGCTTACAACATCTCCGGAAATTGCCATTATCATGGGTAGCGATTCTGATTTACCTACCATGAAAAGTGCGATCGCCATTTGCGAAGCCTTTGAAATTATTTATGAAGTAGAAATCGTTTCTGCTCATCGAACCCCTTTAAAAATGGTAGAATATGCCCAAAATGCCCATAAAAGAGGATTAAAAGTAATTATAGCGGGGGCTGGAGGGGCGGCACACTTACCCGGTATGGTAGCATCTTTAACTCCTTTACCCGTTATCGGAGTTCCAGTTCAAACTAAACACTTACAAGGAGTCGATTCTTTATATTCTATTGTACAAATGCCAAGGGGAATACCTGTTGCAACAGTGGCTATCGGTAACGCTGAAAATGCTGGTTTATTAGCCGTGAGAATTTTAGCTAGTCAACAACCTGAATTACTGAAAAAAGTTGAACGCTATAGTAAAAATTTAGAAATTATGGTGAACAAAAAACAAGAGGAATTAAACAAATTAGGTTATCAAGAATATCTAAATATAAATAAATAACGGTACTTAGACAAAAATTATGCCCAAATAAACCCTAAACTTGCTTTATATAAGCTAAATACTTCCACATTATCTTTTAACCATTGAAAGAAACGAAAAGATACTGCCGTCCGAAACGCTTCCAATGCCTCTGCAAAAGTATTTAAGGGTTTATTTCCCCATTGCCTTCTCAATCCCCCTGTCAAACGATGCCATTGAATAAAAGTATCGGCGCAAAATACCAATATAAAATGTCTCATTAAACTTCTTTTATTTCTCACTTGGTATTCTGATAAGCCTAACCATCCCTTAATTTCACGGTAAAATACTTCTATCCAATTTCTTGATGTATAAGTTTCTACTATCCAATTTGCACAGACTTTTTCTCCTGTTTCATTGGTCATTAAATAATCAATATCTGTGGACTTTTCAAAACTGGGAGCATTCATGACGATAGCTACGGTTTTTATTCCTGATAAGGCTGATAATTTAATTTTTATGGTTGCTACCCAAAGAGTTTTTTCTCTATTTTTACCTGTTTTTATTTCTTCAAAACTCTCTTGAGGTAATAATTTAGCTATTTCATCTATTCTTTTTTCAGACTCTCTCAAATCTTCTTTTACTACTTGTACTAATCTATTTTTTGCAATAATTCCTATATATTTTAAATTTTTTTGTTCTAATTTTTCTAATAAATTAGTATTGTTCCCATAACCCCCATCCATTAAAATTATTTGAGGATGGTAATTTCGGTTTAAACATTTTTCAATTAAATTAAAGGCAATATCGGGTTTTTTTTGAAATTGTGGGTCATCTTTTCCCAAGGGGAAATTTTCCGCTTTTTCATATAATTCAACGTCTAAGGGAAAACTTCTGACCCCATCATAAATGTGGGTGGTGACTGCGGATATTACCATTATCAGTTTTGCCAATTTCACCAATATATTGTCGTCCCACACAGTCAGTAAAATTGCCACTTTTACGATGACCTGAATCATCGATAATTAAAGAGAAAGAGCGACTTATTTTAGTTTGACGACATGAGGCAATAATTTCTAGTCTTTTATTATTTACCTCATCATAATTCCAAGTGGATTCTGTTAGGAAATGATGTAACTTATGATAAGTAATATCAAGATTATTATGGGCAATTTGAGTGAGATTTTTTCTTTGAGAATCACCTAATAAACCGCCCAAATAATTTCTAAACTCTCGTTTTTGTGCTTTTGTTTTTAATACAGGGTCTATTTTTTGGCACCAACGCTCGAAACAGGGTGGCATTGATGAAGATGTGATTTCTTTCATTTTGACCTAAAAACAATATAATGTAAATATTATAGCTTAATTGTTGTTATTGTTTTGTCTAAGTACCGATAATAAAGGCTACTATAGCAATAAAAAAATATAGGGGAGCAATACGTTACTCCCCATACAATTAAATTATTGGAAATGTAGAATAACCTTTATTTTCGGTTAATCATCATCGTCATCGTAGTCATTTTGATCATCGTCAAAATCATCATCGTCGTCAAAATCATCATCGTCATCACGATCGCTATAATCGCTAATTAAGCTATCATCATTTAATGAATCATCGGGAGACAATACACGGGCAACTTGATCATCAATAATTACATCTTCAACTTCACTAATTGATAAAGAATTATTTTCTTCTTGTTCCCAAGAATCACTATAAGAGATAGTAGTAGAAACATTGGGTTCAGGATCGTCCCAATCGAGATGTTGATCATAGGCATTATAACCAGTACCGGCAGGAATTAAACGTCCAATAATTACGTTTTCCTTCAATCCTCGCAACCAATCTGATTTACCCTCGATCGCTGCTTCTGTCAATACTCTTGTTGTTTCTTGGAAACTAGCCGCCGAAATAAAGCTATCGGTGTTTAAACTAGATTTAGTAATACCCATAAGCATAGGAGTATATTGAACAGGGGCGCCACCAGTAATAGACATGGTTTCGTTATCTTTTTCGATTTCTCGTAACTCCACCAATTCCCCCGGAAGACGAATCGTATCACCACCATCATCAACTCTTACCTTAGAAGTCATCTGACGAACAATTACTTCAATATGTTTATCAGAAATATCAATACCTTGAGATTGATAAACCCCTTGAACTTGATTGACAAGAAATAATTGAGCTTTTTGTAATGCGGCCAATGCGGCATCATACATTCCCATATGTTCCTGATAATACCCATAAAATACCTCTAACATTTCATGGGGGCTAGGAAGACCATCTGTTAAAGGTTCACCTACTTCTACCCGTTGATTATCATTCACAATAATGTTTTGATTTTGGTTAAGAGGATACTCTGAAATAGTACCGTCATCTTCGATCACTTTAACATCGATCGCTTCATCATCCCGATATTCTACCTGACAAATACCCGGACGCTTTGCTAACAAGGCTGGTTCTTTTGGTTTACGGGCTTCTAATAATTCCTCAATTCTTGGTAAACCTTGAACAATATCCCCTGTTTTCGCCCGTTCAAACACGAGTAATACTAAATTATCACCCCGTTGTACTAAGTCTCCTTGTTCGATGTGTAAAATCGCTCCAGCAGAAACACGGTAAGGACGAGCATAACGTAAGATTATTTGATCATCTTTAATTTCTAAAACTTGTCCTGATTGTTTAGCATTAACATTAGCAGTTAATGATTGTCCTTGAGTAATATAGTCGCCAACTTTACAAGTTGGTTTTCCATCAATTTTAACGGTCATTAAATCATCTTCTCTGACTACTAAAATACGACGAATTGCCTCTAAACCTTCCCGAACACCTTGAATAGTACCATCTTCCAAACAAAGAATTTCAGTAGTACCAACTACAGCACCCGGAGCAATTTCCTGACCATCGGTGACTAATACACGAGTAATAATATTTGCATCACTTTCCATTTCCCGACGCAACATCACCGATTCTAACACCACAATTTGCAAACGGAAACCATCTTCATCCGTTTCATGGGGTATTAATTCAATATCCGCACTCATACCCTCAACAGTTTCTAAGACTAATTGAGTTGTAACAAGTTGTACTCCTTCAACACTTTTAACTCTTTCACCATCTTTAAAGAAAGTACGCAATACAGGACGTAGATTAATAGCACCTCCTGCACTATTTAAGGATTCTTGGGAAGGAGATTGAGTTGTGTTAAATATTTCATACTGTTTCATAGGACGAAGTAATAACCCCACCCCTTCGTTAGTATCCACAAATTCCGCCAAAAACTCATCTTCTGTTACCGAACCGGGAGCAATTTCTGTACCCGGAGGGATGATTGTCCCATCTTCGATCGTGGCTAAGTAATCAGGATCTAAGTCCATGTATAACTGTCCGGGTTTAACGATAATTTCCCGTAAAATATCATTTTTCTGAATTACTTCTACAATACCGCTCGATTGACAGAAAATCTCTTTAACTACTTCTGTACCTGCTTCCACATATTGACCATCTTCCACTAATAAAAGAGAGATGTCTTTATTGATTTCGTGGCTTTCTTCAGGAATCCAGATTAAAGTACCTTCTTTAATGACTTCATAGCCTTGTTTACGGTTGCCTCGCCCTGTTTCCAACCCAGCGTAGCGCATGATACCACCAGTGTTAGTTCGGAAAGTATCATCAATTAATTCTGCTACTACTTGATTATTTTGAACTTTTGTACCAGGTACAACTTTTAAGGCAAAACGATCGCCTTTTGGAGTATGAATAACATATTGTTGTTGACTGCCATTATGTTCGAGGTAAATATCAGCTTGATCTAAAGATACAGAAGCCGTGATAATTTCAATTTCTCGACTGCCTTCCTCAAAACGACAAACCCCACCGCTTTTAGTTTTCAGCTTGGTTTCTGCTAATACTGAACCCTTAGAGATTTTACTCCCATTTTTGACCACAGGTTCAGCACCGGGAGGTAAGTTGTAAACTTGTCCTGAGAGTACCCAAATTAAGCCGTTACGGGTTACAGTAGTAGTGGTGTTACCCTGTCTATCGGTTTTACTTTCAGGAGAAATATCAGCAAAATAAACCTCTCCAGAGAGATCAGAAGAAACATCTTTGGTGACTCTTTCTGTCGATCGAGTTTTTTGAGGCATTACTTCGGCTAATAAATCTTCAACCTGTACTATATCTCCTTCTCTGACGGCTAATAAACTACCTGCAGGAACATTAATTTTTTGATCCCCCACAAGAATATTACCAGCGATTTCCACCAATAATTTTTGATCCCCGTGGCGAGTACGAGTATCACGGACTTTTAGCTTTTTATCAAATTTAACAGTACCTGCTTTGGGAGTAATAATACGTTGGGCAACTTCCCCAGTAAACACCCCACCAGTGTGGAAAGTACGCATGGTTAACTGAGTACCTGGTTCACCGATAGACTGGGCGGCAATAATACCGATCGCTTCACCCATATTTACCCAATCTCCATGAGCCAATGACCAACCATAACATTTTTGACACACAGAACGAGCCGTATCGCAAGTAAGAGGAGATCTGACCTTTACTTTATCAACTGCATTACCGATTACTTTAGCTAAATTAGCATCAATAGCCTGATTACGAGTACCAATAACTTCTCCAGTGGCTGGATCAATAACATCTTCTCCTAAAACTCGCCCTAAAAGTCGATCGCCTAAAGGAATTAATACCCTTTCCCCATCCTTCATTGGCAAAACAGTAACGCCTCTGGTTGTACCGCAATCAGTCTCACGAATAATTACATCTTGAGAAACATCTACTAAACGACGAGTCAAATAACCAGAGTCAGCAGTACGCAAAGCAGTATCAACTAAACCTTTTCTTGCACCGTAAGAAGAAATAATATATTCTGTTACCGTTAATCCCTCACGGAAATTAGTTTTAATGGGTAAATCGATGATTTCTCCTTGAGGATCAGCCATCAAGCCACGCATACCTACTAACTGACGAACCTGACTAATGTTACCCCTTGCTCCAGAAAATGCCATCATATAGACAGAATTGAGGGGATCTGATTGACGGAAATTACGCACCACTTCATCTTTCAAAGATTCTGAAGTATCATTCCAAGTATCAATTACTTTTTGGAAACGCTCAACTTCCGTGATTTCCCCATTAGCATAACGATTTAGAGTATCCTTGATGGTAGTTTCTGCCACTGCTAACATTGCTTTTTTGCTTTCGGGTACTTTCAAATCTTCTACACTGATAGACACTGCCGCTTGAGTGGCATAGCGAAAGCCCATAGTTTTTAACTTATCACAAACAGAAGCACAACGAGAAGATCCGTGTTCTGTGAAAGTTTTAGAAATCAGTTTTTTGAGAGAGCCTTTATCAATAACAGTGTTATAGAAAGTTTGAGTTTTTTTCTCTGTAGGCATATTTCTTAGTTGATAGGTAAAGGAAAGATCAAAGATCGAAATTAAAATTAGTAATTGTTATTTGTTAATTGTTGAGTGTTAATTATTTAGTATTCATCGTCGTCGTCTTGACCTAAACTAGCTAGATTTTCATAAGTAGGACGTTTGGGGGTACGATTACCTGAATCCATAAGGTTAATTTCTACTTCTTCTTGTCCATCTAAAACTTTATGGACAGATACATCTAACCCTAAAGATTGTAATTCTCTCAACAGTACTTTGAAAGATTCAGGAGTACCGGGACGAGGAATTGTTCTGCCTTTGACGATCGCATTTAAGGCTTCATTACGTCCTTGCATATCATCAGATTTAACGGTTAGTAACTCTTGTAAGGTATAGGCCGCACCATAGGCTTCTAATGCCCATACTTCCATTTCTCCGAATCTTTGACCCCCTTGTTGTGCTTTACCACCGAGAGGTTGTTGTGTAACCAGAGAGTAAGGGCCTGTTGATCGAGCATGAATTTTATCATCAACCAAGTGGACTAATTTGAGCATATAGGCTTTACCCACAGTAACTGGTCGATCGAAGGGTTCACCAGAACGACCATCATACAACTGAATTTTACCCGGATTATCTTCATCAAATACCCATTCTTTGCCCGGTTTTCTAGCCGCTTCTCGTAAAAGATCGTTAACCGTATTACGGGATGCTTCTTCACCATACATCTCGTCAAAAGGTGTCATTTTGAAACGATAGCCCAACTGTTCTCCAGCCCAACCTAAAAGACATTCAAATACTTGTCCCACGTTCATCCGAGAAGGCACACCCAGAGGATTTAACACAATGTCAACAGGACTTCCATCAGGCATATAAGGCATATCTTGACGAGCCAAAATACGAGAAATAATTCCCTTATTACCATGTCGTCCTGCCATTTTATCCCCGACTTGGATTTTTCTTTTTTGAGCAATATAAACTCGAACCACCATGTTTGCACCAGGTGGCAATTCGTCTCCTTGTTCACGGGTAAAAACTCGGACATAAACAACCCTTCCTTTTTCTCCGTTAGGAAGACGCAAGGAATTATCCCGTACATCTCTGGCTTTTTCTCCAAAAATGGCTCGTAATAATTTTTCTTCAGGGGGTTGATCTGATTCTCCTTTAGGAGTAACTTTCCCTACTAAAATGTCTCCTGATTCTACCCAAGCACCCACACGAATAATACCCTGTTCATCAAGGTTTAAAAGGGCATCTTCCCCAACGTTGGGAATTTCACGAGTAATTTCTTCAGGGCCAAGTTTTGTTTGACGGGCTTCTATTTCATGTTTTTCAATGTGAATGGTAGTGTAAATATCTTCTTGAACTAAGCGCTCACTGATTAAAATAGCATCTTCGTAGTTATAACCTTCCCATGGCATATATGCTACGGTGATATTATTTCCTAATGCTAATTCTCCGCCTTCGGTAGCAGAACCATCGGCTAATACTTGTCCGGGTACAACATCTTCTCCTTCATCGACTAAAGGACGTTGATTTAAACAAGTATCTTGGTTCGATCGTTCGTATTTTTGGAGATTATAAACAATTTCACTATTATCTTTTGTTTTTAGCTTGATTTTTTTCGCATCAGCGTAGGTGATAGTACCATAATCACGGGAAACAATGACCATTCCTGAATCCCGTGCGGCTTGACCTTCCAAACCTGTACCTACTAAGGGACGTTCTGCTCGTAATAAGGGTACTGCTTGACGTTGCATATTCGATCCCATCAAGGCACGGTTAGCGTCATCATGCTCTAAGAAAGGAATCATGGAAGTCGCCACAGAAACGATTTGCACAGGAGAAACGGCTACATAGTCCACCTGCGTTGGTGAAGTGGTAGAAAATTCTTGACGGTAACGAATAGGTACACTTTCTCCTAAGATTACACCATTTTCATCGGTAGATAAATCTCCGGGGGCAACTCTTTTATCGTCTTCTTCATCAGCAGTGAGATATTCTGGCGGTAAATCCCAGCGTACTTTGCCGTTTTCGACTTTATAGTAAGGAGTGGCGATAAATCCATATTCGTTAACACGAGCATAGGTGGCTAATGAACCGATTAACCCTGCGTTGGGGCCTTCAGGAGTTTCTACGGGACAAATACGTCCGTAATGGCTAGGGTGAATATCACGCACGGCAAAACCAGCACGATCACGACTTAAACCACCAGGGCCTAAAGCAGAAATACGACGTTTGTGGGTCAATTCCGCCAAGGGATTTGTTTGATCCATGAATTGGGATAACTGGGAAGATCCGAAAAACTCTTTAATGGCTGCTACTAAAGGTTTTGGGTTAACAAGAGCCGCCGGAGTTAAGGTATTGGGATCACCAACAGTCATTCTTTCCCGAATAATTCGCTCTAAACGGGATAAACCAACTCTAACTTGGTTTTGAAGTAATTCTCCCACACTGCGCACTCGACGATTCCCGAGGTGATCAATATCGTCAACTTTACCGATGTCAAATTCAAGGTTAATTAAATAGTCAACCACGCACAAAATATCTTCAACAGTTAAAACCCTGATGTTTTCCGCTACATTAAGACGCAGTTTTTTGTTCATTTTGTAACGTCCAACTTTGCCTAAATCATAGCGTTTAGGATCAAAGAAACGGGTTTCTAACAATGCTTGTCCACCGCTTACGGTAGGGGGTTCACCGGGACGTAGTTTGCGGTATAGTTCCATCAAAGCGTCATCAGTACTAGGATTACCTTCTTTTTCGAGGGTTTTTTCGTAAAATTCAGGGTGACGGAGTCGATCGAGTATTTCACGATCGGTTAATCCCATGGCTTTTAAGAGTACTTGGGCGGAGATTTTGCGAGTTTTGTCAATTCTTACCCACACAACGCCGTGTTTGTCAGTTTCAAATTTTAACCACGCTCCTCGGTTGGGAATAACAGAAGCGGAGTAGGTTCTTTTACCGTTTTTGTCTAATTCTGACTTAAAATAGACCCCCGGAGATCGTACGATTTGATTGACTATGACTCGTTCTGCACCATTAATCAAAAATGTACCTCTATCAGTCATCAAAGGTAAGTCACCAATAAAAACTTCTTGCTCTTTACGTTCGCCAGTTTCTTTGTTTAATAGTAATGTAGGGACATAAACTTGTACTGAGTAACTAGCATCTCTTTTTTTTGCCTCTTCAATATAGTACTTAGGTTCTTTGAGACGATATTTTTCGCCGATGAAGTGTAATTCAAGTTTACCTGCGTAGTCTGTGATAGGGGTAAAACTGTTGAGTTCTTCAATAATACCATGCTCTAAAAACCACTTGTAGCTAGAGCGTTGAATTTCGATTAAATCAGGTAACAGTTCTTGGGTTCTCATAAGTCAGTTGTCAATTATCGGTTATTTGATTATCGTACGAGTTGGAGTAATTAATAAGTAGTATAATAGTAAAATGTATGTAGAATATAAACTTTATCTGTTGTCATTCTCCATTTCTAATTCCTAATTATTATTTTTAAATATTAAATAATCTACAGGCATTGTCATAGGTTTGTTGAGCGATCGTTTCCAATGATTCTCCTCTAATTTGGGCTAATTTTTCCGCTACATGGATAACATAAGAAGGTTCGTTTCTTTTTCCTCTATGGGGAGAGGGGGCAAGGAATGGGCAGTCAGTTTCAATTAGAAGTCGATCGCTTGGTACAATCAAAGCACTAGCTTGTACTGTTTTAGCACTTTTAAATGTAACAACACCACTAAAGCTAATATACATTCCTAGGTCTAAAAACCATTGAGTCTGTTCTGGATTTCCTGCCCAACAGTGCATTACTCCTGTTATTGTGCCTTTTTCTTCTATAAATTTACACAAAATATCCCGTAGAGTACTAGAGGCATCTCTACAGTGAATAATAACTGGTTTATTCAATTGTTGAGCAATATCCAATTGTTGCCAAAAAACCTCTTTTTGTAGTTCTTGTTGATCATCTTTATAAAAATCTAATCCCATTTCACCAATGGCGACAACTTTGGGATGAGATATTGCTGATTGTAAGATTTGTTGGTAGGTTTTTTGCCCTTGCCATTTCTGAGCATCTAACGGGTGTAAACCTACGGAACAGTACAATTCAGGAAATTGTAAAGACAACTTTTTAATACTCTCAAATTCGTCAGGATGGACACAGGAGTGAACTAATTTATTTATTCCTGCGGACTGCCAACGGGCAGATACTGAATCCAAATCTTCTTTGAATAAATCAAAGTTTACATGAACATGGGTATCTATTAGTTGCATTGTTGATCAGTGATTGAGTTATCATTCATATCCCGCACTTAAAATTAAGGTAAGGGATTAACCATCATAACACGGAGTTGTTTATAGTTTTAGGTATATGTTAAGAGGCTTGAGGTACCGCATTTTTTAAGGCTCTAGCTAATCTAGCTTTTTTTCTGGCACCATTATTTTTATGATAAACGCCTCTTTTTACGGCTTTATCAATTTTGCTGTAAGCTATAGACATGGAACTTTGAACAGTTTGCAATTGTTCATCACTAGGAGCAGAAGCATAAGCCTCTACAGCGAGAAAATATTTTTTCATTAAAGTTTTAACCGCCGATTTGTAAGTCTTGTTACGCATACGGTTACGTTCGTTGATGTCGATTCTTTTGAGTGCAGATTTTGAGTTAGCCACTATCTTATTCTTATATCCGTTACTTGATTAAATATATAGGTTTTGTTTTAATACATTCAAATTATCTATTTTAACTTCGATCGATACTATTGACAAGGGGTTATTTTTTTTATAGTAAGTAATAAGGAATTGAAAATTGAGAATTATCTATTATCCATTAATGACTAAATATGCTATTGATAAACATTTTTTCGATGAGCTATCTTAATGATAATTACTTGAATTGTTAGATTATCAATTTCATAAATTATCCGATAATCCCCCATAGGATAACGATAATAACCTCCTTATCGGTACTTAGACAAAAATTATGCCAAAATAAACCCTAAACTTGCTTTATATTAAGCTAAACACTTCCACATTATCTTTTAACCATTGAAAGAAACGAAAAGACACTGCTGTCCGAAACGCTTCCAATGCTCTGCAAAAGTATTTAAGGGTTTATTTCCCCATTGCCTTCTCAATCCCCCTGTCAAACGATGCCATTGAATAAAAGTATAGGCGCAAAATACCAATATAAAATGTCTCATTAAACTTCTTTTATTTCTGACTTGGTATTCTGATAAACCTAACCATCCCTTAATTTCACGGTAAAATACTTCTATCCAATTTCTTTGTGTATAAGTTTCTACTATCCAATTTCCATTGACTTTTTCCCCTGTTTCATTGGTCATTAAATAATCAATATCTGTGGACTTTTCAAAACTGGGAGCATTCATGACGATAGCTAGGGTTTTTATTCCTGATAAGGCTGATAATTTAATTTTTATGGTTGCTACCCAAAGAGTTTTTTCTCTATTTTTACCTGTTTTTATTTCTTCAAAACTCTCTTGAGGTAATAATTTAGCTATTTCATCTATTCTTTTTTCAGACTCTCTCAAATCTTCTTTTACTACTTGTACTAATCTATTTTTTGCAATAATTCCTATATATTTTAAATTTTTTTGTTCTAATTTTTCTAATAAATTAGTATTGTTCCCATAACCCCCATCCATTAAAATTATTTGAGGATGGTAATTTCGGTTTAAACATTTTTCAATTAAATTAAAGGCAATATCGGGTTTTTTTTGAAATTGTGGGTCATCTTTTCCCAAGGGGAAATTTTCCGCTTTTTCATATAATTCAACGTCTAAGGGAAAACTTCTGACCCCATCATAAATGTGGGTGGTGACTGCGGATATTACCATTATCAGTTTTGCCAATTTCACCAATATATTGTCGTCCCACACAGTCAGTAAAATTGCCACTTTTACGATGACCTGAATCATCGATAATTAAAGAGAAAGAGCGACTTATTTTAGTTTGACGACATGAGGCAATAATTTCTAGTCTTTTATTATTTACCTCATCATAATTCCAAGTGGATTCTGTTAGGAAATGATGTAACTTATGATAAGTAATATCAAGATTATTATGGGCAATTTGAGTGAGATTTTTTCTTTGAGAATCACCTAATAAACCGCCCAAATAATTTCTAAACTCTCGTTTTTGTGCTTTTGTTTTTAATACAGGGTCTATTTTTTGGCACCAACGCTCGAAACAGGGTGGCATTGATGAAGATGTGATTTCTTTCATTTTGACCTAAAAACAATATAATGTAAATATTATAGCTTAATTGTTGTTATTGTTTTGTCTAAGTACCGTTAACTTTTATATCTTCAGTATCGGTATTTTCCTTGTTTCTGTTGCTAGTTTCAATACTGCTACTATCAAGAGTTTCCTGTTGCGATAATGTCGTATCTACGATCGAACTTGCCCTTTCTCGCCACTTTCTCATAATTTTTTCCCGAATGTTGATGTTTCTATTCTAAGCTCACTTATCAGAGATTATCAAGAAATGAGAAAAAATCTTTTAAATGAGGTTATAATATAAGGTATCTAGTAGAGAGAAGAAAAATGATACCGACAAAATTTTTGCAAAACATAACCAAGCATTTTGGCATTACCGAAGGAGAGTCAGAGGTTTTATCAAGGGCAATTCAAGGGGAATCCGTCGATGACATCGCCAAAGACTTAGGCATTAGTAAGGATGCTTTACAAAAAAGATTGGGGGAGGTTTATAAAAAATTCCAGATATTCGGTTTTGGACCAGGTAAATTAGCGAAATTGCAACAAAGATTAGTGGAAGAATATCAAAAATATCGTCAAAACCAGAATGATAAAAGTGAGATTTTAACGGAGATAGAAAATGATAATTTAGATTTGCCTCATTTATCTGAGCAAGAGCAACAATTATTATATGTGTTATTGCTGAATAAAGAGGGAATCAATTTAAGTCAAATTCAATCGGATATTTTTCCTAATATTAGTTTAGGAGAAGTATTAATTATGGTAGGGAAAATGCTTAAAGATGGATTATTACAGGAGAAAAATGAAAATCAGGAAAATAAATTTATTTTAGGCAATAATATTAAAGTTGATTTAGAAAAGCACTTAAAATTTAAAAGTAAATTAATCATCGAAAATCCAGACCTTGATAATTTAACATTGAGTAACTTATGGCAAAAACTAAGTTTAATTCACGATGAAAAAAATTTACCAAATGATCATATTTTAAATAAAGAGTTAGGAATTTATTTTAACGATCGAGGTTATGATGCTTATTTATTATGGGAGTTAAATACTGCTCAAAAATACTTTTTAACCGCATTAAAATTTGATGAAAATTTACCTAATATTTATTACAATTTAGGTTTGGTTTATGAAAAAATGCAACAATGGGAATCGGCAATAAATTATTTTCAACAAGGATTCGAGCAAAATCTAAATTATCAAGCCTTAGTAAGAGTAACGGATATTATGATTTTACAAGGAGAAATTGATACAGTGAAAGAAAAGATTATCAGTGTTTTAGAAAAGGTAAATAATGAGGAGATAAAAAGTAAATTGTTAACGAATTTAGGCTATAGTTATTTTTTAAGCAAAGATAACCTCAAAGCAAGGGAATATATAGAAATAAGTTTGGCTATTAATCCTAATTTACTCATTAGTAATTATTTGATGGCGGAAATTTTAGAGGAGGAAAATAAAGAAAAAGAAGCCTTAAAATATTGGCAAAACTGCTTAGATTTAAACTCAGAAAATAAAACTCGATCAGGTTTAGAATTATATGGAGAGTTAAAAGCAAAATTGAGACTTAAATTGATTTAATTTTATTACAAAAAAACATAACTGTTACTTTATACCGTCTATTACACTCAAATATCGATCGTCCATTAGTTCTTTCTCAATGATGAATATTACACGATCGATTAGACTTTTCCAAAAATTATTATTTTCAACGAGGGATCATTTTTTCAACAAAACCCTAAATAATCGTTACAAAATAGGTTTATTGGGAGTAAATCTTTTAGAATTAAGCTGATATAAATAAATTAGATAAGTCATCTCTATGCGCATTTTAGCTCTTATTCCGGGGGGGATTAGTGATCAACTTCTTTTCTTTCCTACCCTCAAAACTCTTAAAGAACAGTATCCACAGGCTATTATAGATGTTATTGTGGAACCTCGATCGAAAAACACCTATAGAGTTTGTAAATATGTACAAGAAGTACTGGTGTTCGATTTTCAGGATCGTAATGGTTTAGCTGACTATCTCAATTTACTAGGAATGATTAGAGATAGAGAATATGAATTAGCCATCACCCTTGAGAAAAATTGGGCAGTAGCTTTCTTGTTATGGCTTGATGGTATTCCTGTGAGAGTGGGTTACAAAACAAATAATTCATGGTTTATTAACAATCCCATCGCTCAAAAAACGGAACAATATACGGCTTCAATGTATCATGATCTTCTTACCGCCTTAAATATTCATACTCCTTGTCCAGATCTTACCATTAATGTACCAAAAGACGACATCGATTGGGCAGAATCAGAACAACAACGACTCAATCTTAAAAGTACTGGTTATATATTAATTCATGGGGGAGCTAGTCCTCTCACTGTACGTCAAGGTATTAATAAAATTTATCCTGTACCAAAATGGCAAAGGATAATAGAGGATATTCAAATGAAACAACCTAATTTACCGATCGTGCTATTATGTGGCCCTGATGACATAAATTGGACTAATGAAATGTTAAGTTTATGTCCAACGGTTAAAGTTATTAGTCCTCCTGATATGGGTAAATTGGCGGCAGTGATTGCCGGGGCGAATTTAATGTTATGTACCGATAGCGCACCTATGCAATTGGCTGTAGCCGTTGGTACTTATACCATCGCACTTTTTGGGCCTACTCAAGCTAAAAAACTGTTACCTTCTAATCACGATCGTTTTATTGGTCTTCAATCTTTGAGTGATAAAATAGCAGATATTCCCACAGATAAAATTTTAGAACAAATGTGGAAAAATTAACAATTAACAATTAACAATTAACAATGAATAAAAAAAATTCGACTATGGGGTTATCAAGGTAAGTCGAGATGCACCAACCGTCGATGGAAGTCGAAGTATGCAGTGCGGTATATGAAACTATTAGTCTTTTAATGAATTACACGGTAGGTTATTGATTAAAAGTCTATTCGTTATTCACTATCCTTCTTTTGTCAGTTTCCTATTTCAACTATGACAGAAAATAAATATAGTCATTTAACGGCAATAGAAAGGGAAAGTATCTCATTTCCCGCAAAGTATTTATTGAAAAATGAACTGTTAAAAGGAGATATATTAGATTTTGGTTGTGGTTTTGGTAAAGATGTCGAAATTTTAACAAAAAAAGGGTTTAAAGTTAGCGGTTATGATTCTTATTATTTCCCAACATATCCTCAAGAAAAATTTGATACTATTTGCTGTTTTTATGTCTTAAATGTACTTTTTAAAGAGTCACAAGAAGAAGTAATTATGGCAATTTCTCAACTATTAAAACCTGAAGGAAAGGCTTATTTTGCTGTAAGACGAGATTTAAAAACAGAAGGTTTTAGAAAACACTATATTCATAAGAAAAATACCTATCAATGTTGGGTTAATCTTCCTTTTAAATCGATATATTTAGATGAGTTTTGCGAAATTTATGAGTATCGTCATTATAATCAAGAAAAACATAATAAGGATAGATGTATCTTCTGTAATCCTTATGCTAGATTAACTTTACTGACAGAATCTAGTTTAGCTTATGCTATTTTAGATGGTTATCCTCTTAGTAAAGGTCATAGTTTAATTATTCCAAAAATTCATACAGAAAACTATTTTGATTTATCTTTTTTTCACCAAAGTCATTGTTGGCAAATGGTAAATGAGGTACAAAAAATTATTACGAAAAAATATAATCCTGATGGTTTTAATATTGGGTTTAATGTTAGTCAAGCTGGAGGACAAAAGGTTAAGCATACCCATATTCATTTAATTCCTCGTTACTCAGGAGATAATAATGGTAAAAAACACGGAATTAGATGCGTTATTCCTTTTAATAATTAAATTTATAAATTCTTACTAAATATAGATAATGAAACTAAAATATTTATCTTTTTTACTTATATTCTCGATCGTATCCTGTGCAATCAATGTAAATCAAAAACCTTCTGTTTCGCAATCTCCAGAAGTCTCATCAATATCTACTCAAATATTAAATCCAAAACCCATTAAAATTACATTAGATGAATTACCTGAACCTTTTATTTCAGAAAGTGCATCTCAACCACCACAAATTTTACCGATTCCTTCATCAAAAATCTTTAATGTGCCTGTAGGTTTTCAAGTCAATATCTATGCAGAAGGTTTGAATAATCCCCGTTGGTTAACTTTAACTCCTGATGGTAATGTTTTGGTAACGGAAACGAGAGATAATCGTATCACTTTGTTACAGGATAGCGATAATGATGGGGTTGCTGATAAACGTTCAATTTTTGCTGATGAAAGTAATGGTTTAAATATTCCTTTTGGTATGACTTTTACTTCTGAATATTTCTTTCTGGGAAATCATGATGGGATAAGACGTTATGATTATAGTCAAGGACAAAATAAGTTGCAAGATGAAGGTATCTCGATCGCATCTCTACCCGGAGGAGGTTATAATCAACACTGGACTCGTAACGTGGTTGTTTCTCCTGTAGAAAATAAATTATACGTCTCTATTGGTTCTCGATCGAATAATAGTATTGAAGAAATACCCCGTGCATCAATCCAAACAATGGACTTTGAAGGTAATAATCAAAAAACCTTTGCTTTTGGTTTACGCAATCCAGTGGGTTTAGATTTTCATCCCGTCACAAATAAACTATATACCACCGTTAATGAAAGAGACGGATTAGGAGATGATTTAGTACCAGATTATTTCACCCATGTTAAAGAAAATGGTTTTTATGGTTGGCCTTTTAGCTACTTATCCTCTAAATTATTAGATCCAAATCACATTGTCAATGGTAAGAGTATTAACCCTGAATTAGTTAGTCAAACTATAACTCCTGATATTTTAATTGAATCTCACTCAGCACCTTTAGGACTACAATTTTATGATGGTCAAACTTTCCCTGAAAAATATCGCAATGGTGCATTTGTCGCTTTTCGAGGTTCATGGAATCGCAGTCAAGGTACAGGATATAAGTTAGTATTTATTCCTTTTGATGAGACAGCTAAACCCAAGGGTTATTATGAAGACTTTTTAACAGGATTTTTAACGGATGTGTCTATTCCTTCTACTTGGGGACGACCAGTTGGATTACTTATCATGCCTGATGGTAGTATGTTATTTACAGAAGAAGCTAATGGTATTATTTATCGAATACAATATGTTGGTTGATAATTCGATTTCCTTTGATTAATGATTTTTGGCGTTGCTGATTTAAACTATGATTTTTGATTGAGGTAGGGAAGAGGGAAAAGGCAAGAGTAGTAATATTTAGAATCTTGAAAAACTATTGTTAGTAAAAGTGTTTCATGTCGCAATTAACCAACGCCTGATTTTTTTTTACAATATATATTGTTTAAAATCTGTAGCTTTTGATATTACTCGATCGGCACCGGCGGTTAATAATTGATGACTATACTTTTGACTAATAATTTCATCACTGTAAATATGCGGTGGTAAAACTCCTAGGGCAATCCACTCTCTTTCTGGTTTAATTTCCCTAGCATTGACGATAGTTGTCATATCTGCAACAGTATCACCTAAATACATGATGGGCAATGATTTAGGTAAAGATAGTTTGGTTTCTATTAATTCTACTGCTAAAAATAGTCCCGTGGGATCAGGTTTGCCCGGTGCGTCTTCCATTGCCACTAATACGGGATTATCTAACCCTAAACGATATTTCAAAATATACTCAGCAGAACCTCTGGTCGCACCGCTAAAAAAGCCCCATGCTAAGTTATTATTAGTTAGAGTGGCAAAGTATGCTCGATCGACTAATAAAGGTTCAGTGGTAATATAACCTTCCCATGTTTCGGGTTTATCTGGTTGACTGCCACGATAGCGACACTGAAAAAAATGGACGATTTCTGAGTAAGGGTAAGTAATCTCGGATCTCAATTTTCCTTCACTTTCATAATAACGGTAGATTAATTCTTGTGAGCCTTCCCAGTCATTATTCCATATACCTTCTGCTTTTAGATTGTCAATATCTTCCATTTTTGGACGATAAGCATTATTTGTAAAATATTCTACCGTATCAGCTAAAGCTCTACGATAAGAACCTGTTACATCTCGAATTACTCCATCTATATCAAAAATTACGATCGCTTCCATCATTTAATAATAAATAAAATTTTTAGAATTTTTTAAGAATTTTTAGTACAAAATCTCTTACTAGGTGCATTTCTGCGGGGATAATTTCATGGGCAATGTCATACTCTTTATATTCTACTTTTACTCCCACTGCTTCTAATTTTTTTTTCGCAGATTGGGCGGTATTAATCGGCACAACGGGATCAAGTTTTCCATGACAAATTAATGTAGGTGGAAATGGATTTCTGTCAGCTGTCGGCTCAAAATGTAAATAACCACTCATACTAACAATTCCGGCTAAGGGTAACTGTAAACCCACATCTAAACTCATAGCACCCCCTTGAGAAAAACCACCGACAATAGTTTTAGAAAGAGGAATTTTTGTTCTATCTTCTAAGGATAATAACCATTGATAAAATTGATCTAAACTGGCTTCTATTCCTTCATTTTCATTCTCCAAAGCATACCATGCTCTTCCTCCCGGTACTTGATAATGAGGATAAGGTGCATTGGGAAATAAGTACAAACAAGAAGGCAAATTTAACATGGAAGTAAGAGCCGTTAAATCATGATAATTAGCCCCCCAACCATGTAACAATACAAATACAAATTCAGGTTTTTGATTATTTTTAGGCTCGATCGAAATTACATCCATAAATAATAATTAATGTTTGTTGGAAAATTTTTGTTATTCATCAAATAGGTTACTAAGACGCTCAACTTCAGTCTGAGTTGTGTACATGGGTGTACCAGCCAAAATACCCGTAACGTTACGAAATGGATGCCCTATGTGCATACCCTTATGATCAATAGTAAACTCTCTAATATCTTTATCGTGCATTGATCCCCGCATTTTTAGTACTGTTATACCTCTACGCATTTCTCCATACATTTCCACATAACGCAATAAAATAATCGAGTCTGTAATAGTTGAAATGTGAGCTTCCGTAATAGATGAGCCACCTAGTAAAGTAGGTGTAGTAGAAGTAAATAAACCGCCGATTTCCTGTTGTTTGATGAAGGAAGTTAAACCAATGATAAATTCACGGAAACCCTTAAGATTAGAGACTCTTTCTAGGGCAGAAAGACTATCCACCGCCACTCGATGAGGTTTAAATTCTTTGATAGTTTCTTTCATATTGATAAGATGGTTTTCTAATCCAGTAGTTTCAGGATAGCGACAGACAACTTTTAGTTTACCGTCTTTTTCCATCTGCTGAAAGTCAACACCCCAACCCGTAGCATTTCGGAATAATTGTTCTCTACTTTCTTCAAAGGCAAACACTAAACAACGTTCATCATTTTGCACTCCACCAGCCATAAACTCTGTTACCATAAGAGTCTTACCCGTACCTGTAGCACCCGACACAAGAATAATCGAGTCTCGAAAAAATCCTCCACCACACATCCTATCCAATTCACCACTACCAGAGGTAATCCTAATATTAGATGAATGTTGCTCTAATTCGATCGCACTTAAGGGTACAACTACCATACCTTGACGGGGAATGATTGTAAAAGGATATTCTCCTTTTTGATGATCTGTACCACGATACTTTAAAATTTCGATCGTACGGCGACGTTTTTCATCATTTAAGACATTACGCAAGATAACCACATTATCCGCCACAAATTCTTCTACTCCATAACGGCTTATATCTCCATATTCTTCTGTACGTTCAGCCGTCATAATGGCAGTTACATCTAATTCTCTCAATGCAGAAGCTAACCGAAATAAATCATTTCTCACTTGAGCGCTATCCGCTAAATGACTAAAAATAGCACCTAAAGAATCTAAAGATACCCTTTGTGCGGAGTATTTTCTAATAGCATATTCTATCCTTGCGATTAAAGCGCCTAAATCATATTCTCCTGCTACCATAGGAGTTTCTCCCGGTTGAGGTGACGCATCAACAAAAGCCCATTGTCTATTTTTCTCCCACTCCCGTATTTTCCAACCAAAACCCGACATATTGCGTCTAATAGCTTTAGGTGGTTCTTCAAAAGTTACAAATACTCCATTCTCTCCTAATTTAATTCCTTCCACCAAAAATTGCGAAGCAAAGACAGTTTTAGCACTTCCTGCTGTACCTGAAATGAGTGTCGCTCTTCCTTTAGGTAGTCCACCTTCCGCTAAAAAATCAAATCCCGGAATCCCTGTTTCGAGCTTCTCTATGTAGTCAATCTCTAATTCAGCTTCTTGACTCATTCATTTTCTCTCTATAATCAACAATAATATATTATCCAGTGTGATTACTTACTATGCAAGTTTTATCTTTGATTATTGTATCTATTTTTGCATAATAGTCTATCTCATGGCATAATTTCATTTGAATAACATTTAAAGGTGTCATCCAAATTTGATTATAAATCTCAATTTTAAAAGGTTTGTGATAATTGATAAATTTGATATTTTTTTCTTTCCTACATTGTTTTTATGTTAACTTAAAATAGTTTTATCTATTTATTTCTTATTTTCAAATTTCTGACAGTTTATGGTTTGCCTAAAGTTGATTAATTTTTTGTTATTTTTTCCAGCTAGTTTAGGACTGTTATTTCACTCTTTTACTTTAAATATTTTATCCGATCAATTAATATCTTTTGCTTTTTTTTTATTTTCTTTAGAACAAGCTAGAATGGCAGTAATTGATTTAAAACCTTGTCTTTTTAAGGAAAATATGGAAAATGAACTACAATATTCAAGTTTTTATATAGTAATTATTGTGACTTTAGTTATAGAATTATTTGGATTCTATTTAGCTTTATTTTCTTTAGGATGGGGTGCAATATTTGTTTTAATTAGTCAACTTTGGTTTAATTTTTTTTCACCAGTTAAAGTAATAGAACAAGAAAATATAAAGATTCAAAACTATGCTTTTTCTGACAAAATAATCATTTTATTTGCTGATGTAATTGCTTTGATATTAATGACTTTATGGTTAATCAATTTTTATCCTTTAACTATTGCTTTTATTATGTTAGGATTTACGATGATTTTCGGTATTATTAAATATAGTCCTTTTTTATTATCGGAGCAATAAGACGATCATATCTTTGATTTTTCAAAATTTCATAAACTATTTGTATTGAGTTTTCGATTTTTGATTGCCAAAGTTGATTCTTTTCTGTTATAATTTTTAAATGTCTGTTGGAGAGATGGCTGAGCGGTTGAAAGCGGCTTCCTGCTAAGAAGTTGTGGGGTTTATAGCTCCACCGAGGGTTCGAATCCCTCTCTCTCCGTAATATAAATTTAAGATAAGTGTTTTATGAAGATAATTCCCTCAAATATTGAAGGGCAGATTGAGCATAGAAACGCACTTGAGGATTTTGATTCTCCGTTATATCCTCTAAAATAGGAACGCTTTCGATCGATCGAAGTTGTTTTAAACTATAACATAAGGCTTGTAAAATTTCTGGATGACCTAATTTCGGGGATTGAGTATAATAAAAACTGGTTAAAATTGCCACTACTTGAGATTTTAAACGAGGTTTTGTTATTCTTCCTAAAATATCAATTATTTCCAAAGTTACAGACACATTAAGATTATAGAGTGACTTTCCTAAGTATTGAATACTTTTAGGGGTTGCTATCCATGCTAAAGCCTTAACTATAATAACTTTTAATGGTTCGGGAGTATGAGGCAAATGTAAAACCTTATTTAATGCTTCTATGGCAAGAGAATTCTCGCACCGACTTAAAGCAATGGCGGCTTGAGTTGCTACAGATAAGTTTAAATCTTCTAATAAAGGTATGATTAGGTTGATTAATTCTTTGTCTTGAGTCGATTTTAGTTTTAATCCTAATGCAATAAGGGCTTCTTTTCTAACTGATGAGCTATAATCTTTCAAAGCATTAATCATGACGGTTTTTATTTCTGGGGTGTCAAAATTTCCCAAAGAAACGATCGCTGTAGTCCTGATAATGCTATCCTCATCATTAACCAGTGATAATAAAGGCTCAATGACATCTAAACTCGGAATTTGGGCTAAAGCCTTTGTCGCTAAAAGACGATAATCAGGATTATTTAGTAATTGACAAAGAAAAGTAATAGAGTTTTTACCCTGACTAGCTAAAGTTTGAGTTGCAATAACAATTAAATCTTCTTCTTGAGTAGTTGTTAACAATTCCGTGAGGATAAGAATTATCTCTGGATGTCTAATTTGACTGAGAATTTTTAATCCATACCAACGAGATTCAACATCAGCATTTTCATCGAGAATAATTTTTTTCAGGAAGGGAATAACTGCTTCCCCATACTTGACTAATACTTTAGAAATGGCCCATTTTTCCTCAAAATCACCTAATTCTAAAACTTCAAGAGCAAAGTCTAAAGAAATAAACTCATTTTCGTTGATTACAAAATTTGATGATTTGGAGGTTACTGTTGTTGATTCACAGTTACTATCTGTCATAAAAAATATACTTGATCCTCTTCTTGTGTTCAGTGTAATCGATCGAATCAATATTTTTCGTGTTTGTAATTACATATCCTCAACAATTATGCAATTAAAGAATTAAAAATATGTATAAATAAAATTTTATGCAACAATAAATAACGGTACTTAAACTTCTCCATAAATTTAGACAGAGTAATCTTGATAAAAGTTTTCAACATTGAAAAATTATTTTTTAGAAATGTATAATATTTTGTTTCCCATAGATATTAATTCTGTCAAAATTCTAATGCTAGAATAAATTAATTATTTTTCTGGAAGGCTTGAGTGTTTATATATTTTTTTCGTCAATAATAAAATTGTCTAATGACTTTAACACAAGTTTGGGGAGCGTTAATTATTCTCATAGTTTCCCCTATTATTGGTGTAATTCCTCTTATTGATTGGTTTACTTATGCTGTATCGGGAAAAAAGTTAGCCAAGTTAGGCACAGGTAATATTTCGGTGTCGGCGGCATTCTATCATGGAGGAAAGTTAGCCGGTATTTTAGCCGTGTTATCGGAGGCAGGGAAAGGCATTGCAGTAGTCTTGTTAACAAGGATTTTCTTTCCTTTAAGTTCGACTTGGGAAATTATTGCTATAACAGCTTTAATAATCGGACGTTTTTGGGGAGGAAAGGGGGCGGGTGCAACTAATGTTACTTGGGGTATTATCGCTCATAATCCACTAGCCGCACTATTAATTGCGGTGTTAGGAGGAGTTAACTTTACTATATGGCGAGAAAAGCAAAGTGGCAGAATCGGTGTTTTAGTATTGATGGTAGTTGTATTGTCAGCACAAAGAGTTGATGATATAACTTATATTTTAATGACGATCGTGTTAGCTAGTCTGCTAATATGGATTTATCAACACATAGCGGATGATCTAGAATTAAATCTTAATCAGGTTAATAGAGAGTCAGCAAAAATGTTTCGTTTTTTTAGGGGAGATCAAGGTATTCTTAGTTTAAATGATGGATTAAATCCCCGTAAAGTTGGCACAAAAGCTGGTAATTTAGCACAGCTAAAAGCATGGGGATATGATGTGCCAGAAGGATGGGTTGTTAAACCGGGGGATGATATATTGAAACTCTGTCAATTTCTACAACCTTCTTTTAGTAACCCTTTAGTCGTTCGATCGTCAGGCTTGGATGAAGATTCTTTGACGGCTTCGGCGGCAGGTATTTATGAGAGTTTCTTAAATTTAACAGATATTGACAGTTTACAACAGGCTATCATTGATTGTTTCTCATCTTATCATACCTCGATCGCCATTGATTATCGTCAGAGTCGAGGGAAAAAAGCTCAAGGTATTGCTGTTATTGTGCAAAAACAAATACAGGGTTTATATTCAGGTGTAGTTTTTAGTAGAGATCCAGTAAATCAATTAGAAGATTCTGTCTGTATTGAAGCCTTAGCAGGATTGGCAACTCAGGTAGTATCAGGGGAAATTACTCCCGAAGAATATCGAGTTAACTTTCCCGATGAAACTTTACAAGGAAAAGGAAATACCCCTCCGGAAGTGTTGATGACGGTGGCAAAAATAGCAAGAGAAATTGAAAGTTTATCTCAAGGGGTACCCCAAGATATAGAATGGACTTATGACGGTGATAAAATTTGGTTATTACAAACTCGTCCGATTACTACCCTACAACCTTTATGGACAAGAAAAATAGCCTCAGAAGTGATACCGGGTGTAATATCTCCTTTAACATGGTCAATTAATCAACCTCTAACCTGTGGAGTTTGGGGGGATATTTTTACTATTGTATTAGGTAAAAGAGCTAATAATTTAGATTTTACACATACCGCTACTTTACACTATCATCGAGCTTATTTTAATGCAACTCTCTTGGGAGAAATTTTTAAGCGCATGGGGTTACCTCCTGAAAGTTTGGAGTTTCTCACTCGTGGTAGTAAATTTACTAAACCTTCCCTTTTTTCCACTCTTATAAATTTACCCGGATTATTGCGTCTATTACAACAAGAATTAAAATTAGAAGATCAGTTTAATCATGATCTCGATCGATATTTTAATCCTTTATTAGATGAATTAATGGAAATCAATCCACAAAATTTATCTGACAAAGATTTATTAAGGAGAATAGATGATATTTTAGAATGTTTAAAAAAAGCAACTTATTACAGTATTTTTGCTCCCTTAAGTTACAGTTTAAGACAGACATTATTTAAAGTTTTACCAGAAGAATTAGACTATCGTAATATTCCAGAAATAGCATCATTAAATGAACTTAAAAAAATTGCGATCGATGCCCGTAAACTACTACCTAAAAATGAATTAGAAAGAATTGATCTAAATAATTATGCAGCGTTTTTTGCTTATTTAACAGAAACAGGAGAAGGAGAATCTATTTTGCAAAACTTAGAACAATGTTTAGAGAAATATAGTTATTTAAGTGAAATAGCAACGGATATAGCCGTGCCTCGTTGGCGAGAAAACTCCAAAGAAATGAAAAAAATATTTACTAAATTTGTGGGAGAAAGTTTTACAGAATCAAGTATTAGTAAATATGAAAAAAAAGAAGATAAAATAAGTGTTAATATTGTCCAAAAAAGACTAGAACTAAAAGGTAAAGTGAGTGTAGTTTATTCTCAATTATTAGCCTATTTGCGTTATAGTTTTTTAGCTTTAGAAAAAAGGTGGATAGAAGAAAAAATCTTAGATATAGAAGGAGATATATTCTTTTTAAAACTAGAAGAAATTATAGATTATATTCAACAGAAAAACTCTCAAATAAATATAGTTGAGTTAACTCAACAACGGAAATTTCAATGGGAAGAAAGCAAAAAAATTACTACTATTCCTTATTTGATTTATGGTAAAGCCCCTCAAATTGATTTAATCTATAAATATACTCCTATTCTTTCTAATTCTTGCCTTCAAGGTATTGGGGCAAGTGCTGGAATCATTGAAGGTAAAATTAAGATTGTCTTATCTTTAACTGATGCACAAAACATCAACCATGAAACTATAATAGTTGTACCTTATACAGATTCTGGTTGGTCAATGATCTTAGCACAAGCAGGAGGAATTATTGCCGAAGTAGGAGGAAAACTTTCTCATGGGGCGATTATTGCTAGAGAATACGGCATTCCTGCGGTAATGGACATAAATCATGCCACCGAAATTTTACAAGATGGTCAATTAGTACGTTTAAATGGAGTAAAGGGTACTGTGGAAATTTTAAATTAATTGATTGACGTTAAGCTAGGAGGTATCGAAATAGAGTGTGCTGAAAAAGTCTTTTTATGAGGATAGGAGTTAGGAGAATAGTTAAAATTTCACTAAAATTGCTGTGCTATACATAATCACGATTCCTAAAGTAAATCCTGCTAAATTAAGGGGAGAAAACTGAGACTGCTTAGACTTTTGAGTTGTTTTAAATAAATAGATTCCCAACTCGATGATAACCTGCAAAATCGCTCCAGCTCCAAAACCCAAAAATAATGCCGCCCATTGAGGAGAAAAGGCGAATGCACCAAACCAGATTCCGGGAATAGCAGGTAATCCTGCTAACATAGCTAAAAAAATGAAAGTCTGCCATCTGTGGTTCTGTTTCAACAAGGGCGACACAATACCTATTCCTTCGGTTAAATTATGTAAGGTGAAGCCTATCACCAAAAATGTTCCTAATGCTAATTCCCCAGCGCAAACGCTGTGCCAACGGCAAGTCCTTCTCCAAAATTATGTAATCCAATTCCAGTTGCTAAATAGGCTGATAAGGCTTTTCCTTCGGGGGGTTTACCTTTGCGTCGGCTGATCGTCAGGAGAGTTAAAAATGCGATCGCACTTCCAAACCACACTAATCCCTGAGCTTGAAAGGCACTAGCCATTTTGTTCCCTAATTCTAATCCTTCCTGAAAGGTATCCACTAACAAAAACCCTAATAAGCCGATCGTCAGGGAAAGTATAAACCCCAATCCTGATTTCCCTAAAGTATTTAGATAGGGATAACTCAGCATTCCTAATACTACAGGCACAAGTCCTACATATAAACCGATCCAAGTGTAGATCAGTAAGGTAGAAAAAGACCATTTTGGTGTCGCCACTGCCACATCAATGGTATGGTCAAAAGTCAAGCCCGTATTGGTGATGAATTTTAGATGATGAGTTTCTCCATTAACCCAAGGGTACGGAATATCAAGAGTTACCATAGCAAGACGTTTAATATTTCCCTCTGGTTGCTGTGAAAACTGCCAATATGCTCCATCAACTTGCACTTGGGAGATTTCCATCGGTTGAGAACCCGCCGCACGAATTTTTAGAGTAATGTTATTTTCATTGAGAATAGTTTGTTCTACCGTCAAGGATTCTATAGGTGGTACGTTATGATTGAGTAGCTGAACAGGATTCACAACTAACCCTAACAGGAAAATCACCAGAATAATAGGTAAAAGCCAATTTAGTTTATTTATTTTCATGCTATTACCTCAAATAGACTCATCCAGCCGAGTTCAACGAATTCTGATTGATGGGCGTGAAACATATAACTTCCGGGGGAGTGTTTAGCAAAAGAAAATTCTAAAATACCTCTTTGTCCTTGGCATTGTATTACAGTATCGATGGTGCGTTGGGTGGGAGTTAAAGTTGTGCCGTGATCGTAGTAATCAAAAAAGTTGGCATGAAGATGGAAGGAGTTAATAGGGTCAAATTCGGTGACGTTAATTAAATAGACTCGGACAGGGCGATTACGCTCAATGATTATTGGTTGCTTGGTAAAAGCGTGGGGAATTGTGTTCACCGCATAAACTTCGTTTTCGTCATCAAAGTTGGTGTCAAAGCCATTCATGACCATTAACAGTTCTTGCCATTGTTGATTTTCGGGAGTTCCTAATAACCGTGAGTTTACTTTTTCTTTCAACTCTGGATGTTTTTGAGGATCGGGATCGATAATAAATGCTCCATACATTCCCTTATGCAAATGACGTTTGAAAGGAGTTGTGTGATAATGATATAAGTACCTAGGCAAAATTAATTGTATATTTTGAACCAAAGTTTATAAGAATATTTTCTACTCCTTTTACTAAATCTAAATAACTTTTATAACAGGAGTTCTCTAACCATTTATATTTCATAAATCTCCACAGTATTTCTATTTTGTTTAATTGTGGTGAATAGGGTGGTAGAAAGAATATTTTTAATCCTTTTTTTTCCCATTCTTCTTCTTTATTCCAGAATTTTTTATTTTGGTGAATCGAGGCATTATCCATTACTAATACTGTTTCCTTCTTTATTTTTTTACTCAAGTTATCTATACAAGCTATCACGACATCACTATTGATTGATGACTCAAATACATAGCTTTCTAACTCATTATTTTTTTTCATAAATCCTAACACATTTAATCTTTTACTTAGGCTACTTTCTCTTTCTATTTTTCTCCCTTTTTCTTGCCATCCATAAGGTAAACAAGGTACTAAACTAAATCCACTTTCATCACCATAATATATATCTATTTTTCCTTCATTTTCTGCTCTTTTTAGTTGCTCTAATTGTCTCTTTTTTTGTTGGTATAATTCAGGGCATACTTCCCCTTTTACCTTTTTCTTGAACCGATACCACCCCATGCCCTTTTTTTTTGCTAATCTTTTTATCGTATCTTTGCTTATTTTTATCTCCCACTCATTTTCTATTTTTTCTTGAACTATCTTTAAGGTTTTTGGATGAGATTTTATCCATTCTTTTACTTTTAATTCTTGTTGCTCATTTAAAGTTGATTTTCTTCCTCTTCCCTTCAAGCTATATAATCCATTTAAACCATTTTTTTCCCAATTATTAAGCCAATTATAAATTGTATTTCTACTAATATTTAATATTAACATTATTTGAGTAATTTTATAACCTTGATAACTTAACAAAATCGATTTTGCTCGATGTCTAACTTGATAGTATTTACTTTTTTGTTCAATAGTCTTTAATAACTGTTGTGTTTCTGGAGCTAATCTGGTAACAAATCGCATTTTTTATCCTTGATTTACTTATTTTTCATATTTTTAGCAGATTTTAAGCTACATTAATTATTTTTAAATATAAATAAAACTTTTGTATATTACTTTTTGATTTTATTAAATTTATTTTAATGTTATAATTATACAATTAATTCTGCCCACTTACTTAGGTGACAGCCAAAAGGCTCAGCGTTAAACTCATAAACTATTTCTTGATTAGTGGCGGCTTCTAGCACTCCGGGAATACCATCTTGTTGGGCGGCATGAATACCATGGAAATGGATGGTGTGGAGATGAGAACCCAGATTTTTAAATTTAATCCGAATGCGATCGCCTTGTGTGACTCGTAGAGTTGGTCCTGGAATGCGACCGTTATAAGTCCATGCAGGATAAAATACTCCTGGAGCGATCTCTATTTCTCGTTCAATAGCTGTAATTTCATACTCTCGCAATTGTTGACCATTGGATAATTTTGACACTTTTCCTGTATCCCAGTCCGTCAATAATTTGTAAGGATCAAAGCCGTTTTTTTCATGATTGACTTCTCCCATGGTAGTTAAACCGCCAACCCCTCTAATTTGAGTAGTGGTAGGGACTTTCTTTCTAAACCCATTTCCAACTCCAAAGACTCCGAGGCTTAACAGCGATCGCCTTGATATGTTACTACTCATCTTGGTATTTTCATAATCTTTTCATAATTTACTATATCATAAAATTTGACGACAGGTCAAAGAAAACTTTTTCTTCCTGCTGTCATGCTTATTGTAGGAATTTGGGAAATAGTAGCATCCGCTATTTGGATATAGTTAATGTCTTGGTGCATAAGCTAAGACGCATTTAACTTACATTGATTAATTCACCCTTATTCTTAAATTTTTTACTCCAATTAATTACTAAACCTCCTTCATTTAATAAGTAATTTACTGTTTTTTCTAGCTGTTCTTTATTTTCAAAGTTTCTATAAGCTATATATTCCTTTGCCGAATGCCACACTAATTCTATTAAGTTATAATCTGGACTATATACCGGTAAATATTCTAGTCTTATATTCGGTAGATTTTTTTCTATTTTTTCTACTATTTCCTTTTTTTTATGGAAACTTGCGTTGTCTAATATTATGATTATTTTCGGACCACATTCTTTAAAATCTTTTTCATCATTTCCCTTACTTACCCATTCATTTTTTATTTCTTCCCATAACTTTTTTAATTGTTCACAAAACGTTTCTGAATCACCTTTTTTTATTACAAAACATCTTCTTTTTTTATCCGAATATCTTATTCCTCCCATGATATTTACTCTTCCTCTTCTTCTTTCTCCCTTCACCTTTTTTCTTTTTCCTTTTTTCGTCCATGTTTTTCTTCTTATCACCCTTAAACTAAAACCACATTCATGAGGGGCTGTGTGGCGAATTTAGTTCGCCACTTTAAACGCCCCATCCCAAAACCATACTTGAACTAACTCAGGATTCTCTTTACCTATTTCTATGTAATGTTCTAATTTTTCTTTAAATGCTTTTCTTTGTTCTTGATTTTGTTTGTCTTCTAAACTATATTTTCCCCAAATATAACTATACTTTTTTCTTTTTAATATCCTCACTACTTGTGATTTACTTAATTTAATTCCTGTTTCTTTTTCCAAATGTTCTGATAATCTTTGCCCCGTCCATCGACCAAAATCATATCCAAAATCTTCAGGATTTTTATCAACTACTTCTAATAATCTTTCAATATATTTATCCGTTGCTTTTGTTTGGTTTCCTTTTCTTCTTTTATCTTGCAATGAATCTACATTATTAGGATTACCATGAACTGCCCAGTAAGCCACCGTTTTGGGGGAACAACCCAAAAAAACTGCTATTTCTTGATAATTTTTACCATCATTCTCTAATAAAAATATTAAAATTCTTTCCCTGACTTCCGATCTCTTTTCTATTTTTAAAGCATCTTGTAGATACTTTCTTTCTTCCTTCCTCTGACAAAAAATTTTTAGAAGGCATAAATCACACCTAAGTTTTATCTTTTCTGACTTAAATTATATACCAAATCAATGCGTCTTAGCTTACATCATAATTCCAGCACCGATAAGAATAATAATTACTCCCAAACAATCATAAACATCGGGTGGTATTTTATCTATCTTCCATCCCCATAGTAAAGAAAATAAAACAAATGTCCCACCATAGGCACTATAAACTCGTCCAAAATTAGTAGGTTGTAAAGTAGGTAAAACTCCGTATATCATCAAAATTAACCAACCCACAATGGCATATTTAAAACTTTTACCCTCCCTTAACCACAACCACACCAAATAACCTCCACCAATTTCTGATAACCCCGTGATAAAAAAATAAAACAAAGATTTGACTATTTCCATGTAAATTATTACTGATTACTGACGTTGATAAAAACTTTGAGTTAGCAAAAATACAGCACTAATTATCATTAAAAAAGCGATTCCCATAGCTGATATTTTATCTATCCATAACCAGTGAAAGATAAGGATTGCGAGGGAAGTTATAATTAAACTAAGGGAATTGGCAGTATCAGCGATCGCATGAAGAAATACTCCCCGTAGATTTAAGTTGTTATGGCTAGGATCGTAGAGTAAAATAATACTCACTGCTTTAATGATTAATTCCAAAAAAGCAATTCCTAGTAAAGAAAAGGAAAAAGAGACTTCTTCCGTTAGGGTATCTTCACTATTTAAAACATGATTACCAATCCAAAGCCCAATTACTAACAAGAGTAAGCCATTACTAAAACCACCCCATGCCTCTATTTGTTGCTTCTGATTTTGCCAACTTTGAGCCAATTTCGTGGCTATAATAGCGATAATAATGGAAAGAATATCAACCAATAAATGACTGGCTACCGCAAGGAGAGAAAAGCTATAGAATTTCCAACTGGTAATTAATTCTATGGTGAATAAGATAACTCGTAAGGTTAAAATAATTAACAAGAGTGACATCGGTTGAAAATCCTCTTGCGGTTGATGTTTATTGATTACCATTAGCTTTTAAATCTTAAAACTCTACCAGCATTAACAATCGCAATTAAGGCGACTCCAACATCTGCAAAAATGGCTTCCCAAAGGGTGGCTAATCCTATGGCACCTAAGAGAATAAATAAGCCTTTAATCCCCAACGCAAAGCTAATATTTTGCCAGACAATTTGACGGGTTTTTTGGGCAATGGCGATCGCCTGCGATATTTTAGAGGGCATATCTGCCATAATGACAATATCGGCAGTTTCAATAGCCGCATCTGAGCCTAATCCCCCCATAGCAATACCTACATCTGCTCTTGCAATTACAGGAGCATCATTAATACCATCCCCTACAAATGCGACTTTGGTTTTTTCGCTACTTACTTGCCCTAAAATTTCCTCAATAGCGTTTACTTTATCTTCAGGTAGTAACTCTGCTTGATAGCGTGTAATGGCTAATTTTTCTGCGATCGACTGAGCTACACTAATATTATCACCAGTTAGCATAACTACTTCAATGCCTTTCGACTTTAACTGTTTTATAGCGACAACTGCATCTTCTTTCAATTCATCAGCAACCATAAGGTATCCAATATATTGACCATCTACTGCTATATGCACTATAGTACCGTTGAGGTTGCATATTTCTTGATCATGGGGTATATTTTCCAAATGAAGAAGGCGATCGTTTCCCACTAAAACCCTTTGATTTTTTACCCGTGCCACAATGCCATGCCCAGAAATTTCTTGATAATTTTCGAGGGTCGAATCATCAACAGTTTTGCCGTATTCTTCAAGAATCGATTTAGCTACAGGATGATTAGATTGAGACTCAACCGTAGCGGCTAATGCCAGTAATTCTAACTGAGTGAGTCCATTATCAGTGACAATATCAGTTACTCGGAAGTTTCCTTTAGTGAGAGTGCCTGTTTTATCAAACACAACGGTTTTCACTTCCGTTAAAGTATCTAAAAAAGTTGCACCTTTGACTAAAATACCGTTTTTTGCGGCATTCCCCACTCCGCCGAAGTAACCCAAAGGAATACTAATCACTAACCCACAAGGGCAAGAAATAACTAGCAAAATTAACGCCCGATAAGCCCATTGAGTGAGGGTTTCACTTCCTAAACCTAAAAACAGAGGAGGAAGTATCGCCACTGCTAGGGATAAGAAGACGACGGCAGGAGTATAGTAACCAGCGAAACTGGTAATAAATTTCTCGGTTTTTGCTTTTTTGGTGTTGGCATTCTCCACCAGATCTAGTATTTTTGAAATAGAAGATTCAGCGAAAAGTTTAGTAACTTTAACGGTTAATACTCCAGATTGGTTAATTGAACCTGCGAGTATATTATCCCCTTCTTGAACCGTTTGAGGTATTGATTCACCTGTTAGTGCAGAGGTGTCAATTTGGGACTTTCCGAGTACAATTTCCCCATCGAGAGGCACTTTTTCCCCTGCTTTGATGATAATTAAATCTCCTACTTTCACCGTGTCAGGAGAAACGGTTTTCACTCCCTCATCGGTTTTAAGATTAGCACTGTCGGGACGTATTTCTAGTAAAGATTTAATCGAGCGCCTTGATTTGCCTACTGCGTAGTTTTGAAATAATTCCCCTACTTGAAAGAATAGCATCACCGCTACTGCTTCTGGAAGTTTATGAAGTGCGATCGCACTAATTGTCGCCAGTGTCATTAAAAAGTTTTCATCAAAGATATGCCCTTTAAGTATATTTCTTCCAGCACTGGTAATCACACTCCAACCACTGATCAGATAAGCTGGTAGGAATACCCCATATTCACCAATACTATAAGGAGTGTTGTGGAGAGCTTCGTTAAAGATTACACCGATAAAAAATAATACCGTTGAAAATCCGATCAGGATAACTGTCTTTTTCCCGTCAAATTCTGTTAAATCATGACTATGATTATGTCCATGATCGTGTGTACAACAACCATCATGTTTTCCCATAAAATTTTAAATGAATATATGAACAATTATTCAGATAATAACTAAGATAAAGCATTATGTCAATCATTTATAGTTAGTTAAAATAACACTGAGACAGTTAGAGAAATTATGTAAGGTGGCCATTGTGCACCAATCAAGATTTTTGAAAATTTTTAATATTATTAAACTGTTTCATTCTTATTTTTAATGACTATATTTTGTGTAGGAATCGTAAATTTATTCAGTGCAAAAAATCACCAATGGTGAACTATAAAATTTATTGGTGAAGATAATGTATTAGATATTAGGTAAAGAATTGATAAAAAAGTATTAATAATTGATTGCTCACTCGATTAATTTCATTAAATAATTGAACGAAAATTGAAAAATTAACGCTTATCCTAAATTTTTGTACCTTAATTATGATATTGTTTAACGCCATAATTTATTTTCCAAATCTCGAATTTGACGTTCAAGTCGATCGATTCTACCTCGTAATTCGTCAACTTCAGACTGCCGAGGCACTCCTAAATCTTGTAAAACATTCCGAATTTGTCGCTCCATCTGAGCTTGAATATTACCTTGATCCGACTGAATTTGTTGCATTAAATCGTCCACAATACCTTTAGCCTGATCTGGATTTATTTTACCTTCTTTTACCCATTGTTCACTTACTTCTTTAATTTTTTCGGCGGCGAGGGATGTGGTGCCCACACCAATCATTAATAATTGCTTCAGCCAATCGTTATTATTATCCATAATTTTACTAAATAAATTTTAAATTGAATTTATCTCAAAAGCTAAATTTTGGGTCAATAAAACCGAAAATATTGCATGTAATTCAAATTATATAGTAAGGGTAAATTATTCTTACCGATAATTTTCTTAAGTTTTCCTTACCTTATATTTACCTGAGTTCGAGAAAAAATCCTTGATGTAGGTAGGTTTTAGGCTTTAGGTTTTAGGTTCTAAAAATACCAAATCTGATTGAATTATTTAATTAAATTAATCTAGATAAAATCAATAGACTTCTTGCACAAGTCAGACAATAGACAAAAAGCAAGAGGCAATAGTTACGATAATTGATTATAAACAGCCTCAATTTAATTATATTTTTAATTTTGCAACAGGTCTAATTGTTAACAGTTTTTCATCAATTATTTAGCTAATACCTAACAACTAATACCTTGCTATTACCCATACATTTTGCATCGAACTGAGGTTATATTTAAGTTTAGATAAGTTTTTTGAGCGGTTTTTGAAAAAGATAATAGGGTGTTGTTTTCCCTATCTATCCTCATGATCATTTTGTAAACTAAAGTACAAAGAGTTTTATAATTCTCTTACATCAGAAACTTTACCGTTAATAGCAGCGGCCACTACCATTGCAGGACTCATTAATAATGTACGCCCTTGGGCTGATCCCTGACGACCTTTAAAGTTACGATTAGAGGATGATGCACTTATTTGGTCTCCTTGTAACTTATCGGGGTTCATCGCTAAACACATAGAGCATCCCGGTTCGCGCCATTCAAAACCTGCATCTAAAAATACATGATGTAATCCTTCTGCTTCTGCTTCTTGTTTTACCCTTTCTGATCCTGGTACAACAAATGCTTTGACATTTTCCGCTACTTTATGCCCTTTTGCTAATTTTGCGGCCTCCCTTAAATCGCTTATTCTACCGTTAGTACAACTACCAATGAAGCATACATCGATCGAGGTGCCTTTGATGGGTTGTCCGGGTTGAAGTTGCATATATTTAAAGGCTTCGATCGCAATTTCCTTATCATTTTCTGGCAAAGTTTCAGGTACGGGTAAAGATTCTGTAATACCAATACCTTGACTGGGAGTAATACCCCATGTAACTGTAGGCTCAATATCACTGGCATTGAAGGTGACTATATCATCATATTCAGCATCTGTATCACTACGGATACTCTGCCACCATGTCACTGCTTCATCCCAATTTTTTGGAGCAAAGTCTCTATTTTTCAAGTAATTGTATGTAACTTCATCAGGATTGATATAACCGCAACGAGCACCTCCTTCGATCGACATATTACATACTGTCATGCGTTCTTCCATATTCATATTTTCAAAGGTTGTACCTGCATATTCGTAGGCATAACCAACACCTCCATTTACGCCCAATTTACGGATAATATGAAGAATAACGTCTTTGGCATAGACTCCTTTAGGTAATTCACCGTTTACCTCAATTTTTCTCACTTTTAACTTAGTTAAGGAAAGAGTTTGAGAAGCCAATACGTCTCTAACCTGAGAAGTTCCGATCCCAAATGCGATCGCACCAAATGCCCCATGGGTAGAAGTATGAGAGTCACCACAAGCGATCGTCATACCGGGTTGTGTTAAGCCTTGTTCCGGTGCAATCACATGGACAATACCTTGATTACCAGAGTTGGTGTTATAGAATCGGATGCTATTTTCTTTGGTATTATTTTCTAGGGCTTGGATCATTTCTTCTGCTAAGGTATCAGCAAAAGGACGAGCTTGATTTTCTGTAGGTACAATATGATCTACTGTAGCAACGGTTAGATCGGGAAAGAGTACTTTAAGATTACGCTCTCGAATCATAGCAAATGCTTGAGGGCTAGTTACCTCATGTATTAAATGTAACCCGATAAATAATTGAGTTTGTCCAGAGGGTAATATACCTACGGTATGAGAATCCCAGACTTTATCAAATAACGTTCCTTTACTCATATTAATTTTATATAAAGAATGCTCTTATTCTCTCTATTATCCTTGAGAAATGACGATTTAGGCAATGAACAATTACTTAATCAATATCTTTAAATTCCCTACCAAAAGGAAAAAGTGCGATGGGAATTAGTTTAAAATGTTGTTTAGCAAAAGGTAAACCGATAATGGTAATAGCTAGAATTAGTCCATGTAGTAAATGAGATACTGCTATTTCCCAACCGAAGAAGATCACCCAAATAACGTTAAAAGTCATCACAATAAAACTAGAGGCATCCTCTGTCACAATATTTTCCTTTCCGAAGGGAGTCATTGTCGCCACACCGATTTTAATCGTTTGTATCCCAAAAGGAATGCCTATAATCGTCAAACAGAGGGTTAAACCACCTAGAATATAACCCAAACCGCTAATAAAACCACCAAAAATAAACCAAATAATGTTACCGAATAAAGCCATAATCTTAACTCCAAATTATGTATTAAACAATCTTCTCTTTCTTCTCATCTTCCTTTTTAAGCGTCATCAAGAAACCTGATCAACTGTTGAGCTTATTATTCTTTGGGGTTCAAATTTTAATGCGACAGAATTCATACAATAACGTTTACCCGTAGGTTCAGGGCCATCATCAAAGACGTGTCCTAAGTGAGCATCACAAGCATTACACAAAACTTCTGTTCTTTTCATAAAAAAGCTAATATCGGTTTTATAGGCAACGCTATCTTCTTTGACAGGTTGCCAAAAACTAGGCCATCCTGTGCCAGAATTATATTTGGTGTCAGAAACGAATAACTCATTACCACAACAAACACACTTATAAACGCCTGTTCCTTTATAATCGTGGTATTCTCCACTAAAAGCTCTTTCAGTGCCGTGTTTTCTGGTCACTTGAAATTGTTCAGGAGTAAGCATTTCTTTCCATTCGGCTTCTGTTTTTTTAACTTTTTCTACCATAAAAATTAATATTTGTTAATAATACCATTTTCATTTTAACGTGAGAAATAATGAATTTAAAATTATCTCTGTTGTGGAATGAGCTTATGATAAGGGGTAGGTATTCGGTCAAATAATGAAAAAGTAAGGCTTTTAGGCTTTTAGCAATATAAATAAATATCAACAAATTAGCTTTAAAGAAAATAAAGTCAAAAATGCTAAAATTGCACACTTTTTTGTTAATATAGTATGTATGAACCATTAATTTTAATGGCTTTCTAATTTATTTGGCAAACCCTAATTAAAAACTGAAATATCATGAAGAATTCGATCGAAAAATATCACCGCAAGACTTGGATACCAATAGTTAAACAAGAAAAAAGGCAAGTAATTAGTTCTAAATTTGGGGGTTTACCTTTTATTCCCAAAGGCACCAAATATCCTGTGTGTGAACATTGTGGAGAAAAAATGCCTTTATTTTTACAGCTATATAAAAAGGATTTACCTGACAATGCAAAAGATGCTTTTATCGGAGAATTATTACAAGTTTTCTACTGCACTAATGAAAAATCGGAATGTGAGTTTGAGTGTGAAGCCTATTTCCCCTTTGCTAAAAGTACTCTGGTTCGAGTTTTTTCCTATGAGGAAATAGAGACTGATGGAGAAATAATTTCTGAGTCTGATTTTCCTACAACTATATTTTCTGAAAAAATAATTATTGATTGGGAAGAAAAATCTGATTATCCTAACTCAGAAGAATTACAAAATCTTAGAAATCAATCACCATCAGATAATTTAACGGAATTAGAAGAGGATGAAGACTGGGAATATCCTTTATTTGGGGATAAATTGTTAGGTTGGGCGGCTTGGGTACAAGGAATAGAATATCCTTTTTGTCCAGAATGCGGTGAGCAAATGTCTTTGGTTTTTCAAATCGATTCAGAAGATAATTTATCTTATATGTTTGGGGATATGGGATGTTCTCATGTTACTCAATGTAAAAATCATCCTCATCAACTGACGATCGCCTGGGCTTGTGGTTAAGGTTAGGATATTGAATCTAAAAAATTGCCTTGAAAAAAAATTGAGGTAAGGCTAACATTCGTTTCCATCGTTGAGGCTCTTGGTATAGTCGATATAACCATTCTAAATGATAATTACAGAAAAATTTTGGGGCTCTTTCTTTAACACCTCCCCAAATATCAAAACTACCACCCACACCTATCCATACTGCATTTGGTGCTAAATAGCGATGATTCATAATCCATAATTCTTGTCTTGGCACTCCTAAACCGACTAATATTAGTTTAGGTTGTATTTGCTCGATCGAATCACACCAATTTTTTAACTCAGACGGAGATAAATAACCATGATTATAAATGATATTGATATTTGGTAATTTTTTATGCCATGCTTGTGTTGCTTTTTCTGTGACTCCGGGGGCACCACCATAAAAACAAATAGGATAATCTTTTCCTTTTTTCCCCAACTTTTCCACCAAAGAAGCCGCTAACTCTATTCCTGCAATTCGCTGTTGTTTTTGTCCCCTACGTTTTAAATAAAATATAATACCAGAACCATCGGGTACAACTAAATCAGCTTTTTTAATAGCCATAGCTAAATCAGGGTTTTTTTGTGCCATCATTGCCATTTCTGAGTTCATGGTGACAACATGGGTAAACTCTCTATTTTCGATACGATTGATTAGCCAATCTTCATAATTATCACTGAGATTAACGGGTAAATTAAGTACAGAAAAAGTTTTCATAATTTAGAATTTACAAACAAAAATACTTTGATAATGATTAGCTATTATTTTAAAGTTTAAAAACTATTTATGCCATCTTATCCCATATATTTTGAGAAACAGTTGAGGTAGAAAAATTTTATTTACACAATTCATTTAGACTTATTATATAGATATTTAAGTTAAATAAAAGAGTCAAATAAGTTTTGATGCTTCAATGCACTTTGTTTTAAAGAATTTATTTCATTATCAGATAAATGTGCTTTATTTTGATAAATTTTTAACCATTTTTCTGTGATAACATTAGCTTGAGGAGGTAAATGTTCTAATTCATAACCATCCAGACCAATTTCTGACATCAAATTACTCACTTTGGGATCATAAGATAGAGCGAAACAAGGACATTTTTCACTACTTGCCATAATAAGACTATGCAAACGCATTCCCACTAAAAGATCTACTTCTCTAAATAATCCTTTTAATTCTTGAGGATTTTCAATATTAACAATTTGATAATTTTCTTTTAATTTTTCTCCTATATATTGACAAATTTCTAAATCTTTTAATTTTTGAAAAGGTACTAATATTATATTTGCTAAAGTTTGTTGTTGAAACTGTTTTAAGGCTTGAATTATTATCTCTAATTTTGATGGTGTTAAGGTAGGGTGCGATCTAATATTAACTGCAATTCTAGGACTAGGTAATAAGTTAAAATCTTGATTAATTTTACTAGATAAAGCCCATACAGGATCGGCTGCTAAGAAAAATTTGATCTGCCATTTTTCTAATAATTTAGCTGATTCTCGATCGCGGACACTAACCCCATCACATCGTGTTAAAACTTGTTTTGTTAACCATCGAATAAAAGTAGTTTTTATGGGGCCAATTCCTTGGGCATAAGCGATAGTTTTTAAACCTTTTAATTGAGCTAAAATCATCAATCCTAAATAAAAAATAGGGCTTTTTATACTTGTGACATCTTGAATTAAACTACCTCCTCCCCAGATAAATAAATCTTTTTTTTCTGCTTTTAAAATTTGCTTAATAATGCTGAGACGAGAATAACTAATTACTTGATAATCTTTAGTTGTTTTAATAGGATTACCTGACAAAATAATAGGTTGTATATGATGAGGTAATCTAGCTAAAATTGCCAATAATAAAGCCTCATCTCCTGCATTTCCTTGTCCATAATAACCACAAATGATTGCTTTTTTCATGTTATATATTATTAGCTAGAATATGTCTTAGGAAAAATTAAAATTGATGATTTTTCTACGATCCTTATTATAAATTAGTAAAAGAAAGACAAACCTCAATTAATTCATTTACATATTGTTAGAGATGAGGTAATTGTACCGTGAAACTACCTAGAAATATCTCTGACGATCGTCATTTTATCCAGACTGGTTTTAATGCTTTATTAATTTGAATAATCAACAGGTAAAAATATATGTACACAGATGCTCCAATCATTGATAAAACACAAGATGAATTTAAAAGATTTCCTTTTTGCCAAAGAGTAGCTCAAGTAATAGCTTCTAGGGAAGATTCTGATAGCTTAGTTGTTGGTATTTATGGTGCGTGGGGCGAAGGCAAAACTACTGCTATTAATTTTATTGAACAAGAATTAACAGAAAAAGAAAATATTATTTGTGTGAAGTTTAATCCTTGGCAATTTTCTAATGAAGACCAGTTATTAATGAGCTTTTTTGAAACTATTAGTAATGCATTAGGAATAAACTTAAAAGATTTTATAGATAAATCTAGTGATTTTGTTAATAGATATGTACAACCAGTTATAAGTCCGTTAATAAATATATTTGATAAAACTAAAATATCTGGAATAGTAACTCAATCTTTAATAAAAATAATTTTTAGTCCTAGTACTCTTGAAAAATATAAAAAGAAAGTAAAAAAAATATTACATGAAAAACAAAAAAAACTTGTAATTTTTATAGATGATATTGATAGATTAGATAAATCAGAAATACAAGCTATTTTTAAATTGGTTAAACTATCAGCAGATTTTAGCTATACCACTTATGTTTTGGCATTTGATCCAGATATGGTAGCTTCAGCATTGAGTGAAAAATATAGTTCTAATAGTTTAGAGACAGGTAGAGAATTTTTAGAAAAAATTATTCAAGTTCCTCTTAATTTACCAAAGATAAAAACTTCAATTATGAGGAAAATACTAATAAATTGTTTAATCAATTATTTGGAACACTTAGATATAGAGTTTACAGACGAAAAATATATTTTATTTCTTACTCAATATATTAATGGCTTGGAAATAAAAATTAACACACCAAGAATGGTTAAAAGATATATAAATACTTTAACTTTTTCATTGAGCTTGTTAAAAGATGAAGTTGAAGTAATTGATTTAATATTTGTTGAAGGAATAAAGCTGTGTTATCCAAAAGTTTATCAATCCATAAAAAATAATCCTGATTTATATTTGTTTAACAAATTTACAATAAAAGATGACTTAAAGGAAAAAGTAGAAAGTATAATTCAAGAAGCTACTATTAATTTAGATATAACATCAAAGGAAGCTGTTTTAAGATTAATTTCATTTTTATTTCCTAGATTATCAATGCAAAAAATAGCAAATTTACCTTATCAATCAACTGATTATGGTAGTCTGGAAAAAAGAGTTTCAGAAACATTATATTTTGACCGTTATTTTTCCTATGCTATTTTAAATGATGATATAGCGGATAAAGATTTTAAAGATTTATTAGATTTGGCGAATGATTCAATAAATGATTTAGACATAAAATTATTAGGACTAATTACTAGAGATAATGCTTTTACTTTTTTAAGGAAATTAGATAATAAAATAAAAAAAAATATTTTAAATAATATACAATGTAAAAATCTAGCTCTTATCGTTTCGTCTAATCCTATTTTAATTACAGATCACTTAGAAACTACTTCTCACAGAGTTATGTTATTAATTAATAAAACTCAAGATTCATTTTCTGTTTTAAAAGAAATTATTTATCAATCCAAATCAATTATGTTTTGTGTATATCTAATTTACTTTAAACATAAAGATGGTATCACAAAAGAAGAAATAAAAACTCATTCACCACAAGAACAAGAAATATACAAAATATTATGTGACAAAATTAAATTATATTTAATACATATATTACCAAACAATTTCTCAGAAAACTTAGAAAGTGACTTAGAAACAATTTTAAATATGTGGACTTTATGTGATGATGAAACAAAAGTTATTGATTTTCTAAATAATATAATTTCACAGAATACTAATTTATCAAATGAATGTAATAAATTTATAAATGACAATATTAACAAATTAAAATAATGCTCAATCAAGTAATCCTAGAAATCAAGACAAATCAACGCCCTTATTATTAACAAAGTAATACGATCAAAGTAATTGATGACTAACATTTACTAATATTTAAACATCGAGACGCAGATATAGCAATAATTAATATAGTTAATGCTCAACAATAATTTGATCGCTAATCACATTTCCATTATAAATTAAATCCTCATGAAGATTAGTATTTAGAGTAACTTTTATCTCATTTTTACCTTTCGGTAAATCTGGAATATGATACCATTTTCCATAAATTCTAGTAATTTTTTTGCCATTAATATACAAATGAGCATGACCTTCATTAGAATTACTCTCTCGATTAAGAGTTTCAGGTTTAAATATAAAATTAGTAGTTTCTATCTCTAAATTCCATCCTTTAATAGTATCAGGAAAGACTTTTATTTTAACTGAAGGAATCTGAGAATTATTAGAGACATCGATCGATTTATGGGTATGATGATTGTCTGACTGGGTGTTATTCTGATTATGTTGACCTTGAACTTTACTAAAATTTAGAAATAATAAACAGAAAATAGTTAAGATTAAAAGATAATAATTTTTAATTTTAAAAAACTGAAATAACATTTTTTAAGAATGATAAATAATTTAATTTAATATACTATCATTAGATCGACAGACCCACTTAACAAAGTTATGTTAGAATAAAATTCGACTGCTGAGGTCAAGATAAAAACCGATAAAATTGTATATTAATGTTAATCAAACAAAAAAGTGCTTAAATCAATGGAGAGAGATTTAGTAAAAATTTAATTAACATGATGACTCCTTGGTGGGAAATAAAAATTAATCATATTCCAGAACTAGAAGATACTATATTTTGGCGTTTGCAAGAATTTGGCTGTCAAGGCACTGCATTAGCTAAAGAAGATGATTCTTGGTTTATTAAAGCCTATATTCCCTCTATTACTAAAGAAGTAGTCGATCTTGCCGCTCTTTCTCTGTGGTTAAAACAAGATTGTTTTTTGTTAGGTTATAACACTCCCCCCATTTCATGGCAATTAATTAATGATGAGGATTGGGCTAGTAGTTGGAAAGAGCATTGGCAACCTATGGATATTGGCGATCGATTTACCATTTATCCTGCATGGATTGAACCACCTACAGAATCTAATCGAATTATTATCCGTCTCGATCCGGGATCTGCTTTTGGTACAGGGGTTCATGCTACGACTCAACTGTGTTTAGAATCCCTAGAAATGAGATTAGACGAGCTAGAAACACCGGTTACGATCGCTGATATTGGTTGTGGTTCAGGGATTTTATCGATCGGAGCAAAATTATTAGGAGCAAAACAAGTATATGCCACCGATATTGATCCTTTAGCTATTAAAGCCACTAAAGAAAATAGTGAACTAAATCACGTTGAAGGCATAGAAATTTTTCAAGGTAGTATTGATCAATTAATGTTGATACCCGGACTAAAATTTGATGGTATTGTGTGTAATATTTTGGCAGAAGTTATTAAAACCATGATCCCTGATATGTGTAAAATTATTAAGCCCGATGGTTGGATTACATTAAGTGGTATTTTAGTAGATCAATCTCTTGAAATAGCGAACCTTTTGGAAAAAGACGGTTGGACGATCGCATCTTTATGGAAACGGGGTGAATGGAGTTGCTTAAATGCTCGTCGTCTTTCCACGATTAAATCAAATGAATGGAACTCTTAAAAATATTGATAAATGCCTAGAATTATCGATCGATAAATAATTTTCAAAAATTTCAAAGAGTTAATTCCGAAAAACCTTACAATCTGTAAAGTTTTATTACACTATACTTGAAAAATTTGACATTAGTTTAACTTTTGGCTAACGTCTTGGGTTTCACTTTCAATATTTTTACTAATGGTATCTCCTTTACTCATCACAACATGAGTTTGAGATTCAGTAAAAAATGGTATTAATGTTGTTGCCACCCAACTTTGTGAAGGTGTAAAAGTGATAGTGGTAGTAGTTGTAATTAACAAAGCTAAACCTGTCATAATAAAAAAAAGTCGAAACCGTTTAAATAAAATCATTTTAAGTTCTAAAAAGTATTTAATAAATGAATGAATAATAACTCAGTACTTTTTCATTCAAGATTTACGCACCAGTTTCCTTAATCCCCGAAGTGTAAAGGCTAAAAAAACTATTTTTGCGAATGTCCTATCATTTTCAGAAGGCAGTAGATAACTTAAAAAAGGTTTTTCACCAACCATTTTTTGTGATATATCAACTGACCGATTATTTAGGACATTTCAATCCTTTAGGCAAAGGGTTTAACCCATTGTTAACCTGAGTTCGATATTAGAAACCTTTAAAAATAAAGGCTTACGAGTAGTAACAGAATTAATTTGACTTATTTAAAAGAATTAAATAAGCGTAAATCATTATCTAAAATCAATTTGACTAATGTTTAAATCAATTCTTATTGCTATCTAATATCTGTAGTCTCTTATCTCATCTCTTCACCGATAATTTTATGTCGAACTGAGGTCTTGTTAATGTCCTAAGCATGATGACGACTGGCATATTACTGATATTGTCTTCCTTTTATATCGTTATCAGGATCAGGGGAAATTGGTTTTTGAGTATGTTGTGATTGATCCGGGGAATCGTAAACATACCAGTCATGAATATCATGCTCTTTAAAAATTTTCTCAGCTATAGCAATCTCTGAATTTGCTCCTTCAACAATTATTAAATACTTTCCCTCAGAAACAAGATCACCATAAACCTTAGCTCGATCGGCGGGGATTCCTAAACCAACTAATCCACCTGCCAAACTGCCAATAGCACCACCAATAACTCCTCCTGAAAGAGTTGTCGCTAAAGCAGTTGCTCCAGCCCCAGCCAACATAATCGGACCCATTCCGGGAATGACAAGTGCACCTAAACCTACTAATAATCCAGTGAAACCGCCTAAAGTGATACCGGCTATAGCTCCATCTGTGGCTTTTTCAGGTGCTTTATTTTTATCTGTGCTTAAGTTCCCGACGTTTAGAAGATTTTCACTGGTATTTACTCCTGTCACTTCAACTTCGTTATTGATTTCACGACCGATGAGTGAAATTTGTTCCATGGGAAAATTGTTTTTTTGTAAATCACGAAGGGCAATTTCTGTCGCTTCATAATTTGTGAATGTGCCGACTGCGCCTTGTTTTAAAATCATTGTTTTTTCCTAAAATTTATTTATTATGTTTTGTTTGTTAAAGTTTTCCTTTTTTAGAAAACAGAATTGAGCGATCGTCTTTAGTTAGGAACATTATTAGCTACAGTGACTGTTATATTGAGCTTTTTAACACCGTCAATAGACTTAACTAAAGATGGAATCTGTTGTATCTGTTCTTGGGTTTCCACATTTCCTGAAACTATCACGTCACTATTTTTAACATCAACTTTTAGTTGATTATTCGGTAATCCATTTTGAAACTTTTTCAATATTTCATTTTTAAGATCTACATCTGTTTCAGTAGAAGTGGCATTATTTGACGATGTACTTATTACTGGCTTTTGACTAGATGTAGTAGGATTTTGAACAGTTTTAGCTACGGATGTCTTGTTATTGGTTTCTTTTTGTGCAGGATTAGATTCTGAAGGCTTAACAGTAATATTATTATTGACTGTTGATGGACTATTGTTGGTCTCCGGCACTTTTGTTTGTGCTGGTACTGGTACAGGTACTTCCACTGGTACGATTTTGACCACTTCTTTCTCCACCACTTTTACTTGGGTAGGAGTTGGATTTTGTTGTGGAGCGATTTTTTCTGTCGGAATATTGACGATCGGTGTAGGCTGAGGATTATTTACATCATTTAAAAAGTAGATTACCCCTGCTATTAAACCAGCTACAGTTGTAACAATTACACCAATAAGAAGACCTTTAGATGTGTTTTGATCAGCTCGATCGCTATGTGCTACTTGACGATTGACTTCACGATCGACTCTTACATTTTGGATATGTGCGTCTGCCAATTTACTATTAACTGACTCATTTTGATCAGAGTGAAAATTTCCCAAACTATCTTGATACTCGGTATAGATATTACCTTGAGCATCTTTATATTCAGTATGGATATTTCCGTCGGCATCTTTATATTCCCGATGAATAATACGGGTAAATTTTCTGCTATTTTTTGCGTTCATAATTGTATGTTGCTTATATTAATGAAATATTTAATTTTGAAATGTAGGTTTTTATTGAGAGATTATTGTAGGTTAGATTAATACACAAAACCTAACACAATCTCTTTTTATCTATTGGTGGAGTTACATCTTCTAACCCAAAGGATATGATCTTTTAACTAGATTTTTTCTCAGATAAATCTCCACGAGTTTCATAATACATTTCTGGTTCAATAGCAAAGTTATCCACTAATCCTTCTTTATCAACGGTAAAACCGCCCGTTGTTTCAATATCTTCCGATCCTTCAGAGTGTGTGTGCAAATGTTTAAAATCATCACCTTCACGATCTTTTCTCGCTGCTGTTTCAGCAGGAATGATATGTGGATCATAGCTATCAGGGGTTGAGGAATCATATAATTCGTCTCCTTGTTGTTCTTCTGGAAGTACTAACGATCGAAGATCTTTATCAGAACTAGAAGAATTTGTTTTAGATGTTTGAGTTGTCATAACATTTATTTCTTATTATTTGGGAATAGCCATTGTCTCTAAATATTACGAAACTTGTCTTGATAAATAAGTCTCGTAACCTTTTGAATGAAATCATTTTAAACGCCAAAAAGGTGGTGTTTTAATGATTAATAATTAACATAAATTAAACTCAAAATTTTTATTAATAAATAATATGATTAAAGAAATTAATGTCTATTAACGTGTATTAATATCTTCTATTTTTAAAAATCCATGAGCTATTTATTTTTGCATAGATGCAAAAACTGGTTGTTGATTCTCACCAACAATTTTAATAGTTTATTAATGTTAATTATTGTTTAAAATCTTGAATAGGCAAGATCTTTATAGAATTCGATGACACAAAACCATCGAAAAATAGCTTCTCGACTTGTCTATTAAGTAAGAACTTAAAAACAAAATTATGATTTTAAAAACGAGTTAAAATCATTGCAAATAAAAGTTTTATAAAAAAGAGAAATTTATATTTATTTTGTTAAATGGGTTAATGGATCTATTTACGTTATCTGATACCAGAAGTAAATTGATCTCATTATAAAAAGATCATTTTAATTACTAATTTTCTGAAGATCGCAATTCAGATAAATAACTAATTAACGAGTCATTTTGTTGACTTCGTTTTTCACATCTTCTGTAGTGTGACGAACTTTTGCTTCTGCTTGTTTTGCTTTACCTTCTGCTTGGGTTTGAGGATCGCCCGTTACATTCCCCAATACTTCTTGAAATTTCCCTTCAAGATTTTTGGCTGTTGCCTTTGCTCTATCTTTAATACTCATAATGTGTTTCTTTTTAAATTTTATTTATTAAATTTGAGAATCACTTAGTTGAGTCAATATAACAACCTTGCGTATGTCTTTATTATAAGTGGTTATTTTTTTTATTTAATGAATCGAGGATACAAAACAGAAACCTTAATATCTGCTTAATATTTGTGTAGCAATTTCAAATTATTAATGAGAACCAAATAACATTCTCAAAACGTTATCATAGAACATTAAAACCTTTAACTTCATCGTGACTCAAAGATAACTATGACTATTAGAACTCCTGTAGAATTTCAAGACGAGTTTGACGTAATTATCATTGGTGGAGGGCATTCTGGTTGTGAAGCGGCTTTAGCCAGTGCTAGATTGGGATGTCGCACCATGATGTTAACTTTAAACCTAGATAAAATTGCGTGGCAACCTTGTAATCCTGCAGTAGGTGGTCCTGCAAAATCTCAGCTTACCCATGAAGTAGATGCACTAGGAGGGGAAATTGGCAAAATGGCCGATCGAACTTACCTACAAAAACGAGTTTTAAATAATTCCAGAGGGCCCGCAGTGTGGGCATTACGAGCGCAAACCGATAAACGAGAATACGCCGCCGTGATGAAAAATATTATTGAAAATGAGCCTAATTTGTCCATTAGAGAAGGCATGGTGACAGATTTGGTATTAGGAAAAAATGATGAAGTTATCGGCGTTCAAACTTACTTCGGTACTTGTTTTAAAACTAAAACAGTTGTCCTGACTACGGGAACATTTTTAGACGGAAAAATCTGGATTGGCGGGAAATCCATGGCCGCTGGAAGGGCTGGAGAATTTGCGGCCATCGGACTCACAGAAACCTTGAACAATTTAGGCTTTGAAACGGGAAGACTTAAAACGGGGACTCCGGCAAGAGTCGATCGACGTACCGTTGATTACAGCAAAATGGAGATACAACCCCCCGATGATGAAATTCGTTGGTTTAGTTTTGATCCTCAAGTATGGATCGAAAGAGAACAAATGAACTGTTATCTTACTCGCACCACTCAAGCTACCCATCAACTAATTAAAGATAATCTACATTTGTCGCCTATTTATGGAGGTTTTATTGATTCTAAAGGGCCACGATATTGTCCGAGTATTGAAGATAAAATTGTCCGTTTTGCCGATAAAGAAAGTCATCAAATTTTTATTGAGCCCGAAGGGAGAGACATTCCTGAATTATATATTCAAGGGTTTTCTACAGGTTTACCTGAGAATATTCAGTTAGCCATGTTACATACTCTCCCCGGTTTAGAGAATTGTGTGATGTTGCGCCCCGCCTATGCGGTAGAATACGACTTTTTACCAGCTACTCAGTGTTATCCTACTCTGATGACAAAAAATATTGAGGGGTTATTTTCCGCCGGACAAATTAATGGTACAACTGGTTATGAAGAAGCGGCCGCTCAAGGTATTGTTGCCGGTATCAATGCTGCTAAATTTGCTCAAAATAAAGAGATGATCGTGTTTTCTCGTGAACAGAGTTATCTTGGTACTTTAATTGATGACCTCTGTACTAAAGATTTGCGTGAACCCTATAGAATGTTAACTTCTCGATCGGAATATCGTCTTATTTTACGATCGGATAATGCAGATCAACGTTTAACTCCTAAGGGGCGAGAAATTGGTTTAATTGACGATCGACGTTGGGATCTATATCAAAGTAAACAAGCGAATATCATTGCAGAACAAGAAAGATTATATGAAACAAGAATCAAAGAAAAAGAGGCAGTTTCCATAAAAATAGTAGAAGACACAGAACAAAAAATAAAAGGCTCAATTACTTTAGCTGATTTATTGCGTCGTCCTAATTTTCACTATGAAGATTTAGAAAAATATAATTTAGGTAATGGTAACTTAAATAAAGCTGAAAAAGAAGGAGCAGAAATTGAAATTAAATACTCTGGTTACATTAAAAGACAACAAAATCAAATTGATCAAATTGCTCGTCATAGTAACCGAAAATTAGATGAAAATTTAGACTATATGAAAATAGAAACTTTGTCTATGGAAGCAAGGGAAAAACTGACAAAAGTTAGACCTTTAACCATCGGCCAAGCTACTAGAATTGGAGGGGTAAATCCTGCAGATGTGAATGCTTTATTAATTTACTTAGAAATGCAAAATAATCTTTCTACTGTAAAGAATTAATCTAAAAAAAAAGAAGGGGTGATTACTCACTTCTTCAATTCTTTTTCCTTACCCAAACCAAAAATAACTAATTAATCCACCATTTTTTTAACTTCGTCTTTAACATTTTCTAAAGTATGACGAACTTTTGCTTCCACCTGTTTTGCCTTACCTTCTGTTTGAGTTTGGGGATCACCTGTCACATTTCCGATCGCTTCTTGAACTTTACCTTCAATATTTTTGGCTGTTGCTTCAGCTCTGTCTTTCATACTCATAATGTGTTTCCTTTTAAATTGAATTTGAGAATCACTTAGTTGAGTCAGTATAACAACCTTGCGTTATGCTCTCATTATAAACGGTTATTTTTTTTATTTAACAAATTGACAAGATAATAAAGAAATCTTAACAATAGCTTAAGATTTGTAGATGAAAATTTATGGCATCAGATCTTGTCTTTCTACTTTAGACTCATCAAGGGTGAACCATAAAGAAAATAATCAAGTGGACAGGTGGACAAATTGCGAATATTTGCGTGTTTTGTAATACACTAATCTTCACAATCAATATACTCTTCCGCATCCGCCTGTTTATAAGAGTCATTTAAGACCTATTTTTATAGTTCACTTAGGTTAGACTAATTGATTTATAATTATCTATCCCAAAGACGCAAAGATTATCTCAAATTTTCTTGAGAAGACGATCGACGATTTTTTTTGTTACCGTTACTATTAAAAGATGATTTCTGGGTAAATTTAGGAATTGTAAAATGAAATTCACTTCCTTGATTTTTCCCCAAAGATTCTGCCCAAATCTCACCGCCCCAATTTTTAACAATCTGACGACAAATAGCTAATCCTAACCCCGTACCCCCCGCAGAACGTCTTAATGCACCTTCTTCCTGATAAAATCGATCGAATACTTGTTTTAATCTTTCTGGCTCTATTCCTCTACCATTATCAGCAACAGTTACTTCTAATTTTTTAGCGTCTTTTTCCACTACTTTGATCGTAATTTCTCCTTTTTTCTCAGTAAATTTACAGGCATTATCTAAAAGTTTACTCAAGACTTCCACTAACCACTCTCCATCAGCTTGAACTAACGGGACTTCATCTGATACTAAATTATTAATCAGGGGAATAGAACTTTGATCTTGTCTCGATCGAATATGAGATAATGAAAGATCAATACACTCTTGTAATGACAAAGGTTCTGGATTCCATTCCACAGTACCGCTTTCGAGTTGAGAAAGAGTTAAAAAATCTTGCACCAGTTTACGCATTCTCTCGGCATCTTCTAAAGCCGTACTTAACATTATTTGTCTCAACTCTGGTGACATATCAGGTTCATGAGCTAAACTTTCTAAACATACTTGGATAGTAGAAAGAGGAGTTCGTAATTCATGGCCTGTAATGGCCACTAAATTTGAGCGAGTTCGATCGAGGGCTTCTAATTGTTCGTTAAGATCTTCTAAATTAGCATAAGATTCCGCTTGTATCAAAGCAACTCCTACTTGAGTCGCAATGGCATCTACTAAGGCAATATCTTCAGATTTCCATGTAATAGGAATAGAATCACAATGATGTAATTCCACCATTCCTAATAATTTACCTTGATAAAGTATCGGTACAATTAACCATGATATAATTGAGCAACTATTTACCAATTTTGATAGTAAAGATTTATTACTCTGAATACGAGGATCGATCGTCGCATCATCAATACTAAGAGATTCTCGTAAAGATAACACTTCCTCAAATAAAGGATTAGCTTTTAGTGGCCAATTTTTCCCTTTAATAGATTTAATCTTACCATTTAAAAATTCGTGTTGAATTTCTGCATTCAAATCCGTTGCTTGACAACGATAAATTAAACAACGACAGACATTCAAACCTTCTCCCAATCTTTCCACGGCTACTTGTAAAATTTCATCAGGATCGAGAGATCTTCGTATTGCTTCTGTAATAGAATTAAGTAATCTTTCTTTTTTTTCCTTAGCACTTAAAAAACGATTCGCCTTGATCAGTTTATATTGTCCTGCCTGTAAATATGTTACCAATCTTTGTACAAAAGGATCAGGATTGATGCTAGGAGAAAACTTTAAAGGAGTATCTGTTATTTTTTGAATCTCTCCACAATAAAGTTTTAAAGCATTATCAATTTTTTTCTCTAATTCTGGACGATAAAGAGCAATGCGTTTAAGTAATATTTCTGCCGCTTTTTGACTTACTCCTCGATCGAAAGTCCAAATACCTTCAAAACGACGACTATTATCCATTGCAGTCTCAGAGGCTTGAGTTTTGGGGAAATGAGTTTTTTCTTTACAAATTAAACAATTAGCACAATTTTTAGCAATAACCACCAGATGCCATTCCTGACTTAAAGCATCTTCAGTTGTAAAAGCTATCTTCTCATAAATATCAGAAATGCTACTAAATTCAGTTTCTGGCGCCGCTAAAACATAAACGTGAGGAGAAAGTCTGCCAATCCTTTGATAGCGATGGGCTTCCTGACGATAAAATTTTTCTTTTTGAAAACTAGCGATAATTAAAGGTTGTTCACCACTGGCCAACACTTGATCCTCCATCGCATGAGATAAAGCCGTCAACGAAGACTTAAAATACATTTGAGGACGCCATTGGGGAAAGGCCGTTAATAGCTCGGTAACGACAGAATTAGGATTACTCATCGAGTCTGCTTAATTTCGCTTTCAGCTTTTATTTCTGGTTGAAAAAAATATTAATAACCTATCACAAATAATTGCTTTAGGATCTATCCTACATTAGTTCGTCATTCCCCGTCATTATCAAATTTTAATTTATGTTAAGAAATAGGAAAGAACCTCAGTTCATCAAGAGTGAACTATAAACTTGTCGGGAAAGAGAGGGAATAGGGAATAGGGAAAAGTGATAATAATTGATTCAAAACTATACATAATTGATTTATAAGTATTTCTCCTAACTCCTAACTCCTACCCTGATCAAAAAACTTTTTCAACAAGCTCTAATTATTTAAGGCTTTTAGAAAACCTTTTATTGAACCAAAAAACCCTAAAGATAGACTAGAATTTTGATTATTTTCACTGTCAATTTGTCCGGCTAAAATTCTATCTAATGCTTCTCCTAGAGGTTTTTGAGGAACTTCTGTGATCAATTTATAGCCTTTTTCTCCTTCTTCTTGTTGCCACACCTGCCATAATTCAGGATATGTTCTTAAGACGATCGCAGAATCTAATGGTCTAAAATAATAACAAGATTCTAATATGCTAATAAATCTCTCTCTTAATTGTCGTGCCGCATAACCAATCCCCACGATCGAAATATCTTCTAATTGAGGTATTAATAAGATAACAGGTCGATCGTCTGCAAGGTTACATAATCTTTCGACTAAAGCCACCTCTACTGATGAAGGAGAAACCACCAAAAAAATTTGATCTGTTTCACTAATTTTTGTGTCCACAGGAGTGCGACTACTACCAATATCAGTTACTCGAAATTCTGTTTCCCCCCATTCCTTTCTTGCCAAAGCGGCGGCACCCGTATCAGGAAATAGAACTTTTAAACCCATGCCATATTCATCTTTAAACAATTGAGCAAACTCAAGAGCTAAATATTGTGCTTTTAAGGCAATTTCAGGGATAACTAAATCAACAGTAATGCGATTACAACCATTATCTAAGGCTACTTTGAGGGCTGATTTTGCTTGAGCGATCGTATCTTCTAAGGTTTCGGGAATAGTCATTATAAGTAGGTAGTCAAAATTAATTATATGATTACGTTAAGAAAGGCATAGGGGATTGACAAAATTTTTATTAATTTTCAAGTCCACAACCTATTTTGTTTAGGTATTTAGTAATACTGGAAAAAATTGTTAATGGTTTATTATTAATTGTTCATTGCTATAATATCACGTTGGCACTTTAAGAAAAATTGTATAATAAATGACTAAAATAGCATGGGTATTTCCCGGACAAGGTTCGCAAACTCAAGGTATGGGAGTTGATTTACAAGAGACTGCCATCGCTAAGGATAAATTTAAACAAGCAGAAGATATATTAGGTTGGTCTGTGTTAGAAATATGTCAGGGTGACGAAGAAACTTTATCTCGAACTCTTTACACTCAACCTTGTCTTTATACGATCGAAACTATTTTAGTCGATTTACTACAAGAACAAGGAAAACAACCTAATTTAGTGGCAGGACACAGTTTAGGGGAATATGTGGCTCTTTATACCGCCGGAGTTTATGATTTTGCTACGGGGTTAAAATTGGTGCAAAAACGAGGGGAATTGATGGATAAGGCAGAAGGGGGAAAAATGGTAGCCTTAATGAAATTTAATCGATCGACCTTAGACACTATAATTAGTCAAACGGAAAATGTTGTCATTGCCAATGATAATAGTGATGGACAAGTAGTTATTTCCGGTGAACCTAATGCTGTTGATACAGTGGTAAGTGAAGTAAAAGCCAAATTAACAGTACCTTTAAAAGTTTCTGGAGCATTTCATTCTCCTTTAATGGCAACGGCTTCCGACGAATTTTCTCAAGTGTTGAGGGGAGTTAATTTTAATTCTGCCACGATTCCTATTTTAAGTAATGTTGATCCGATTCCTACTACTGATGCAGAAACTATCAAACAGCGATTAGTTCAACAAATGACGGGAGGAGTCCGTTGGCGTGAAATAATGTTACAACTACCTTCTGAAGAAGTGACGGAAGTGGTAGAAGTTGGACCTGGTAAAGTACTGACAGGTTTAATCAAACGTACTCTTAAAGGTATTAATTTAGTTAACGTTGAAACGATACTTTAAAAATCTAGTTTCATTAAGATATTATCATTACTTCAGTTCGACATCAAATTATCGATAAAGAGAGGGAAAAGGGAATAGAGAATAGGGAAAAGTAATAATAATTGGTTAAAAACTATAGTAAATGAATTTATTTCAATTGTTTATTAAATTTAATACCTATAATTTTATCGAATTCTCCCCTAACCCCTAACCCCTAATTCCTAACGCCGAACTCAGATAATATTGAGTAAGAACGTTTTAGGGAAATCGACACAAAAAGTGTAGCTTAAGAGAGATAATAAAAGAAAAGTTGTTGACATATGTAAAGAAGATTATGGCAGATCAATTAATTCGTGCAACCGCCGCTAATGGAGGGATTCGAGCAGTAGGAGTAATTACCACAAAAGCAGTGGAAGAAGCTAGACGAAGACATAATCTATCCTATGTAGCGAGTGCCGCTTTAGGTAGAGCTATGTCATCAGGATTGTTACTAGCATCAAACATGAAAAGGGAAGGATCAAGAGTTAATATTAACATTAGGGGAAATGGCCCTTTAGGTAGTTTATTAGTAGATGCTGGATTGGATGGTACTGTTAGAGGATATGTACAAAATCCTTTAGTTGAATTACCTCCAAATTCGATCGGTAAACTGGATGTAGGTGGTGCGGTAGGAAATGAGGGCTACTTATATGTCATTCGAGATGTTGGTTATGGTTATCCTTATTCCAGTACCGTTGAATTAATATCGGGAGAAGTAGGGGAAGATATAGCTAACTACTTAGCTACTTCAGAGCAAACTCCTTCGGCTTTATTGGTAGGGGTTTTCGTCAGTAAAGAAGGAGTAACCGCTTCAGGGGGAATTTTATTGCAAGTATTACCAAAAGCCGCAGAAGATCCTACTTTAGTCGCTACTTTAGAATCTCGTGTTAGTCAGTTAAAGGGTTTTACTCCCCTATTGAGACAAGGTAAAACTTTATCAGATATTTTCAAAGATTTGTTAGGAGATTTTGATTTGGAGATTTTTCCTGAAGTACAAATGGTAAGATTCGACTGTGGTTGTTCATTTAATCGTATTTTAGGTGCATTGAAAATGTTAGGAGTTGAAGAATTAGAAGACATGATTCTCAAGGATGGTGGTGCAGAGGCAACTTGTCATTTTTGTGGGGAGGTTTATCAAGCTAACGTTGAACATTTAACTCAACTTATCGAAGATTTACAAGCCGTTAATTAACTGGTAATCAATAAACAATTAATGATTAATAATTTCTTTTCATATTATTTATTTTATAGATAAAAATAATCTAAATAATAAGCAGAGATATTTTATTAATAGTTTGTTTAAAAAAAGCAAAATAAACAATTTGATCATAATAGATTTGCAGAAATAATGAAGCAATGTAAGCACAAATGGTTAATTACTTATGATGACAGTAACTATATTAGAAGTATTTTTTCTTTTGCCAATATTCTGGAATGTAATTTATATTATGGCATGAGGAATGTTAATATTAAAAATTCTCAAAAAGGGCAAGAATTATTTATCGCTAATTATGATATTTTTCCTCAAACAAAAGATTTTCAATTAGAACTTTTTAATTTATAGAAAAATCTAAAATTCTGAAAACTGTGACGAATAAACAACAACAAAAATGGCAATTTTGGATCGATCGAGGGGGTACATTTACTGATATTGTAGCCTTAAGTCCAGAAAACAAAATTCTCACCCATAAACTGTTATCAGAAAACCCTGAACATTACGAATCAGCACCCATTGAAGGTATTAAGGTTATTATGAATATACCTCAAGGGCAACCTCTCCCTACGGAAAAAATCGAAGTTATTAAAATGGGTACAACAGTAGCTACTAATGCGCTGTTGGAGAAAAAAGGTGAAGGGGTGGTATTAGTCATTAATCGTGGTTTTAAAGATAGTTTACGCATTGGTTATCAGCATCGTCCCGATATTTTTGCTAGAAACATCATTTTGCCAGAAATGCTCTATAAAGAAGTAATAGATGTATCTGGTCGCTTTTGTGCAACGGGGAAAGAATTACAACCCCTTAACCTCTTAGAAGTAGAACAAGATTTACAAAGGGTATATAATCAAGGTATTCGCAGTTGTGCGATCGTATTATTACACAGTTATCGTTACCATGATCACGAATTGCAAATAAGCTCGATCGCCCGTAAAATAGGATTTACTCAAGTTTCTGTATCCCATCAAATTAGTAACCTCATTAAATTGGTGAGTCGAGGAGATACCACTGTAGTTGACGCTTATTTGTCTCCTGTATTGAAAGACTACGTTAATCAAGTGAAAGCCAATCTACAAACGACAGAGAATAAAGCCTTACCAACCTTAATGTTTATCCAGTCTAACGGTGGATTGGTTGATAGTAAACACTTTCAGGGTAAGGATAGCATATTATCTGGTCCTGCAGGGGGAATTGTTGGGGCAGTTAAAATCTGTGAAAAGGCAGGATATAAAAAAATCATTACGTTTGATATGGGAGGAACTTCTACCGATGTTGCTCACTATGCAGGAGAATTTGAGCGAAGTTGTGAGACAGAAGTGGCGGGAGTAAGAATTTGTACTCCGATGATGGCAATTCATACCGTAGCGGCAGGAGGTGGCTCAATATGTTACTTCGATGGTAGTCGTTATCGAGTTGGCCCTCAATCTGCTGGTGCAAATCCCGGCCCAGCGTGTTATGGTAAAGGGGGCAGTTTAACTATTACCGATTGCAATGTTTTATTAGGAAAAATTCAGCCTAATTTTTTCCCTAAAATATTTGGTAGAAATGCAGATAAAATTTTAGATGTTGATATAGTTAAAGAAAAATTTAATGAGCTTCAAAAAAATATAAATAATAATATAAATATAGAAGACATTGCTCAAGGATTTTTAACTATTGCGATCGAAAAAATGGCAAATGCTATTAAAAAAGTTTCTTTACAAAAAGGCTATGATGTCAGCGAATATGCCTTATGTTGTTTTGGTGGAGCTGGGGCGCAGCACGCTTGTTTAATTGCTGAAAAATTGGGCATCAAAACTATTATTATTCATCCCCTTGCAGGTGTTTTATCCGCTTATGGTATTGGCATGGCAGATATAAGAATTATCAAGGAAAAAACTCTTAATACTGTATATAAAGAAATTGGGATAGAAATCTGTAAAGTAGAATATAGTTATCTGGAAAATATTGCTAAACAAGAATTAAAACAACAAATTGAGATAGATAATAAAATTATTCAAATTAAACAAAAAATTTACTTAAAATATCAAGGTACAGATTCTAGTATTGAGATTAATTTTAGTAATTATGAAACAATATTGGCAGAATTTAACCATCTTCATCAACAACAATATGGTTTTATTTTACCAGATAAATCTCTAGTAATTGACAAAATCTCGATCGAGGTAATTTATCCTACATATGAAGAAAAAGAAAGTAAATTTTATCAACAAATAGACAACGATTCATCACCTATTACTACTGTTAAAATATATAGTAAAAATCAATGGTATAACACCCCTATTTATCAACGAGAAAACATCGGAATTAATCAAAAAATTAACGCCCCAGCTTTAATAGTTGAATCTACTGGTACAAACATTATTGAAATCGGTTGGCAAGGAAAAATTGATAGAGAAGGAAACTTAGTTTTAACGAAAATTAACCATAAATATTCTTCACTAATAACAGAAAATAACAATAGTCAGCCTAACCCTATTTTATTAGAAATTTTTAACAATCTTTTTCGTTTTATAGCGGAAGAAATGGGTATAACTTTGCAAAACACTAGCTATTCTGTGAATATCAAAGAAAGGCTAGATTTTTCTTGTGCAATTTTTGATCAAAAAGGAGAGTTAGTTGCTAATGCACCTCATATTCCTGTCCATTTAGGTTCGATGAGTGAGAGTGTGAAAGCCTTAATAAAAGACAGTAAAATTACCTTAAAAAAAGATGATCTTTATTTAACTAATAATCCTTATAATGGTGGCACTCATCTTCCCGATATTACAGCAATTAGTCCTATTTTTTATAAAAATAATAGTAATCCTGATTTTTATGTGGCTTCTCGTGGACATCATGCTGACATAGGCGGTATTAGTCCCGGTTCAATGCCTCCTAATAGTACTAATATTAAAGAAGAAGGTATTTTAATAGACAATTTTTGTTTAATAAAAGAGGGAATTTTTCAAGAAAAAGCCCTAGAAAATTTATTAATTTATAATCCTTACCCTGTCAAAAATTTTACTCAAAATTTAGGGGATTTAAAAGCTCAAGTTGCGGCTAATAAAAAGGGTATTCAAGAATTAATTAATCTAACGAATATTTATGGTTTAAATACCGTAAAAAATTATATGCAGTTTGTTCAAAAAAATGCAGAACTTTGTGTCAAAAAAGCCATTCAATCTTTACAAAATGGAGAGTTTATCACTGAATTAGATAACGGTGCAAAAATTAAAGCTAAAATTACCATTAATCAAAATAATTCTACCGCTTCGATCGACTTTACTGGCACATCAGCTCAACTTGATAATAACTTTAATGCACCTCTTGCCGTCACTAAAGCGGCGGTTTTATACGTTTTTCGTACCCTTGTTGATGATGACATCCCCTTAAACGCTGGTTGTCTTAAACCCCTTAATCTCATCATTCCTGAAGGGTGTATGCTTAATCCTCAATACCCTTGTGCCGTAGTCGCAGGCAACGTAGAAACCTCTCAAAATATAGTTGATTGTCTTTATGGTGCGTTGGGTATTATGGCAAATTCTCAAGGTACGATGAATAATTTTACTTTCGGTAACATCAAATATCAATATTATGAGACAATTTGCGGTGGTTCAGGAGCAGGATATAACCATCACGGTACAGATGCTGTACAAACCCATATGACCAACTCTCGATTAACCGATCCAGAGGTGTTAGAAGACCGCTTTCCCGTGCGATTAGAACATTTTGGAGTGAGAAAAGGTAGTGGTGGTGAAGGACGTTATAAAGGCGGAAATGGAGTTATCCGTGCAATTCGATTTTTAGAACCGATGACAGCAGGAATTTTATCTAATAGAAGGATCATTTTTCCTCAAGGTTTAAAGGGAGGAAAAGAAGGAAAAAAAGGCGAAAATTATATTATCAAAAAAGATGGGAGAAAATTAAATTTACCTAGTAATGCAACAGTTGAAATGAATGTTGATGATGTTTTTGTCATCAAGACTCCGGGAGGAGGAGGATTTTTTTGAAAACTTTTTTATCGAGTTAAATAAGAAATGCCCACTAAAAATCCCAATAGTCCAAAAGTGGTTAAGAAAAAGTGCTTTAAAGATACTCCTTTTTTTTTCACCATATTACGCATGGCTAGTTTAACATAACTATCCTTATTTGCTTCAGATTCTGGAGTGTTAGTAGTGGTAGATTCGGAATTAGTCATAATAATTTAGTGTAAATAATTAAATTAGTCTATTTATAGCTTATCCTAATCAATACTTGCAATATAATAATCACCGTTTTTAAGATATTTTATGACAGATTTTTTAACAATTTTACAGGATTCGATCACGGAGTGGAGCTACGCGATCGAGAAAAAAACACAAAAACCAGAAAGTAAAGCGGTAGTTTCTGCGTTATTATCTGCCGAAAAATATAGTCATAAATACCAACAAAAATATAATGTAGAACAATTAATTGGTGATTGGCAACTGCATTTTATTACAGGTACAAAAAACAGTCAAAAAAAATTAGGTAATATTCTAGGTTCAGGATTTTATTTACCAGCGTTAACAAAAATAACAATTTCTTATTCTCTATCTAAATCTTCAGAAGAATTAACAAATCAAGGAAGAGTTGAAAACACAGTAAAGTTTGGTTTAGTAAAATTTATTATAGATGGCCCTTGTAAATTTATAGAGAAAAAAAATATTATGGCTTTTGATTTTACCTATCTAACTATGGAAATTTTAGGCACAAAAGTTTATCAAACAAATATTAGAAATGGTAAAAAAAGTGAAAGTAATTTTTATGAAGAAAATATAAGTAAACAAGCATTTTTTAGTTATTTTTTAGTGACAGACAAATTCATTGCCGCTAGAGGTAGAGGAGGAGGATTAGCTTTATGGAAAAAAATTTAGTAGATGAAAATATAGTAATTCGATGAATAAAGGTGTTCAGCTGTAGATTAAATTATTATAATCTTTGTTTTCTATATACAGCGTTTACTTAAATGCTGAGGTAGATCACTCATCTGTATTCGGGAATAGACAATGGGCAATGGTATTAAACAACTGTATCTCATAAATTTGGGAATTCCTATAATTTTGGTGTTGCTCAAGAAATACTCTAGTAGTTTGATAAACAAGGAATGATCAATTATTGAACCCTTATTTCCAAAAAAGAAACTCACTCGCTCACTTAAATGATCTAAAAGACAAATTTTACAAAGTAAAAAAAAGCACAATAGACCAGACTAATTATTATTAAAATACTTCCAATGCTAGTATTTAAAGTAAAGGCTTTTGTTTCTACAAAGCTACGAATGGTATCAAAAGACATTTAGCCGTAGTGGGTTCTATAAGTGCAAAAGTAAATCTTCAACCACGACAAAAATAAGCTAAAACGCATTTCTGTTCCAACCTTAAATTCAAGATAGCAAGGGTTTCAGTGTTTAAAACCGCCGATAAAATGTGACTTACCTTAGAATGAGAAATGATCCGCAATGAATCTAATTAATCATCTTAGTATTAAATCAAAATTGATTATCATGCTATTGATAGTCAGTACTTCTTGTGTTCTAGTAGTTTCTTATCTTGGTTATCGTAGTGGTAAAATAAATCTTACTAATCGAGTATTCAACCAATTAACCAGTATTCGGGCTTCAAAAGCCTATCAGATTAAATCATATCTACAAAATATTCGTAATCATACCGAAACATTAAGCGAAGATCCTGCTATTATTACGGCAATTCAAGAATTTACTCAAGGATATAATGAACTTCAAACCTCCAGTATTTCCCCTAAAATGGATTTGAAGATTAATGAATATTATCAAGAAGAATTTTTAACTCGTTTAAGTAAAATGGAAGAAGGCACTCCCATTCTCGAATCTTATACTCCTAAAGGAATCCCCTCTCGTTATCTTCAATATCATTACATTGCTGGAAATCCTTATGAAGTAGGAAAAAAACAATTATTAAATAATGCTAATGATGGGAGTGAATATAGCAAAGTACATAGTCGTTATCATCGGATTTTTCGCAATATTATTGAAAAATTTGGTTATTATGATATGTTTTTAATTGATCCTCAAGGTACGATCGTCTATACAGTTTTTAAGGAAACGGATTTTACCAGTAATTTACAACAAGGAGCCTATAAAAATAGTAATTTAGGTAAGTTAAACTCTATTGTCCAAAATAGCAAGGAAAAAGATTATTCTGAAATCATCGATTTTGAACCCTACGAACCATCTTACAACGCCCCTGCCATCTTTATTGCCGCTCCTATTTACGATCGTTCTCAATTTTTGGGAGTCTTAGCCTTTCAACTACCGGTAAATGAGATTAATAATGTGATGACGGGGAATCGTCAATGGAAGCAAGACGGCTTAGGAGAATCAGGAGAAACTTATTTAGTCGGTAGAGATTTTTTAATGCGATCGGTGTCTCGGTTTCTGATTGAAGATCCAGTTGCCTACAAGAATATTCTTAAATCTTTAGGAACGCAAGATTCAACGATTAACCGTATCGAAAAATACAATACATCTATTTTGGAGCAAACCGTGAGAACTATAGGAGTAGAAAAAGCCTTGAGTGGCAAAGAAGGTACAGAAATCATTAGGGATTATCGAGATATACCTGTATTAAGTTCCTATGCACCATTAGATTTAAAAGGTTTAGATTGGGTAATTTTGTCAGAAATAGATCTTGCGGAGGCTTATGCACCTATTTATTCGTTTAAAAATCAGATTATTATTTCTGGCACGGTTTTAATGGTTATTGTTACTTTAATTGCCATGGGGTTGGCTTATTTGTTTGTAAAACCCATTAATTTATTAATCGCCAATGCACGTAAAATAGCACAAGGAGAATTAGATGAGATTATCTCCATAACAACAAAAGATGAATTTGCCGAATTAGCAATATCTTTTAATGATATGGTGAGAAGTCTGCGGACTCAAACTAATCTTGTGCAAGAAAAAAATCAAGAAAATGAACAATTATTACTGAGTATTTTTCCCGCTTCCATTGCCAAACGGTTAAAACGAGGGGAGAAAAATATTGCCGAAGACGTTTCTAATGTGGCGGTGTTATTTTCTGATTTGACGGGATTTTCTAAATTATCAGAGTCGTTAACTGCCTATGAAATAGTATCTATTCTCAATGATCTTGTTTCTTCCTTTGATGAAGCCGCCGAGCGTTACAGTATGGATAAAATAAAGACTATTGGCGATAGTTATTTAGCCGTTTGTGGTTTATCGATTCCTTATCTTGATCATGATAAACGGGCGATCGATTTTGCTTTGGAAATGATTGCGATCGTCAAACGCTTTAACCATCAACGTAATTTTGAACTCAATATCAGCGTTGGCATTAATTCTGGAGATGTAGTCGCAGGAATAGTAGGACGAAATAAATTTATTTACGATGTGTGGGGTGATACAATAAATTTCGCTAGTACTTTACGTTCTGCTTGTCCTCCCGGATTCATTTTAGTCTCATCAGAAGTAAAACGTCGCTTACAAGACATCTACGAATTTGAGCCTTTAACCGAAGATTTTAATAATGGTAAAACGAAACTTAATGCTTGGCAGTTAAAAAATCCCCTATAACATCTGAGTTCTATAAAGAATTGTCGGTTAAGATTTTAGAGTATTAGGGTTTTGGGGTGTTAGGGAGTTTTCTCCAATTTAATCGTGTTTTTCTCATAAAATTACGTTAATTATGACTATCAAAACCTTGTAAATACAAGAGTTTCACTCATCGAACTCAGGTCTATAACAAGGAGATAGGAAATAGGATAAAAAACCTTAATACTTGTAAAAAATATACTCAGAAATAATAAACAATTTTAGAATTTAGAAATGACCTAATCATCTCCTTTGTCTGTATATTATCCCCAACTTCCCCAGATTTGAACAATTTATGAATCAAAGTAATCCTAATACTCTACTGTGGGCGATCGCCCTTATTCTGGGTTTTCCTTTCTTAATTATTAGTTTAGGAGAATTAAGTCATCGCTTTCAACGACAAGGTAAAGCTATTGCCTCCACCCTTAACATTGTGCGTAATTTAGTTTTACCCGTCCTCGTATTGATGTTGTTATTACAATATATTCTGTTAGTGGACAAAAATAGTAACCTGATGAAAGGGGTACAAACTTTTTTTTGGGTATGTTTAATTCATGGGGCTTTATCTCTTTTTAACACCATACTATTTCAACAGGCTAACATTGATACTTGGCGATCGAGAGTGCCGAAACTATTAGTTGATATATCTCGCTTATTTTTAATCATAGTCGGTATCGGTATCGTTCTGGCGAAAGTTTGGAATGCTGATTTAGCAGGGTTAGCGGCGGCATTAGGAGTAAGTTCGATCGTCATTGCTTTAGCCTTACAAGATACCCTCGGAAGTGTCATGTCAGGTATTGCTTTATTATTTGAACGCCCTTTTAATGTGGGAGATTGGCTCAAAGTCGGGGATTTAGTCGGACAAGTTATTGATATAAATTGGAGGGCAGTACGTTTACAAACCTTAGAAAAGGAAATGGTAATTATCCCCCATAAAGTCATTAGTGCGGAAATAATCAGAAACTTCAGTCAACCCTTACGCCTTCATGCTGAAAGATTTAGTATTGGTTTTTCCTATCAAGATCCCCCTAACCTTGCCAAAAAAGTACTGAAAAATACCGCCCTTACCACCGAAGGAATATTAACTAATCCTGAACCACAAGTATTTACTCTATCCTATGATGATTCAGCCATTAACTATGAAGTGAAATTTTATATCGAAGATTATGGCAATCTTGAAGAAATTAGAGATACTTTTGTGAGTAGAATTTGGTACGCCGCCCAACGTCATAATTTAAACATCCCTTTTCCTATTCGTACCCTCTATCACTATAACGGACCAACATATCAAGCCCAAGGAATATCTAACAAGATGGCACAAAGCCTACAATCAATTCCGTCTTTTGTACCCTTAGACAGAGAAGCTGATAATTTACATACTCTCACCACTGGTATTGTCTTACAACATTTTGGTAAAAGAGAATATGCCGTTAGACAAGGAGATTCGGGACAAGCTCTTTATATTATCATTTCGGGAGAAGCTCGGATGTTAATTAAAAATAATAATGGAGAAGAAGAAGAAGTCTTACGATTGAAAGTGGGAGAGTTTTTTGGTGAAATGGCATTATTTTCAGGAGAGCCTAGTCGTATATCTATTCAGGCAGTGGAGGATATGGAAGTAATGACTTTATCAAGTGCGATCGTGAATCAAATGATTGAACGTCAACCCAGTTTTGCCAGAGAAATTGGTCAAATTTTGGAAAATCGTCGCCGTGCCATATCTTCTCTATAGAACTTATTTGGTATCTTTCCTAGAATCATTATTCAGTCAATATTGTACAAAAATTGATATTGAAGGTAGCACTTATTGCGTAAGGTTTTTAAAATAGATCTCAAATGGGTTCTATATTGTAAGAAAATAAAAGGTTAATTCCTCTCTTTTTAAAGGAGTTAAGGAAGATATGCTTACACAATCGTACCAAACAAAATTTTCATAAATGATTTAGGATTGCTATATACTTGAATTAAGGTAAATTCTGTTAATTACTATAATGAAATTGAATAAAATCAATAACTTCATTTAAGCCTAATCCTGTTTTAAGGTTAGTGAAAACAAAAGGTTTATTTCCACGCATCTTTTTCGTATCCCTTGTCATAACTTCTAAACTTGCACCGACATAAGGTGCTAAATCTATCTTATTTATAACCAGTAAATCAGATTTTGTGATACCAGGCCCACCTTTTCGGGGTATTTTATCTCCTGCCGCTACATCAATAACATAGATAGTTAAATCGACTAATTCTGGGCTAAAAGTTGCCGCTAAATTATCCCCCCCACTTTCTACAAATACTAATTTTAAATCACTAAATAATGATTCTAATTCTTCTATGGCTTCAATATTAATCGACGCATCCTCTCGAATGGCGGTGTGAGGGCATCCTCCTGTTTCTACACCTCTAATTCTTTCTGGTGGTAAAGCCTGAGATTTGACTAAAAATTGAGCATCTTCTTGGGTATAAATATCATTTGTAACTGCCGCTAAAGAATAATTCTTCCTCATACTTTTACATAAAGCATCTAATAATGCTGTCTTACCAGAACCTACAGGCCCTGCTATTCCTACTCGAAAACTACTCATAATATATACTGTCAATAATAAGGTGTTAGATGTGATTTAACTGGAGAGTAACAAAATATTGCCATTGAAGAATGAAGAATGAATAATTTAGTCGCTCTTTTAAAAATTGCTAACTGCTAATTGCTAATTTCTTATAACCCATAATAAATTATAATGAATGAGTGCCATGCGATAAAATTTTTCACAATTACCGTGCAAATTGATGTTATTACACTTTTTCCTAACTTTTTTCAAACTCCCTTAGAATGTGGATTATTAGGGAAGGCTTTAAATAAAGGGATTGCAAAAGTTAATCTCATTAATCCGAGAGATTTTACGACGGATAAACACCATAGTGTTGATGACATTCCCTATGGTGGTGGGGTTGGTATGGTGTTAAAACCTGAACCTATTTTTGCGGCAGTGGAGTCTTTACCTGTTTTAAAATCCAGAGATGTAATTTTATTAACTCCCCAAGGAGAAACTCTTAATCAGGATTTATTGAGAAATTTGGCAACTAATTATGAGCAGTTAGTTTTGATTTGCGGACATTATGAGGGAGTTGATGAAAGAGTACAACATTTAGTTACAAGAGAAGTCTCAATCGGTGATTTTGTCTTAACTAGCGGTGAAATTCCAGCTTTAACTCTCATTAATGGGGTAGTAAGACTGTTACCTGGTACCGTAGGTAAAGTAGAATCGATATATGCGGATAGTTTTGAAGATGATTTATTAGATTATCCTCATTATACTAGACCTCCTGTATTTAGAGACTGGGAAGTTCCCCCTGTATTACGATCGGGCAATCATCAAGAAATTGCAAAATGGCGTTATCAGAAACAATTAGAAGCTACAGAAAGAAAACGTCCTGATTTGATGAAAAAATACCATAATCGTCACGGAGAAACAAATTAGTTATTTTTCCCATCTTTTGGCATAAGCTAGTAAAATATATTAAATTTAGTATCTAATTTGATTGTTTGTTCACGGAATAAAGTCCTTACTAGAAATATCCATTTTTTGACCGATCGAACTAACTTGATATTGATGATCTCAAATTATTAAAAATATTATATTAAGAAAGTAAGACTATGAATAAATCTACCATTTTTTCTGCTACAAAATCATCTCCTAATTTCTTATTCTTATCTCTTACCAGTATCGGAGTTTTAATTTCCCCTATTTTTACTCTGAATGCTTTTGCTAACATTGATATTTCGATCGATCCTTACAATGATTCAGGATTTGATACTCCTCCTGTTATTAGTCAACCACAAGCCACAAAAACTAATTCTGTTTCTCCTACTCCTATCAATAATCAATCTTTACCAACACAGAATCTAAATAATAACCTAGAAGAAATATTTATTAATGGTAATCCGACTCCCTCTCGTCCTAATATGGTGTCAGGAAATGTGATTAAATCGAATAAAACCTTACCACAAATTCCGCCATTATCGGAACCTTATCGCAATTCCCCAAATAATATCAACCCCAATTCTCCAGATAATGAAGCCATAGAAAGTCAGAAAAATGATGTATCGGTATCTTCACTTTCACCTTTTGATGGTACTCCCCAAGAGAATCAAGATAACATATTAGACAAAAAAATCATCAATAATTCTAATAGTAATGTTCGATCGATCAATATCAGTCCTAATTCTACTCCTCAAAATACCTCTAATACTCCTACGGTAGAAAATACCTCGATCGTACCATCAACAAACCCCGGTAGAAGAAGAAGTTTAAATGATATTTTAGTACTATCTAACTCTCCCACAACTCCACAAAATAATCAAATTCCTGAGTCAATATCTTCTTTATCTTCATCTCCTAATAACATTTATAAAGTTTTAGTAAGAGTAAATAATCAAAACCAAGAATCACAGGTAAAATCATTATATCCCGAAGCCTTTAGAGCCAATGTAAGAGGACAATCTATGCTACAGGTGGGAGTATTTAGTTCCCCAGAAAAAGCCCAAGAAGTCTCTCAATCTTTTAAAAGTATCGGCTTAGATACAGAACTTTTAACTATTAATAGGTAAGAAAATCATGTTTAAAAATATTGCTTCTGATGTATTAGGTTTAAGTGATATTGGTGCTATTATTCAGCCCAAAGACTTCCATAAAGTCGAATCTGACGATTATATTCTATACGAAGATGGAGAAAAAATCTATTTTTTAATTAAGTCTAAATCTGATGAATATTGTTTTACAAATTATGCTTTGATTCATTTAGATGGCGCTTCTGCTACCAGCAAAAAACGATTATTAAAACGCTATAGCTATAAAAGTAATCCCATTACTGATGTTACTTTAGAAACTGCTGGTACAGTCGATTTAGACATTGAAATTAAGTTTAATATTGGTAATATTTCTTACTCGATCGATGTTATAAAACAAGACATAGAAGCCTTAAAAGATTTATATAAAACTTTAGTGAAAATAAGCTCAATTCAGGCAGAAAATCAACACTATTTACACTATGCACAACAAAGTCTTGATTTAGCTAGTAAAAGTTTAAAACCTTATACAAATAATGCTTTACCTGATGAACAATTTAAGGCAATAAATTTATATAGTTTTAACTGGCTTAAAAAAAGTCATCATGAGTTTATGCGAAAAGATTTTAGCGAAGTTTTTGATCAATTTATAAATAAATAAATTAGTTTTTTCAGACTCTTAGGTGTCAATGTCCTAAATTATAAAAAAGGTATTAGGTTTTAGGTAATAAGTGTTAGGTTAAATTAAAACTATTAATTTATAACAATTGCATTTTTATAATTCGATGATGATTATATATAAAGGCTAGGTTTTAGATTTTATATATAATTTCCATTTCTAATTTTAAATTTCTAATTCTAATTTTTGATTTCTAATAAGTCTAATCCTTCCTCAAAAATTCGATCGACTTCTACCATTCTACCATCTTGAATCATCATTTTATGGTCTTTTGTTGCTCGAATAATTCTGCCGTCTTCTAACTCATATTCAAACACTTCTTGCATTCCTCGATCGTGCCATTGTTTGATATATTGAGTATAAATAAAACCATTTTTATCCACACTATAAACTTGACAATTAATCTTTTCTTGGACTATTTTACCAATAGGAATAGCCCCATATTCTACTGTTAAAACTTCCGTATCATAGCTTAAACAATACTCAGCAAATTTCACCATTTGCTCAAATAAACTTTCGGCAATTACCTGACTGACTCCATTTTTTATCGAACCATCAATAAAATTTTCTCGATGTTTTTGCATCTCAGAGGCTTTCTTTTTACCCATAGCACGACGTAACAAATCTGCCTCCCCTAAAGAATAACCTGCCAAGTCTTGTGCCATTTTCATAATCTGTTCTTGGTACACAAGCACTGCATAAGTTTCTTTTAAAATAGGTTCAAGTAAAGGATGTTCATATTTTATCGGTTCTCGTCCATGTTTACGGTTAATAAAAATAGGAATTAAACCAGCATCGAGAGGGCCGGGACGATATAAGGCTAAAATAGAAGAAATATCCTCAATTCCCGAAGGTTTTAAGTCTTTGACAATTTCTTTCATACCGTCAGACTCTAGCTGAAAAATTCCTTCTAAATCTCCTCTTTCTAGTAGTTTATGAGTTTGTGCTACATCAAATGGTAATTTTTTACTTGTACCTTTCGCGATGATTTCTAAGGCTTTTCTTTCTCCCAAAGGCAACTCATCCACATCTATTGATATGTTTTGATTTTGCTTAATTAACTCTGCTGTTTTTTGAATTGTGGTAAGATTTTTTAACCCTAAAAAGTCCATTTTTAATAACCCTAAAGACTCCAAATCTTCCATAAAATATTGAGTAATAACTGCACCTTCATTATTTTTTTGTAAAGGCACAATTTCATCTAATCTTTGACTAGAAATAACAACTCCTGCGGCATGAACTCCAAATGTTTTATTTGTTCCTTCAATTCTAATTGCCATGTCTAACCAACGACGAACTTTTGGATCGGTATCATATTTTTCTTTAAATTCTGGGGATGGTGTTTCATCAGAAATCATCACTTTTAATTTAGTAGGTTTTCCCCTTGAAACGGGAATTAATTTTGCCATGTGATCAGATTCAGAATAAGGAATATCAAGAACTCTAGCCACATCTTTTAATACTGATTTTGAAGTTAAACGGTTAAAAGTAATAATTTGAGCAACTTTATCTTCACCATATTTATCTGTGACATATTTGATCATTTGATCCCTTTTATCTATGCAAAAATCAGTATCCACATCGGGCATAGATTTACGTTCAGGATTTAAAAATCTTTCAAATAATAAACCATGATGAACCGGATCAATATTCGTTATTCCTAAAGCATAAGCAACTAAAGATCCTGCAGCGGAACCTCGTCCTGGGCCTACGGGAATGTTATTATCTCTTGCATATTTAATATAGTCCCAAACTACTAAGAAATAGGTGCAAAAACCCATCTGCTCCATCATCTTTAATTCATACTCTAAACGCTCTCGATATTCTTGAGAAATTTCACTGCGTTGATAACATTTGAATCTTTTTAATAGTCCTTCCCATGTCACTTCTTCTAAAAAACTTTCAGATGTATGTCCTGCGGGTACTTGATAATCAGGAATACGAGGTTCTCCTAATACATGATAAGGCTTAATTTTATCTGCTATTTCTAATGTATTTTTGATAGCTTTTTCGATCGTTTCATTATCAAGATGATCTCTAAATAATAACCTCATTTCTTCTTCTGATTTAAGGTATTCTGTCCCTGAATAACGCAGTCTTTTTAACTGATCAATAGTTGTCTTTGTGTTAATACATAAAAGGGCGTCATGGGCTTCTACATCATTACAAGAAATAAAGTGAGAATCATTCGTTGCAACTATTTTTATCTCTAATTTCTTACTGATTTTAACAATTTCAGTATTGACGATTCTATCCTCTTGAGAACCATGATCTTGAATTTCTAAGTAAAAATCATCACCGAAAACTCCTTTATACCACTTAGCTACTTCCCTTGCTCTTTTATAATCTCCTTGCAAAATTGCTTGGGGAATTTCGCCTCCTAAACAAGCACTTGTGACGATTAACCCTTCATGATATTCTTTTAATAACTCTTTATTAATACAAGGTCGTCCAAATGGCCCTTTTCCTTGCATTCCTTGAAGATGAGAAATAGTGGTTAATTTAACTAAATTTTGATAACCTTTAGTATCTTTTGCCAAAACAATTTGATGATATTTTCTAATTTTTTTCTGTTGTTCGGTTATGTCTGCATTAATTACATACATTTCATTGCCAATAATTGGCTTAATATTTTTATTCATGCAATTTTTGATTAATTGTATTGCACCATACATCACTCCATGATCGGTAATGGCGATCGCAGGCATATTAAGTTGTGTAGCACGATCGATCAAAGCAGGAATTTGGGAAGCACCATCGAGGAGACTATAATCAGTATGAATATGTAAACCAACAAAAGACATTATCTGAGGAATTGAAAACGACTAATCTATTTTACTCTTTCTTAACTTGCACTTTTTTTTAAAAACACTTTTATTTGCACAAATTTTCTCTGATTAACACCTTTAAACCCTTATTAATTAAAGTTTCTTACATCGAGCTTGAGCAATACTAATTCATATTTATTTAATACAAAAATATTAAAAATGTTTTAAGTTACTTATAGGTTTTATATCAAATGAAATTGCAATTAAACTTGAGGTTGTCCATAACTGTGGGAAAATATAATTAAGAAAGAAAATTAATTAACTTACAGGACAATGGCAAAGAAAAAAAATTTGAGTGAAACAAGTATTATTACTTCACTTATAGAAAATTCTTATCTGTTTCAAGGATTAAATCAGGAAGAATTGAGTTCTTTTTTACCACCAGAAAGCCTCACGAAGGAAAAATTATTTTCTAATCGTCCTGTATTTACCGCATTTTTGCCCGATGAAAATTTAGATAGTCTTTATATAATTTTAGAAGGTGGCCCTGTAATTGTTCGTAGTAACCCTCTCGATCGAATTATCTCAATTACCTATGGTGGGGGTTGTTTTGGGATGCGTAGTCTTCCTTTTAGTTATGGATTAGCTAGTAAGAGTTTTCCCAGTTTGGTAGAGGCTTATAAAACGACTTATATTACTAAAATACCTCTTAATACTTTACAACAAATTTACGATCGTTTCGATATTGTACGCGATCGATATGCTAAATTATTTGAACTTAGGGAAAAATTTGCCTATCATTTATTAAACTGTAGTACTTATCCCCCTCAAGCTGTGGCTGCATTATTAAGATCATTAATTTATCAAGAGAGAGAATTACAAAGTCAACCCAACGAAAAAGGAATTTATACCTTTGACTTATCCGTTGAAGTCATTGCTAAAGCCTGTCAATTAAATCAGCGCACTGTTGAACAAGTTTTAAAAGGAATGCAAAAAGAAGGTTTAATCACCTTAGATAAAGAAAATGATACTTCTGATGATATTATTTACATCCTCAAACCTGAAGAATTAAAAGAAGTATATAGTTCCACTAGAGATAAAGTATCATGGTGGCCTCTTAAATAAGATTAATTTGAACAGATAACGGAATCTAAGAAATAAAGAATAGATCTTATCTCAGTTCAAGATAAAATTCTCGGTAAAGAGAGGGAAAAGGAAAAAGGGAAGATGAAAAATTGATTTTTCCCGTTTTGTCTCATTGGTATTATTGTACTGATACAATATCTGAGTTTAATTCAGATTAATTATTTCTTCTTGAATAGTAGAAATTGGAACTTGATGAAAATAAGTTTTTTGTAAGTTTTCTTGGTAAATAATTTCTTGAAAAATATCTTTTGTTTTGAGATAATTTTCTGAGGTAAATGTTGTTTGATTTTGTATAAATTTGATCTGATTATCTATACTATGATAGTTTATACCGATTTTTTCTAAAGAGTTTAAGATAATTTTCAGGGTATTTTTGTTAATGGATAATACTCCTAATAGTTCTTCAATAGTTATAGTTTTATTTTCTTTAATCTTATTATTAATTAATATAATTAATTTTTGCCATAATTCTTCAATTTTTAGGCTATTATCATGATTATAAGCTAAGATTAAATCTTTATCATAGTCGATCGCTTCCTTAGATTTATTACTAATTTCCTGCCATTGTAAAGGACATTCTTTTAATAAAACTTCATCATTATCTATAGTATCAAATTGATTGGTATTCGATCGATAATCAATAATAGTAGGAAGGTTATTAAAATTAGTATAAACAGTTAAATTTTCTTGAGCAATTTTTAAATCAATAATTCTAATAAAATATTTTCTTTTGTGAATATTTTTGTCTAATTCTACGATCACATCATAACGAGATTCAGGATTAATTTCTTTACTATAATGTCCTTCCCAAACTCCTAAAAATCCTCGATCGCAACTATTATCATGAATAGTAAAATAAGTTTTAATATACTGTATATATGAATTATTTTTACTTTTTATATTTTTATGGGAAATATTAGTAAACCAACAATTTTGAATTAACAATTTTGGAGAAGGATTATTTAAGCTACAAGGTTCAATTAATTCCAATTCTTCAAATAAATTTTTACTTAAATTCTCTACAGTCACGATTAAATCAATATCAATATTTTCGGTTAATAAATAAGGATTAATTTTACTTCTTAATTGTTGATTTAGATTATCTCTAAATAAATTAATATTTTCGGCTGGTAAAGATAATTCTATGTCTTGATGATATTTAGTTAAAGTCAATAGTAAATCCTGTTGATTGCTTAACAATTCCCATAGATTTATACCTTGATGACAATACGCAAAACCATGAGCGATCAAGTTTTCATCTATAGAGAATAAAATGGTAGGATGTCCATATTCTTGACTAATATAATTAACCGTTAATGCTAAAAATTTATAATCCCATTGACTATCACTAAAAATAATAACTCCATTTGTAGATAAATCAATATTTACTATTTTTTCTTTAATTTGTTTAAGAAATTTTTGTTGTAAATCTAAAAAAACCAGATAAGATTGCTCAACTTTTACAGCCAATCTACTTCGATAAGATAAGTCATCAGTAATTAATAATTTTAACAATAAATTCTCTTTATTATAAATACTATTAAATACTTTAATTCTAATTCCTAAACCTTTTTGATAATGAGTAACTCGATCGTCATTAGCTTCGCAATTATCAGATAATAATTTAATATAAGGACGATATTTTTGTCGAATTAATTTAATCCCCCGTTGCACTAAAAAACGAGATTCTCCTTTTAAAACTCCTCTATTTGCCAATAATCCTAAAGCTACCAAATCAAGAAGATTATCAGGAGATTGTCCAGAAAATTTTTGATATAAAGCCTCTAATAATTTATAACTAATTCCCACCGCCGTAAGATCATAAAAAGGATGATTTTCCGCAAAATTAAGAGGATTCAGAAAAGAAATAACATCAGGTCGATCGACTGGTAAAATATGATGATCAATCATAATTATATCGATACCCTGTCCTTGAGCATAAGAAACAACCTCAAGACTTTCACATCCCATATCTACAGCTACAATTAAATTTACTTTTCTCTGTATCAATAAATCGATACCTTGACAATTTAATCCCCTAACACTATCCTCTGAAAAATAATAATTCAAGAGATTATTCCCTTGAAAAAAAGGCTTTAAACCCTCTATTAATATTGCAGTAGCCACCACCCCATCAATCCTCGAATCTCCCCAAATAACTATATTTTCCTTGTGTTTCCAAGCCTTTTCTAAACGAGATATTCCCCTTTTTATTTCCTGCCCAAATTCAAAAGCCGAAGGAGATTGATAACCATTCAAATCCAATAAATCTTTCAAACCAGCAACATCTTTTATACCTCTATTCCAAAGTAATCTTGCTAAATAATTTACACTATCTTTTTTTGTAATATCTTTAATTTGCTTAAAAAACCATTCAGGAATATCAAGAGTATGAGAAATTCTCCACTTAACGTGATTCATAATTAAAAAGAAATAAAAATATTAAAGACTAATTTAGACAAGAAAATTATAAAAAATATAGTAAGGAATTAGGATGTAATTCTATCATGAAAATAATCAGAATTAAAATTAAAAACTATTCTGTTTTAAATAACAAAAAAAATTGCTAAGATACAATAAATATAAACTGGATTTAAAAAGGAGTAAAATATGGACACAATCACTATTCAGGTTGAGAAAGAAGTAGCTAAAGCCTATAAAAAAATAACACCGATTAAACGTCAGCAAATCGAAAACTTATTTAGTAATTGGTTAAAAGATATTATACAAGATCGATCGATCGATGAAATAATCGCAGATATGCAACAACAAGCGACAACTAATGGCTTAACCGAAGAAATTTTACAAGATATTTTGGAAAATGGCTAAATTGAGATTCATATTTGATACAAATATATTAGTAAGTGCTATTCTTATCCGCTTATCAAAACCAGATTATGCCTATAAAAAAGCACAAGAATTAGGACAAATATTGTTTTCGGATACAACTTTTGCAGAATTAAAAGAAATACTAAAACGTCCTAAATTTGATAAATATGTTTTGCCGGAAACCCGTATAGAATTTCTCAATAAACTAAAATTAGAATCGGAATCTATAAATATTATAGAAACAATTACTATTTGTCGAGATGTTAAAGACAATAAATTTTTAGAATTAGCAGTTAGTGGTAAAGCAGATTTTATTATTACTGGAGATAATGATTTATTAATTTTACATCCCTTTAGAAACATCGAAATTATCACAATAAATGAGTTTTTAAATAGGTTTAGTTAAATATCAAAATATAATTAAAATACGGATTATTATGATTAGTTTTCATCAATTAACGTTACTTTGAAAAATTTTTAATCAAAAACTCCTTGAAATTTCCTCAGATTCAGGCATTTACATCAACACCATAAAAATAGCTGAAACCCCTATTATCAAAGAAAGGGGAATCAATTTATGTAAACTTTTTAGTTAATAAGTACTAACACAAAATTAATTGTATAGAGGCAATGGGTTTAAACCATTATTACCATAGCTTTGAGAAACATAAAATGCACCATTAATTTTTTTCGACTTTGATTTCCTCTGGAGTAACTTCTTCAACTTTGATTTCCTCTGGAGTAACTTCTTCGACTTTGATTTCCTCTGGAGTAGCTTCTTCAACTTTGATTTCCTCTGGAGTAACTTCTTCGATTTTTATTTCCTCTGGAGTAACTTCTTCGATTTTTATTTCCTCTGGAGTAACTTCTTCGATTTTTATTTCCTCTGGAGTAACTTCTTCAACTTTTGTCTCCTCTGGAGTAACTTCTTCTTCTGTTATTGGATAATCTTTAATAGTAATAGCTTGGGCTTTGGTTAAACTAATCTTATTGGTAACTAATTTAGCTAAAGTATCTTTAACTTTCGGCTGAAAATCAATTACTCTTACTGTACTATTAAACGCATTTTTGATAACATTACCATTTTCATCAATAAATTCTAATTTAACCCAGTTTTGTCCTTTATTAAAACCAGTCAAATAAATCGGTTGCCATGTATCTAATAAAAAAGATTCCCCATTGATAGTTACTCGAATACGCCAATCAACAATTTCATCATTAGGGTTTTCTGTGGCGACTACATGGAGAGGGGTGTTAGTTAAATAAAAGTCTAACATAATCGGTTCAGCAGAATAGACTCCTTGAGGACGACTATAGGTAAGCAATGGTTGGTTTTGGGCGGGGTTATTGTCTTCGGTGGCAGTGAAAACATGAAAAGTAGTTTGGGCGTAAGCTCCTTCATTTTTGAAACTTTCATGCCAAGGACGAGAAGCAAAAACTCTGATAGTATGAGTACCGGGTGCTAAATCTGTTAATTCGATCGAGTTTGCTGTACTATAAATAGCCTGATAGGGTTTATCATCAACGAAAAAGTGTAAATGAGGACCCATTTGTAATTCCTCATTTTTAAATATATCTAATCCTTTCACTTCTAAGTCAACAGATACATTATTAGTATTTAAAACTTCATCATTTTGAGGACTAAGAATTTTTACCTGTGGTTGAGTTTGGGCAAAATTCTCGTTAAGTTGTTGAATTAGTAAGGGAGGGGCAACTTCTGCTATATTTTCTACATTGGGAATAGGGGGTTTAGAATCACTATTAAAAGCCTGTACACTCTCGATCGAATCATTACAACCTACTAAAATAACACTAAATATAATTATAGTTAGCCAAGATAATACTTTATTTTTTACCATAATACTTTTATTCTCGAAATTATTGAATCATAACTTGCTCTTATTATCTCAATAAATCATCTTTTTCTCACATTAATCGCTTTTAAGGGCTAGTTTCGATAAACCTTCAACTAATCTATTAATTCCGATTGATGCAGTTTCATAGTTTAATAAACCATAAGCAACCCTTAGACAACATTTATTCTCAACACCAAAAGTTGTACCCGGTATCACTGCTACTTGATAATTTTCTATTAATTTTTTTGTCAAATCAAAAGAGTTCATTTCAGTATTAATTTTCAGAAAAAAATAAAAAGCTCCATCCGAATTACTAACTTGACAAATATCACTAATTTCTTGTAGAGAATTTAACATTTTTTCTCTGACTTTATTAACGTCTGATAAATATTTTTGACAATAACTAATACCTATTTTTAATGCACCTAATGCGGCATATTGAGAAATAACTGGAGGACAAATTAAGATAGTATCTTGAACTTTTTTGATACCCATTTCTAAGTGTTTTGGAATTAGCATATACCCAATTCTCCAACTAGCAAAACCATAAGCTTTTGATAAGCTAAATAAGGAAATTGTATGATTATAACTATTAGGAAAAGAGGCAGGGGAATAATGTTTAACATCATTATAAGTAAAATATTCATAAGCCTCATCACTAATATGATAAATCCCTTTTTCTCGACAAATATTATTAATCTTTAATAAATCATTTTTAGAATAAACAACACCTGTGGGATTATTAGGGGAAATAGTAACAATAGCTTTAGTTTTTGGGGTGATAGCAGTTAAAATTTTATTAATATCTGGTTGATATTGTTCATCTGTTTCTACAATTATCGGTGTACAATTTGCTAATCTAATAGCCATTTCATGATTAAAATAATAGGGAGATAAAATAATTATTTCATCTTCAGGATTAGTGATAGCTAAAATTGCATTCATGAAAGCCATATTAGAACCTGCCGTAACAAAAATTGACGATCGATCGTCAACTAAAATATTATTATCTAACGCTAATTTTTGCTTTATTTGTGCTAATAAAAGTGGAATTCCTTGTACTGATTGATATAGATTATTTTGGGGATTGTGATGAAAATTATTTATGTGATGAAAGGCTTCAGCAGGAGGAGGATAAAAAACAACTCCTTGCCCCAATGAAATAGTCTCAGGATTATTTTTGATTAATTCATTGATGATAGGAATTACTGGTAATTGAATTGAATTAGTACGCATTTTTCAAATTTTAATTTGCTTGTTTTAGATTATGAAGATTAAAATATATTTTCTATTAACTATAACCATTGAGTTTCAAAACTATCATTCCCTTCACCATAAATTAAGTCACCGTATTTTTGCCATAAATCATATTCATCTTTATTCATATTCATATTATTAAATATTGCTAAATTTTCGTTTAATTCTTCTAATATTTTTGGGGAAGTTAAAGTTAAACTTATGGCAGAATTTTGTAAAACAAAACGATAACAATCTATTGCTTTTGGTGTTTTAAATTGACCATTAAAATCACCTTTTAAAAGTGAACCCCAACGAGTAGCAGTAAAACTTATTACAGGAATTTTATTAGCAATAGCAGTAGGAAATACTTGTTTTTCTGGTTGTCGATGTGCCATATTATAACGGTGCATTAATATATCAATATTACTATTTTCAAGAAACTTTACTGCTAAATCTCGATCGTGAGTAGTAATTCCAAAATAACGAATTAAACCTTGTTTTTTCCAATCATGTAATTGATTTAATAATTTTTCTACTTTTAACACATCATCTTGAAAAGAGATATATTCTAATAAAAAAACATCAATTATTTTTATATTTAACTGTTGACAAAAATTAATTCTATAGTTATCTAAATCTTGAATATTTCTCTGCTCACTACCCGTTGCAATTATTATTTCTTGACGATAATTTTGAGCTAATTTAGCACATTCATTAATCAAATGAGTAGAATCAAGGTTATAAAAAAAGAAGTAATTAATTCCTCCTTGATAAGCCTGAAAAATACATTGATAATCCATTTTAGTATTACTTCCCAAACCGAGAATACTTGCTTTTTTTCCCGATAACGTAGTAATTTGATTCATAATTAAATAGAGTAGTGAAACTGTTTAATTTACTTTTTAGTAGGGAAATTATCTGAATTAAAATAAATTTGAGCATTACTATTGTTAGCTAATTCTTTCAACATTTCCAATTCTTGTAACCTTAGTAATGCTGGATGATTACTATAAGCGATCGCCACGGATTCCAATTGTTTTAAACTATCAATAATGGCTTGAGTTTTAATCTGTTGAATTTCAGCTTCCTGAGTAGCGGTTTTTTGTTTAGATATAATTTCCGCCTCTGTTTGTAGTTGTCTTATTTCTTGTTGTGCTTGAGCTTCAATTTTCTTAACTTCAGCTTTGGTACGGGCTTCGACTAATTGTGCTTGGCTTAAACGCTCAGTAGCTAAAACCTTGTTCATAATTTCCTGCAAATTACCAGGGAAGATTAAATCTTTCACATCCGCTCTTAAAATGGAAATACCATAACGACTTGCCACTTCTTGAACATCTTGTAAAATATCTTCACTAAGTTGATTACGATTAGTTAAAATCTGCTCCAGAGACATAGAAGCTAAAGAGCGTCTCGCCGCTAATTGTACATCACTATAAAGACGATTTTCATAGTTTTCTACTTCATGAATGGCGGCACGGGCATCAACAACTCGAAATTGAACAATAATACTAACTCGAATGGCTACTTTATCAGCGGTTAAAATTTCTTGCCCCTTAATGGTTAAATCTCTTTCCCGAATATCGACTAGAGTTATTTCTATTTTGGGAGTACGCCAAATTCCCCAATTAATATGAGGAGGAATAACATATCTACCAGCGTTTAAAATTTTAACAAAAACACCATCTTTATAATAAATTCCCCTGTGAGTATCTTTGATAATAATTTCTTGTTGCCACTTCACAGTTTTTGCCTCTCACTATTTTTAGATAGCCTCGTAGTCAAACTGATATGGAGAACGAATATTCAGATAATTACAAGCTGAATCCTGTATGTGATAGGAGTAACCATGTTTATTCGCTCCTAGTAAACCGAGGCTATTTCCAATTATAATAAGTTGAGAAACAGTATTCCAAAGAAAGTTAGAAATAAATTTTTCCTCAGTGAAGTATAAAATTATTGGTGAAAACGAGGAATAGATAATAGTAAGTCGCAAACACATTTAGATTGTAAATGAGGCACACACAGGGCAGATTTATTTATCAGTAACAAAATTATATGGAGCTTAAATGCGTCTTAGCTTATTAATAAATTTATACACTACAGAATAATTTTAATCAGGATACAAAAACATACCTTTAATCCCTTCGGGATCTAATACAAAACCTAAGCGACGGTAAAACTCTATCACATGAGGATCGGCAAATAAGGTAACGTTACTAATATCATCAGCACGAAGTTTCTTAATCATATATTTCATAAAAATTTTGCCTAATCCCTTATTTTGAAAACGAGGGTGTATCACCACATCCCAAATAGTAGCGTTAAAGGCATGATCAGATGTAGCACGGGCAAAACCAATTAAAACAGTTCTCGCACCTCGTACTTCCCAAGCAGAAGCCACTAAATAGCTATTATCTAATGCTTTTCGGACTTTTCTTAACGGTCTTCTTGCCCATCCGACGGAGTCGCATAATTCTTCTAATTCGTACAAATCGATGTCTTGATTCGTACTAAAGTAAATTTTACTGCGACCAAAGATTTCAGGATCAAGTGTTACCCAATCCCTCCCGTAGTTTTTGTCGGAGAGATCATTCTCATTTTCAGTTTTTGTAAACAATTTCTGTAACCAAACCATGCCTTATATGGCTAATCTTCTTTACAAATGGTTTATTTATTTTACTCCTGAATGGTGCAGAATAAATCTTTTTCCACTTAGGCACTAAAAAATAATATCACAAATTGCTATAGATCTAATTTTTCTCAACATTCAATCGAACTCAGATAAATATATTATGTTTGTTATCCTTTTAAACAATATCCCAGAGATTCAGAAACCAGAAAACGTTATTTTTATTTTGCAAGAGATCGATCGATAATTGATAATTAATAATTGTGCTTTATGATAAATTGATTATGGATTCTTCTAATTCTATTTTGGTTCAAGTCCCGGCTACTACTGCTAATTTGGGTTCTGGTTTTGATTGTATTGGTACTGCGTTAAGTTTTTATAATGAGTTTGAGTTTTCGTTGGATGAGAATAAAACATCTTTTACCGTGGTAGGTGATGGGGCTGAAAAAATTAGTTTGAGTGAGGATAATTTACTCTATAAGTCTTTTCTGCATTTCTATCATCATACGGGTATAACTCCTCCTTATGTTGACATCAAAATTAAAATTAATGTACCTTTAGCAAGGGGTTTGGGTAGTTCCGCTACTGCGATCGTCGCTGGATTGTTAGCCGCTAATTACTACTCCACAAACAAGTTATCTTCATCAGAATTAATCGATTTAGCGATCGAACTAGAAGGACATCCAGATAATGTTGTACCTGCTTTTTTAGGTAATTGTATTTTATCTGTGGGAGAAAAAAATAACTGGCAATTTGTACCGATAAACTGTCATCAAGATATAAAATTCATCCTAGGAATACCCGATTTTGAACTCTCAACAGAATCCGCTAGGGCAGTTTTACCGAAACAATTAAGTTATCATGACGCTGTATATAATATTGCCCATTTGGGTTTATTGATTAAAGGTTTAGAAACAGGAAACGAAAATTGGTTAAAAGAAGCCTTAAAAGATAAATTACATCAACCTTACCGCAAAAGCCTCATCAAAGGTTATGACGACATTTATAAAGCAGTAATCAAAGCTGATGGTTATGGTATGGTGATTAGTGGTGCTGGCCCTACTTTATTAGCTTTATCTTCTAGTATCAACGCTGAAAAAGTTATGACGGGGATTAAAACAACATGGGGTGATTTGGGTGTTAATGCCGATGTTCGTTGTTTAGATTTAGACACAAAGGGTTCAACCTTAACAATTAACAATGACTAATGATCAATGACAAAATTAACTTTTTCTTACCCCTACAATGTCTAGTTGAATTGATTTATTCCCATTCCAATCATTTTCTTTAATTTTATAGGCTATATCGATCGTTGGTGGTAAAGGATAATACTGATTCCAACGCCAAGCGATCGCTTTTAATTCTATATCATCTTGTACAAATTTAAGTTGTAAATGTTCCCCTGTTTTTGTTAATTGTTGAGAAGATACTTTGACATTCAAACTAGAAAAAATAGGTTCATTATTTTCAATACCCCAAGGATATAAACTATCTATTTCTTTTAATAACTGAAAAGTAATATCTTTAAAACTAATTTCTGTATCTATTTTAATTAAAGGTTTTAAATATTCTGGTATTAAAGTTTGATGAGCAAATTCTCTTAAACGATCGTGAATTAAGGGCAAATTTTTAGTAGGAAAACCAAAACCCCCCGCCGCTTTATGTCCTCCATATTTACTTAATAAATCATCACAATATTGCAGTGCCGAAAAAATATTAAATTCCTCAATGCCTCTAGCTGAACCTCTTATTAATTCTGGATTGTCTTCCTCATAAGTACCGATAAAAACAGGTACTCCATATTTTTCTAATAAACGAGATGCAACTAATCCGATGATTCCATGATGCCAATTTTCATGAACAATTAATAAAAGTCGATCGTCTTGCCAATTTATCTGTTTTTCCTCAATTATTTTAATCGCTTCTTGCTCAATTTGTTTAGTTAAATTTTGACGAGTTTGATTCGATTGATTACATTGCATTGCCCTTGTGATAGCTACTTTTTCATCATCGGTAGTCAGTAATTCTATAACAATTTGTGGATCATCTAGTCTTCCTATCGTATTAATTCTTGGCCCGATTTTAAAACCTATATCATCAGAATTTAATTGTTTTTTTTTGCCGTCAACTTCAGCCAAAGTAATTAAAGATTTGATACCTAAAATATCTGATTTTGATAATAATTTCAGTCCTCTTTTTAACCAACGGCGATTCACCCCCGTTAAGGGTGCCATATCAGCGATCGTGCCTACGGTATATAATTCTAAAAGAGGTTTGGTCAATCCTTGTAATTTGTTCAAATTTTGGGCAAGGGTGACAGCTAAAACATAGGCAACTCCTACCCCGGCTAAACCATAATAAGGGGAAGTTTTTGGTAATAATTTCGGGTTCAAAATGGCATCGGCGGGAGGTAATTTTAATGGTAAATCGTGATGATCAGTAATAATTACTTGTAATCCTAATTCTTTAGCTCTTGCGATCGCATCATAGGCAGAAATACCGTTATCAACGGTTAAAACTAAACTCACTCCTTCTTCTTTAAATTCCTCTACAATACGTTTATTGATACCATAGCCATCTTTCATCCGACTAGGAATAGCATAGTCAACTTTTGCCCCCAAATGCCTTAAACCTCTCAATAATAAGGCGGTGCTTGTCATGCCATCAGCATCATAGTCTCCACAAATAGCTATTTTTTGCTTAGACTCGATCGTATTTTTGAGAATTTCGATACTTTTAGGTAAATCAGGAAATTCTGTGAGAGGAGAAGGTAAATTAATAATTTCAGGATTAACATAACTTTGTACATCATCGACATTAACCATGCCACGGTTGATAATAACCTGAGCAACAATAGAAGATAACCCCAATCTCTCAACTAACTGATTAACTAAAGTGGGATTTTGAGAATAAAATTTCCAACGTTGACAAGGTAAGTTATATTCCATGATTTTATCGTAATTTCAAATAAGAATGAGACATTGTCAAATCCTGTTAGTGTTACTAAATCGACATTTCAGGTTAACAAACCGTCTCAAAGTTAACTGAAATGACTATATTAAGTATTTCTCCTCTCTCCTGATTCTTAATTACGGGGTGGTGAATGAATCAGAAAACTATAAAAATCAAGGATTTAGGCATATTACACTAACAAAAAAGTGTGCAATTTTAACAATTTTAGTCAAAAACTCAGCATTTTTGACCCTATTTTTTGAAATCTCTTTGTGCACTACATACAGATAATCTCAAAACCTTAATTTTTCATTATTTAACCTAATACCCAATACCTAATACCTATTCCTCATCAAAAGACTTTTTGAGTAACCCCTAATTAGTTTTGAGGTTTTCTTGTCCTTCAATAACTTGCATAGAAATAATTTTATCTTCTGCGGTTAGTTTATCTAATACCTCTGCACCTTCTGTTACATAGCCAAAAACAGCAAATCTACCATCCATCAGATTATATCCGGGAGGTGTTACTTCATTGTCAAATTTGAAGAAGAAAAACTGAGATGAACCACCATTAGGATCAGTTGTAGGACGAGCTAAAGCGACTGCTCCATAAGCGTTAAAAGGTAACACAGGCTGAGCTAAATACAATCCTAAATCTTCTGTCGTTAAACCATAAATGGGTTCAGATTCTCCTTTTACTAATACTTCAAAAGGTATTGCTCTATATTCTTGAGTTGTAGGATCGATAAATCCTTCTTCTTCGCCAATAGGATCACCTGTTTGAATTACATAAAAATCTTCAGCCCGAGAAAAAGGTAAACCATCATAAAATTTCCGTTGCACTAAGTCAATAAAGTTTCCACCTGTGACGGGAGCACTATAGCCATCCACAACAATAACTAAATTGCCTTGAGAGGTTTGTACTTCGACTTTTGCTCGACCTAATAACTGAGGTAGGTTAGCATATTCTTCAGGTACAGTAAAAGGAAATCCTGTAACCATATCCTGCTCTAACTCAGTAATATTATCTAAAATTTCAGCTCTGATAGAATAAATTTGTTCTCTATCTTCTTTTTCAATTAATTCCTGAAGTTTTGCCACATCTTCCGTCATTGCAGAAACTAATTCTTTTGCTCTTGGTTGCAATTCTTCTGGTACGCTGGTAACAAGATCATTTTGGTGTAAGTTTAGTAAAAAACCTGCATTTTTAACTCTTTTAGCTACTAAAGGCCAACGTTTTGCTCTTAAATCTTTGGCAATTTTCTCAATATCCCCCTGAATTTGACGGACAATATCATTATCGATCGGTAAAGCATAGCGTAAAATTGCATTAGGATCAGTAATCGCATCTCCTTGAGCTAATACAGCATGAGCATTTTGTAAACCTAATGGGTTAAATGCGATCGAGATGATAAAAATAGAAATTGTGGTAATAGCTATTTTAACTATCTTTTTCCACGGAGTAAGTTTCATATATAATCAGTTTTTTAAAAATTTTTCACCTTCAATTATTTCATAAATAGGCAATGGCAAGGGAGAAACTTATATTCAGAGTTTAGATTTTAAAGTAATCTTTTTAATACTTAAATAACGCTAATATAACCAATCCTCAATAATTTTGATCAAAATGTAAAGTTTTATTGTCAACTTTGAAAACTTATGTTAAATTAGATTTATATTGTTTGACACCAATGCAATTTTAATATATAGGAGACACAAGTCATGGAAAACAAAGAAACTAAAGTAGGATTCACTGCTTTTGCTGAAAACTGGAACGGTCGTTTAGCAATGTTAGGATTTTTAATTGGTATTGCTACCGAATTATTGACTGGTAAAGGTATTTTGGCTCAATTAGGTTTAATGTAATTACCTAATTATCTTCTGAATATTTTGGGTTAACTTAATTTAATTTAACCTGACAACGGGGGGACGATCGTCCCCTTATTTTTTTATGCAAAATTACCATTTAAACGTAAAATAGAAACCGATAGTTACAGATGATTTTAACCTGACCAGTTATGTTATTTTTTTTACTAAGTTTATCATTCATAATTTGGGTTTATTTAATTTTAGCAAGAGGCGATTTTTGGTTGTGTAATCAAAATTTAGAAGAATTATCCTTAGATATTTATCCTTCTGTTACTGTAATTATACCTGCAAGAAATGAAGCTGAAAATATCTCTAATAGTCTTAATTCTTTATTAAATCAAAATTATCAAGGAAATCTAAATATTATTTTAGTTGATGATCAGAGTGAAGATAATACTGGTGAAATAGCGCAAAAAACTGCTACAAATAATAACAAAGAAGATCAATTAACTATTATTAAAGGACAACCATTACCTTTAGGATGGAGTGGGAAATTATGGGCAATGTCTCAAGGAATTACTTGGGCAAAACAGCACTTTAACACTAATTATTTTTTATTTACTGATGCAGATATAAAACACTCTACAAATAATATCAGTAAATTATTAGCGAAAGCAGAAAAAGATAATCTTGATTTAGTGTCTTTAATGGTTAAATTACGCTGTGAAAGTTTTTGGGAAAAACTATTAATTCCAGCTTTTATTTTCTTCTTTCAAAAATTATATCCTTTTCCCCTTGTCAACAATTCTACAAAAAAAGTGGCGGCGGCGGCAGGGGGGTGTATCTTGATTCGAGAATCGGCTTTGACAAGAATTGGGGGTATAGAGGCGTTAAAAGAGGCTTTGATTGATGATTGTACTTTAGCCAAATTAGTGAAGGAAACCTTACCTCCTAATCGCAGTATTTGGTTAGGGTTGAGTGATACAACTATTAGTTTAAGAAGTTATGACACTCTAACACCAATTTGGAATATGGTAGCGCGTACTGCTTTTACTCAATTAAACTATTCTGGTTTTTTGTTAATAGGTACAATTTTAGCTATGACTATTACTTATTTTACTGTTCCGATCGCTGTTTTAACAGGTCTGATGACTGCTCAGTTATCTTTAATTATTATGGGAGTAATAATTCTCTTAATGATGGCTTTAACTTATTATCCTACTATAAAACTTTATCAATTGCCCTTTTTCTATTGTTTTCTTTTGCCTATTATTGCATTATTATACAGTTTCATGACGATCGACTCTGCTTTGAGATACTGGCAAGGAAAAGGTGGACAATGGAAAGGGAGAGTTTATCAATAATAGCTGATCAAATTTTATTCACCAAAAATAGAAAAATGTTACGATTTCGTGACCCTTACCCTTCCGGGTAATCCGATCGATCGAAAAGGTGTTAGATTTATGTATGTAAATATTTATAAAATATATTTATCTCCTCGCCATGACCAAACTCACCCAAGCCCTTACCGAAGCCCAAAACCTCCTCCTAAACGCCTCCCTTAACCCCGAACTCCCCACCATCCTCACCACCGCTTTTGGAGAAAACTACAACCCCACCGAAGCCCATAACATCTTTTCCCGATGGCGTAACCAAGACTTCAGCAACCTCCCTCAAATCCAAATCCTCCCCTCAACCATTCTCAACAACGCTCAAGGAGCTTATAGCGCCACTAGCAACACCATTTATTTATCATCCACCCTCCTAGAGCAACAATCTTTCCTAGCTATTCGCAACGTACTGCTAGAAGAAATCGGACACTTCATCGATGCACAGATTAACTCTATAGACACCCCCGGAGACGAAGGGGCGATCTTTTCCGCTTTAGTGCAAGGTAAAACATTAACAGAGGATGAACTATCAAAACTTAGAGCGGAAGAGGACACCGCTATTATCTACATTGACGGGGAAGCCATAGAAATCGAACAAAGCATCAACGTGATTGGACAATGGGGGGAAGAACAGGCGGGCGCATTTTCCACAGTCAAGGTAATTGGAAATTATGCGTATATTGCTAACAATGGACTTCTCATTTTAGATATTTCTGATCCTAATCAACCCATTGTAATTAGTAACACTGGGACAACCTCCTCTGTTTTTGATGTAGAAGTGGTGGGCGATCGGGCTTTTGTTACCAATTATGGTTATGATGGTGGTTTAGTGATATTAAACATAGCTAATCCCTCAGCACCCACAATCTTGGGTAGCTACAATACTGGGTATGTTTTGGATGTAGAAGTGTTGGGCGATCTAGCTTTTGTGATTGACCGGGATGCTTTAGTGATATTAAACATAGCTGATCCCTCACCACCGACTAGGTTGGGTAGCTATTTTGGGAGAGCTCATGATGTAGAAGTGGTAGGCGATCGGGCTTTTGTGGCTGGCCGAGATGGTTTAGTGATATTAGACATAGCTAATCCCTCTGCACCCACAATCTTGGGTAGCTACGATACTGGGTATGCTTTTTTGGATGTGAAAGTGGTGGACGATCAGGCTTTTGTTGCCACTGGGTATGGTGATTTAGTGATATTAGACATAGCTAATCCCTCAGCACCCACAATCTTGGGTAGTTACAATACTCCTGGGTATGCTATGGATGTAGAAGTGGTGGGCGATCGGGCTTTTGTTACCAATTATACTTATGATGGTGGTTTAGTGATATTAGATATAGCTAATCCCTCTGCACCCACTCCGTTGGGTAGCTATTCTGGGTATTCTGGAAATGCTTATGATGTAGATGTGGTGGGAGATCGGGCTTTTCTTTCTGGTTCTGGTGGTTTGGTCATCTTAGACGTGAGTGATTATCTTACTCCTATTAATATTGAAACTTCCTTTACTGTAACAGGAGGCGATCCAAACTCTCCTAATCACGAAAAGATCGAAGATCCCTTTTTCAGAGATGCTAATTTTAAGATTGTTTCTACTTCTGATGAGCAGTTAAAAAAATCCTATCCAGCAGGTAAAAATGTTTGGCTTGTCTTTCATGGTTGGAATGGAAATTTTGGACAATTTATAGAGTTAGGTCAAACTATAGCCAGAGCTAAACCGAATGATATTGTATTGGCTTTAGATTGGACAGAAATAGCCCATACAGCTAATAAAGGCAATGATACAGTTGCTTTGAGACTGGGTGAAAACTTTATTGCCGCTAGTTGGATTCGTCCCCTCGCTGAACAGATCCAAGAAACCCTGAAAAATTGGGGTTTAACTGATGCTACAAAACTTAATTTAGTGGGTCATAGTTTAGGAACTTTAGTTAGTTCTGAATTGGCTTCCTTATATAAGGAGGAAAACCCTGATCCTAACTCTATGGTAAAAAGTATCACCGCATTAGATCCCCCATCAGAAGTTAATAAAATAAATTTCCCAGACTTTTTAGGATATGATTTGGATTTCGATAATGATGGTTATAATGATGAAAACGATCGACCAAAACCATTCAAGGATGTAGCTCAATTTTCGAGGGCTTTTGTAGGTGATCCCAGTATTGCAGGAAATGAAGAATTTGCCAGTTGGGCAGACGAATCATTTTTAGTTAATTTCAATCAATTAACCGATGGAGGTGGGGCGCATGGTTGGGTTGTTGATGTGTTTCAAAGTTTAATTGATCCCAGTAAACATGACTTTAAATTTGTCAATAACCTTTTCACTTTAGACGATTAAGCTAAGACGCATTGATTTGGTATATAATTTAAGTCAGAAAAGATAAAACTTAGGTGTGATTTATGCCTTCTAAAAATTTTTTGTCAGAGGAAGAAAGAAAGTATCTACAAGATGCTTTAAAAATAGAAAAGAGATCGGAAGTCAGGGAAAGAATTTTAATATTTTTATTAGAGAATGATGGTAAAAATTATCAAGAAATAGCAGTTTTTTTGGGTTGTTCCCCCAAAACGGTGGCTTACTGGGCAGTTCATGGTAATCCTAATAATGTAGATTCATTGCAAGATAAAAGAAGAAAAGGAAACCAAACAAAAGCAACGGATAAATATATTGAAAGATTATTAGAAGTAGTTGATAAAAATCCTGAAGATTTTGGATATGATTTTGGTCGATGGACGGGGCAAAGATTATCAGAACATTTGGAAAAAGAAACAGGAATTAAATTAAGCAAATCACAAGTAGTGAGGATATTAAAAAGAAAAAAGTATAGTTATATTTGGGGAAAATATAGTTTAGAAGACAAACAAAATCAAGAACAAAGAAAAGCATTTAAAGAAAAATTAGAACATTACATAGAAATAGGTAAAGAGAATCCTGAGTTAGTTCAAGTATGGTTTTGGGATGGGGCGTTTAAAGTGGCGAACTAAATTCGCCACACAGCCCCTCATGAATGTGGTTTTAGTTTAAGGGTGATAAGAAGAAAAACATGGACGAAAAAAGGAAAAAGAAAAAAGGTGAAGGGAGAAAGAAGAAGAGGAAGAGTAAATATCATGGGAGGAATAAGATATTCGGATAAAAAAAGAAGATGTTTTGTAATAAAAAAAGGTGATTCAGAAACGTTTTGTGAACAATTAAAAAAGTTATGGGAAGAAATAAAAAATGAATGGGTAAGTAAGGGAAATGATGAAAAAGATTTTAAAGAATGTGGTCCGAAAATAATCATAATATTAGACAACGCAAGTTTCCATAAAAAAAAGGAAATAGTAGAAAAAATAGAAAAAAATCTACCGAATATAAGACTAGAATATTTACCGGTATATAGTCCAGATTATAACTTAATAGAATTAGTGTGGCATTCGGCAAAGGAATATATAGCTTATAGAAACTTTGAAAATAAAGAACAGCTAGAAAAAACAGTAAATTACTTATTAAATGAAGGAGGTTTAGTAATTAATTGGAGTAAAAAATTTAAGAATAAGGGTGAATTAATCAATGTAAGTTAAATGCGTCTTAGCTTATCAACCCCATAGTAACTTTTCACCAAATAAATTTAAGAGTAAACATGAAGGGCGACTTTCTTATAATAAACCAGCCGAAGGGGGTGCTAAAGAGGAAAAACCGAATTACTTTTTGTTCGTAGAAAACGATCGTTTAATGGTATATGGAACGAATAAAGCAGACAACATCAATGCCAGTAAGTTAAAAAATGGTTTTGTTAGTTATAGTAATTCCAATCTGACAATTATTAGTGGTGATGGTAACGATACTTTAACGGGGGGAGATAACAACGACACTCTCATTGGTGGTACGGGAAATGACACCTTTTATGTGGATAGTACAGGTAATCGAATCCTTGAAAATCTCACAGAGGGTACAGATACAGTTCGATCGACTATTGCTTACACTTTAGGCACAAATGTCGAAAATTTAGTGTTAGAAGGCACAGGAAATCTCAACGGCACAGGAAACATCCTCAATAATAGTCTCACGGGGAATAACTTTAATAACCTTCTCAATGGTGGTACTGGAAATGATACCCTTAATGGACGTGGTGGGAATGATACTCTCACTGGTGGTATTGGCAACGATTCCATGATTGGTGGAACAGGAAATGATACTTTCTATGTGGACAGTTCAGGCGATCGAATCCTTGAAAATAGTAACGAGGGTACAGATACAGTTCGATCGACTATTGCTTACACTTTAGGCACAAATGTCGAAAATTTAGTGTTAGAAGGCACAGGAAATCTCAACGGCACAGGAAACACCCTCAATAATAGTCTCACGGGGAATAACTTTAATAACCTTCTCAATGGTAGTACTGGAAATGATACCCTTAATGGACGTGGTGGTAATGATACTCTCACTGGTGGTATTGGCAACGATTCCATGATTGGTGGAACAGGAAATGATACTTTCTATGTGGACAGTTCAGGCGATCGAATCCTTGAAAATCTCACAGAGGGTACAGATACAGTTCGATCGACTATTAACTACAGTCTGGGAACAAATGTCGAAAATCTAGTGTTAGAAGGAACAACAAATATCAACGGTACTGGTAACACCCTCAATAATAGTATTACTGGGAATAATCTTGACAACCATCTCACTGGTGGTAGTGGAAATGATACGTTAAATGGACGTGGTGGTAATGACACTCTCACTGGTGGATTAGGAAATGATAGTCTTATCGGTGGTACTGGGGATGACTTTTTCCGTTTTACTACCGTTAATGAGGGAATCGATGCCGAAGGCACGCTGCGCGCCCGTATTACTGACTTTAATCTTAGTGATGATACTATTTTGATTCGTCGTAATGGTTTTAGCGGTGGTTTATCCTTGGGTACTTTACCAGTAAATCAATTCCATATTGGTTCATCGGCTACCACATCTGCTCATCGTTTCATCTATAACTCTAGTAATGGTGCATTCTTTTTTGATGTAGATGGAAATGGTGCAACAGGGGCAGTGCAATTTGCCTCTTTGAATACTGGATTGGCTTTGACTAATGGTGATATTGTCGTAATTTAGTAACTTTTATAGAACCCATTTGGTATCTTTTTCTAAAATGATTACTCAGTATTCGTTTGTGTAAAAAACTTTTTCTTCCTAAGATATAACTGTAAATATCAAATGGGCTGTATAGATTTTGATTATTTTTGCCAAACAGTCTTAATATTTACAAATTCGTGCATTCCTTCCATACTTAATTCTCTACCATAACCTGAACTTTTTGTGCCACCAAATGGTAAACGAGGATCGGATTTTACTAATCCATTGATAAATAATGCTCCCACTTCTATATCCCTGACGGCTATTTTAATATTTTCTTCGTTTTTTGTCCATATTGATGCACCTAAGCCAAAAATAGTTGAATTAGCTAACTCGATCGCTTCTTGAAGGTTATTTACTCTAAATAATAACGCTACAGGCCCAAAAAATTCCTCAATCATGCCAGGGGAATTAACAGGAATATTCGTCAAAATTGTGGGGGGATAAAAATTACCTTTATTTTCTATGGTTTGTCCACCAATTAAAACTTTACCACCCATTTCGATCGTTTTACTGACTTGATGAGTAATATCTTTGAGAATGTTTGGGGTTGCTAAAGGGCCTATATCCGTGTTAGGTTCAAGAGGATCACCAAGAATGAGATTGTGATATTTTTCTACTAATAATTTTTCAAATTCATCAGCGATCGAGTTGTGTAAAATAAATCTTTTAGCGGCGATGCAAGTTTGACCATTATTCAACATTCTAGCAGTAACGGCGACTTCTGTGGCCTCCTCGATATTAGCATCATCTAAAACGATAAAAGGATCACTACCACCTAATTCTAATACAGATTTCTTTAATTCTTGACCGGCGATAGAAGCCACACTTTTTCCTGCTAATTCGCTACCGGTAAGAGTGACTGCTTTGACTCGACTATCCCTTAACACCTTTTCAACTTGAGGGGATTCTATTAATAAAGTTTGGAAAACACCTTCAGGAAAACCAGCCGATAATAACACAGATTCGATCGCTAAAGCACATTGAGGCACATTAGAAGCGTGTTTAAGCAATCCCACATTACCAGCCATCAAAGCGGGAGAAAGGAAACGAAATACTTGCCAAAAGGGAAAATTCCAAGGCATTACGGCTAAAATAGCTCCTAAAGGTTGATAAGTAACGAAACTTTCACTAGCATCAGTGTCAATATATTTGGGAGTTAGGAATTTTTGGGCATTTTCTGCATAAAAACGACAAACTACTGCACATTTATTAATTTCAGCTACGGCTTGTTTAATGGGTTTACCCATTTCTATCGTCATTAACTTGGCATATTTTTCTCTATTTACTTCCAATATTTCTGCTGTTTTGAGTAATCTTTCTCCCCGAAATTCTAAAGATGTAAGACGATAGTCTTGAAATGTGGAGACGGCTAAAGCCAATTTTTGATTAATTTCTTCACTGGTTAAAGGTGTAAAAATTTGTAGGGTTTCTCCATTGAAGGGGTTAATAGTGGCGATCGTCATATCTATTTCTGGTTTAATGATAGTAACTAACTCTATTGTAAGTTTGTTATCTTGGTCGATCGGTGTTTCTTAATAACTTGCAATATTTTAATGACTATCTTAGAATCGTTGATTTGATGAAGTGAGTATCAATATTATCATTTACGATCGATAATAAATAATTGATCAATAATGATATGAATAAAATAAAATGTCCGAAGTTAGAAAAGCCGTTCAAAAACTTTATAACACATATCCTTTTCCTCCAGATCCTTTATTAGATGAACCACCTCCGGGATATAATTGGCGTTGGCACTATCAATCAGCTTATAGCTTTTGTACTGGAATAAAACCCTCACAAGAAAAAATCCGTATTTTGGATGCTGGTTGTGGTACAGGATCTGGTACTGAATATTTAGTACTTCATAATCCTTACGCTGATATAACTGCCATCGATATAAGTGAAAATGCTTTAGCTACTGCACAAAAACGACTAGAAAAATCAGGGGTATTAAATAATTTTCAAGGTACAATCACCTTTAAACAACTTCCCCTTGAATCCGTTGATAATTTAGAGGGTACTTTTGATTTAATTAATTGTGTTGGTGTATTACATCATTTACCAGAACCAGAAACAGGTATTAAAGCCTTAGCTAAGAAGTTAGCATTAGGTGGAATTATGCACATTTTCGTCTATGGGGAGTTGGGTAGATGGGAAATTCAATTAATGCAAAAAGCAATTGCACTTCTACAAGGTGACAAACGAGGAGATTATGTAGATGGGGTAAAAGTTGGTAGGGAAATTTTTGCCACACTACCGGAAAACAATCGTTTAGTAACAAAAGAAAAACAACGTTGGCAATGGGAAAATCAAAGAGATGAATGTTTTGCAGATATGTACGTCCATCCCCAAGAAGTTGACTATAATATTGATACTTTATTCGAATTTATCAATAGTTCTGGTTTAGAATTTGTTGGTTTTTCCAATCCTGATACATGGCAATTAGAAAGATTAATCGGCAAAAATCCAGACTTAATCAGTCGAGCAAAAAATTTAACACCTCAACAACGTTATCGTTTAATTGAAGTACTTGATCCCGATAATATCACCCATTATGAGTTTTTCTTAACAAAACCTCCTTTAATTAGACATAATTGGGAAGATAATGATTTACTAAATCAAGGAAAACCTGAACTTAATCCCTGTATTTTTGGATGGGAAAGCAAAAGTTTATTAGATTATCAATTTCAACCGATAACTATTGATGATGAGGAGTTTGCGTTTATGCAATATTGTGCTAAAAATCCGATTCAAAGTTTAACAGTAAAAGATATTCTTACTCAGGTTAATTTTAGTCTCGATCAAGTTCGATCGTTAATCAAAAAACAGTTAATTATGATCAGTATTTAGAGTTTATTAAAATAGTTTTTTGATCAAAATAGGTGTAGAGTATAGTAAAATTAATAGTATTATATCTATATCTCTACTTTAGATTAAATTAGAAGAAAATTAATCAAAAAAGACTTAAAAAAAATAGAGAGAAAATAATAATAATCACAAATTTCATTCTCTCTCTACCATAAATATCTAAAACTGGCTTTGAAAAATTTGCTATATTAAAGAAAAACTTTGATGAAATAAACAGATATGAAGGCATTAAGATTCCCTACTCTAAAATTTTCTACTGAAGATTATCACCAAATGATCCATTTTGGTATTTTAAAAGAAGATTACTTTATTGAGTTAATTAAAGGAGAAATATTTGAAATGTCACCAGTAGGATTTAAACACGCTTCTTGTGTTAACAAATTAAATCAATTATTAAGTATAAAATTGGGAGAGCAAGTAATTATAAGTGTTCAAAATCCAATAAAATTAAATAATAATTCTGAGCCACAACCTGATCTAGTTTTACTCAAACCGAGGGAAGATTTTTACGCTTTTAACCATCCCAATCCTGATGATATTTTTTTATTAATAGAAGTAGCGGATACCAGTATTGATTACGATCGAAATATTAAATTACCTCTTTATGCTGAAAGTAAAATTCAAGAAGTATGGTTAATTGACTTAAATCAAAACTTTTTAGAAATATATCAAAATCCTCAGAAAAATTATTATCAAAATATACAAAAACTTTCCCCTGAAAATACTGTTAACTTGAATAATCCTACTGAAATAAAAATTGATCTTCAAAAATTATTTTAATTTTAAAGGATTTATTAAATTGATTTATCCTCAAAATTCTACCGATTTATCTCGAATTGAGATATTTAAAGAATGTCTTTTCTTTTTTGCATAATCCATGTAATGGTTAAATAGATAAGACTGTGTAATACTAAGATTTTCCAGTTTAAACTTAAATTACCCCAGTCAGGATCATAAACATCCGTAATTTTGAAAGGTGGTTCAATTTCTGTACCATCAGGTAATACTTTTACTTCAGGTACTAGGCTATTGATATTAACTAATGAACCATAAGCACCTACAGACCAACGACTTATCATCGACCACGACAAATACTTAGCAACACCTTCAATTTGAAATAAAACTCCTGAGAAGATAATTTGTGGTAACAAAAGCAAAGGTAAAGCACTATTGGCTTGGGTACTATTTTTGACGGTGGCAGAAATCATTAAACCGAGAGACATGGAGGCAAAAAGTGTTAGAAAAGTGGTGATACTAATCCCTGCTAACCATGAAATTGTCTCGGATTCAGGAGGAGAAAAGGCGAATAAAATAACTGCTACCATCAAAACAGTTTGTAAAAATGCTAATCCACTTAATACGCCTATTTTTGATTTTAAATAAGCGAATAAATTTAGGTTAACTAATCTTTCTCGTAAGTAAATATCTATTTCTTTTACTATTTCTTGTAAGGATGTTGCTAAACCTACCCAAATTGCCGCAGAAGTGAATACAAATATCACAGTTTGAGTTAAAGGTGCTAAAGCTGGATCTGCTTTTTCCCCTAAAATAAAAGGTTCTTGTTTTCTAATAGCTAAATCAATTAAAAATATGCCAATAGGTGCCGTTAATAAAGAGATAATTAAATTAACTTTATCTCTCATAATTAATTGATAATATCTTTGAGATAAAATTAAAACTTGTTGAATAAAATTACCCTTAACTTTTTTTGGTTTTATGGTAGCTTTACTTTGATAATCTGTGCCTAATTTTTGAGTTATATATTTATCATAAAATTCCGATCGTTTAAATTTATTAGCGGTATCTAAAACAGCTTCTTTACTATCTAATTGTATATAAATATCAGCAAAATCTCCTGTTTTTAAGTCAAAAAATTTCGTAGCATCTTGATAATTGCCAAAATAGCATAAATTTCCGCCTTGTCCTAAAAATACTAATCGATCGCAGAGGTTAATATTAGTAGTAGCATGGGTAACAAGAATCACTGTTCTTCCTTGATCTGCTAACTTTCTTAACAATTGCATCATCTTTTTATCCAATCCCGGATCTAAACCAGAAGTAGGTTCATCAAGAAAAAATAGCTTTGGATCTACTAATAATTCTACCCCGATCGAGACTCTTTTTAACTGTCCACCACTCAAATTTTTTACAAAAACATCTCGTCTTTCTACCATTTCAATATCAACTAAAGTTTTTTCAATAATTGAGTCAATATCTGCATCATTAGGTAGTCTTAATTTAGCAGTATATCGCAAAACTTCTTCTACCCTTAAATCACGATGAACAATATCAGATTGAGGTACATAACCAATTTGATTACGATAAATATTAAAGTTATTTCTTAAGTTTTCTCCGTTTAAATATACAGTCCCCGAAGTTGTAGGCTCGATACCTAATAGAGTCCGCATAAAAGTTGATTTTCCCGCACCACTACCTCCCACTAAAGCAACTAATTGTCCAGGTTCGATCGGTAAAGAAATATTGTTTAATAAAGTGATAGGTTTGCCTTTTTTATCTTTAACAACTCTTAAAATATTTTCTGCATCTAAACGAATATTATCCCCGTTATCAGCAATTAATAATTCATCTCCTTGAATGACGAGGGTATAAGGAGCAATTTTA